>JBBSCD010000015.1:0-36010 GCA_038250645.1 Rhodospirillales bacterium
GCTCGCCATCACGAGCCGGCCGAGGACCGACGAGAGGCCGCGGTCGGCTGCAAACATAAGCCCGAGGAAAGCGATAACGAACCCGAGTTTCTTCCACATCGGCTGAGCGCTCAGAACTGGAAATAGATGAACTGACTGCCGGCGAAGGCGCCGAACAAGGCGAGCATGCACAGCATCGAGACCGCCATCGTCAGCCGCAAGCCGCGCGCACGCCGAAATGCATTGCGAACGCGGGGCGCTTCCGCGCACGCCTCGGCGCCGACGAGGAGGGCTATGAAGCCCGCGCCCAGCGCCACCTGGAACTTGTTCTGGACGCCGCCGAATTCATAGGCGCCTGCGAAGATCTGCGTGAAGACAAGGGAAGCTTCATGGAAATCCGATGCGCGGAAGAACACGAACGCGGTGAGAACGGCGATGAAAACTCCAAGTATCTCCGCGCCGATGAGGCCGCGATAGGCGACGCCGCCAAGACCCTGCGCGATCCGGTGCACCGGTGACAGCAGGCGCTGGACGACCAGATACGCGCCGTGCAACGCGCCCCAGATGACGAACGTCCAGGCCGCGCCATGCCACAGTCCGCCCAGCAGCATGGTTGCCGATAGATTGCGGAACGTCGCAAGCCGGCCGCCGCGGCTTCCCCCCATCGGGACGTAGAGGTAGTCGCGCAACCAGGTCGACAGCGAGATATGCCAGCGTTGCCAGAAGTCGCTGAAGCTGGCGGCGAAGTAGGGCCGGCGGAAGTTGCGGCCGAGATTGAGGCCCATGATGCGGGCGAGACCGATGGCAATCAGCGAGTAGCCGCAGAAATCGCCGTAGATCTGAAACCCGAAGAAGATGACGCCGATCAGAACGTTCAAGCCGTTAACCGCGTCCGGTGCGGCGAAGATGTTGTCGACGATCGGGGCCAGCCGGTCGGCGATGACGAGCTTGAGGAAAAAGCCGATGATCACGAGCTCCGCGCCCACGAGGAAGCGGGCGAAACTGAACCGCTTCCTGGTCTTCAGCTGCGGGATGAGCCGCGATGCGCGGACGATCGGCCCGGCGACCAATTGCGGCCACAGCGCGATGTAGGTCGCGAAGACGGTAGGGTCAGGCTCGGCCTTGATCTTTCCGCGATGGATGTCGATGACGTAGCTGAGCGAGTGAAACGTGAAGAACGAGATTCCGATGGGCAGAATGATGTGCAGGGACGACGAATTCGCCTGCAGGCCCAGCGTGTCGAAAATCCTCAGCAGCCCATCGGCGAAGAAATGGAAATATTTGAAGAATCCGAGGACGATCAGGTTGGCGGCGATGACGACGGCAAGACGGCGGCGACGCGTCGTGCTGCACGGGGTGCGGGCCAGGAGCAGCCCGGCGAGATAGTTGAAGGCGGTGCTGCCGACGATGAGGCCGAGAAACCGCCAGTCCCACCACCCGTAGAAGAGATAGCTCGCACTCAGGGACAGCAGGATCTGCGCCCTGTACGGAACGAAGAAGTAGATGGAGAAGAACGCCGCGGCAAAGACGATGAACGCTTCACTGTTGAAGATCATGAGCGCATCTCTCGCATCCGCACAGCGAGGCGGTTCCTGACTTGGCATCGGCACGGACGCGATGCCGGCGGCGCTTGGCGAAGACCACGATCGGCGCGCCAGTCAGCGCACGCTCTACGTGTTGTCGCTCGGTTGTGTTACTTCAGGATGTATAAGCGGACGGCGCGCGCGCCGCAGTGACGGCGCTCACAGTCGCCGCCGCGCGCCGGCCGGCGCGCACGAACGCGAGGCGCCACGGGCTCAGCGCGCGCTGACGGAGGTTACAAACGCGGCGAGACCGATCCTCCGGTCCCGGCGCAGGCGCTCGGCGGCAAGGATCGCCTCGACGCCGGCGACGGCGGTTTTGAGCCGATCATTGACGATGACATAGTCGTACTCGGCCCAGTGGCTCATCTCGTCGGCGGCCTTGGCCATGCGTCGACGAACCACCTCATTCGGATCCTGGGCGCGCTGGCGCAACCGCCGTTCGAGTTCGGCGCGCGACGGCGGCAGGATGAAGACGCTGACCAGATCGGCGCGCGCGTTCTGGCGCAGCTGCTGGGTGCCCTGCCAGTCGACATCGAAGAGGACGTCGCGGCCGAGCCGCATCGCCACTTCGACCGGAGCGCGCGGCGTGCCGTAGTGGTTGTCGAACACGCGCGCGTACTCAAGCAGGCCATCGGCGGCGACCATCTCGCCGTAGGCGGCCTCGCTGATGAATTTGTAGTCCGTCCCGTCGATCTCGCCCGGCCGCGGGGGGCGCGTCGTTACCGAAACCGACATGCTGAGGTTAGCGTCGCGTGCGAGCAGCGTCCGGGCAATGGAAGACTTGCCGGCGCCCGACGGCGACGACAGGACAAGCATCAGGCCACGGCGGGCAATGACAGCTGAGGCCTGCCGGTCCGCCTCCGGAGCGGGCGGATCAGCCGCATCGGGCGGATCGGCGTCCACCGGGTTCATTCGATATTCTGGACCTGTTCACGGAACTGCTCGATCACCGCCTTGAGCTCGATACCGACAGCGGTCAGCTCAACGTCGGCCGATTTCGAGCAGAGGGTGTTGGCCTCGCGGTTGAACTCCTGACAAAGGAAATCGAGGCGACGACCGACGGCGTCATCGCCGGCAAGCAGCGCCCGGACCGCATCGAGGTGCGACTTGAGCCGGTCGAGTTCCTCGCGCGTGTCGACCTTCGTCGCAAGCAAAGCGACCTCCTGGGCCAGCCGCTCCTCGGGCAGCGCCGGCACAGTCTCGCCAAGCGCGGCGATCTGCTGGCGCAGCCGCTCGAAGATCGCCGCCGGCTGCATCGCCGCCAGGGCCTCGGCCTGGGAGCAGAGCGCCGCGATCCGGTCGAGCTGTTCGACCAGAACCGAAAGCAGGCGCGCTCCTTCCTGACGGCGCATCGACGCCAGGGCCTGCAGAGCCTCGTCGAGGCCGTCGAGCAGCGCCGTCTCCAGCGCCACCCGTTCGTCTCCACCGGGCATCTCGTCAACCACCTCGATGACGCCGCGCAAGGCCAGGAGACGCTCCGCGCTGGGTGGCGCTGCCCGCGGCAGGCGGCTTTCGATCTCCGGCAGAAGAGCCATGATCTGGTCGAGGACGGCCTCATTGAGGCGGACGGAGCCAGCCTGCGCCGTCCGCTCGAGCGTGAGGTTCAAAGAAATGTTGCCCCGCTTGAAGAGGGCGGCGACCCGCCCGCGACTGGGGGGCTCCAGAACCTCGAAGCCGGCGGGTAGCCGGCAGCGAATGTCGAGGCCCTTGCCGTTGACGCTGCGCAGTTCCCAGACCCAGGCGCAACCGTCGGTCTGTCCTTCCGTACGGCCGAAACCGGTCATCGACGACAACGTCACAGCAATCCCCAACAGCCTTGCCAATCAATCCCTTATATCGCCGGCACCGAGCGGCAACAAGGTGAGACGGCGGATGAGAGCCAGCCGGCCCATCGCCATGAACATCAGGGTTCGCCCTCGTCATCATGGCGGCCGCCGGGCCGGGGGCGATAGGAGGGCAACGACAGGTGAAAGGCAATGCCGAGCGCCCGGATGAGAAGGGCGAGGCCGAAGCCGGCGGCGGTGCTGACGGACTCGGATACATTCGCCGCTTGCAGAACGACGAAGGTTGTCGCTCCCACGGCGGCCGCCGTCGCGTAGATCTCGCGGTGAAGGATCAGCGGCACCTCTCTCGACAGCACGTCGCGGATCAGGCCGCCGAAGGTCGCGGTAATCACACCCATTAAAATGGCGACGCTCGCCGGCGTGCCGGCCCTTGACGCGGTCGCGGCGCCGATGACCGAGAACGCGGCAAGACCGATGGCATCGGCCCAGAGCAGGACCCGGAAGCGGGACTCCAGAAAAGGTGCGGTGAAGAACGCGACGAGGGCGACGCCGATGCAAAGGACAAGATAGAGCGGCTCCGCGATCCAGAAGACCGGAACGCGGCCAAGCAGGAGATCGCGGATCGACCCGCCGCCGATGCCGGTCATGGCGGCAATCAGCATGAAGCCAACCACATCCATCTGCTTGCGCGAGGCGGTAAGCGCGCCACTCGCGGCGAAGACCGCCACGCCGAAAAGGTCGAGCCAGCGGATCACCCCTCCGGTGTCGGTCAGGGCGATGGTCAGCGACACGCGGCTACTTTCAGTGTCCTCACCGGCCTACCCCTCTAATCGCCCTGCCGGCGGCGCCAATCCGCGACGTTGCGGTTGTGC
Organism: Rhodospirillales bacterium; assembly: GCA_038250645.1. GTDB lineage: Bacteria > Pseudomonadota > Alphaproteobacteria > Rhodospirillales > Defluviicoccaceae > JAEULH01. Next base: position 4,219 of record JBBSCD010000015.1, read on the forward strand.
TCGGCCAGCGTCCGGGCGAAGGCGTGGCCGCCCGAGCCGTCGGCGACGAAGTAAAGCTCGTCGCTGTCCGCCGGGTTGAGCACCGCCGCCAGCGAAGCCCGGCCGGGGTTCGCGATCGGGGTCGGCGGCAGCCCGCGGTTTAGATAGGTGTTGTAGGGCGACGGTCGGGCGAGATCGGCGCGAGTCAGCGGCTGGTCCGCCACCTCGCCCTCCGCGGTCCTGGCGTAGGCAACGGTGGGATCGGCTTGCAGCGGCATGCCGCGCTTCAGCCGGTTGATGAAAACGGCGGCGACCCGCGGCCGCTCGGCCGGAAGAGCGGTTTCCTTTTCCACAATGGAGGCAAGAGTAACAGCCTCGGTCGGCGACGCGAACGGAAGGTCTGCGCTCCGGTGCGGCCATAGCTCGGCCATCGCCGCGGCCATTGCCTTTTGCATTCGCGCGGTCAGCTCCGCCCGACTGTCACCGTAGGAGAAGTGGTAGGTTTCGGGCAGCAGCGTGCCCTCCTCCGGCACCGCCTCGACCTCGCCGGCGAGGCCGGGCGCCGAGGCCACGAGTGCTGCGATCTCGGCGCTGGTCAGCCCTTCCGGGATGGTCAGGCGGCGGACGACGGTTCGCCCGGCGGCCAGTTCGGCGGCGAGGGCGCGCGCACTTGTTCCCGGCGCGAAAGCGTATTCCCCGGCCCGCAGGCGTCCCGCCTCGCCCATCGCCCGGACGCCGAGGCGGAAGATCAGGGGATCGGCGATCACGCCAGCCTCCGCCAGCTGTGCGGCGATGGCGGCAAGCCCGTCCCCCTTGTTGATGATGACGGTGGTTTCGCTCGTCGCCGGACCCGGCCGGTTGAACTGGTGCACGGCCCAGGCCGCGGCCCCGGCGCCGATCAGCGCGATTGCGCCAAGCACCAGGATGGTGCGCAGGATCATGCGCAAGGCGACGCCTGTCGCGATGTTGTTGCGGCCGTCAATGCACCTTGGTGAAGATCAGCGACGCGTTGGTCCCGCCGAATCCGAACGAGTTGGATAGTGCGGCGCGAACCGGGCGCTCCTTGGCGACGTGCGGCACGAGGTCGAGGTCACAGCCTTCGGACGGCCGGTCGAGGTTGAGGGTCGGCGGGACGATGCCGGTATTCAGCGCCATGATGGAAAAGATCGCTTCGGCAGCGCCGGCGGCACCCAGCAGGTGGCCGATCGCAGATTTGGTCGACGACATCGAGATGTTGGCGGCGGCGTTGCCGAACACGCGCTTGACGACGCCGAGTTCGATCTCGTCGCCCAGCGGAGTCGAGGTTCCGTGGGCGTTGACGTAGTCCACATCCTCGGGGTTCATGTTCGCGTGCCGGAAAGCGCCCTGCATGCAGCGGTAGGCGCCGTCGCCATTGGGTGCCGGCGCGGTGATATGGTAGGCATCGCCCGAGAGGCCGTAGCCGACCACCTCGGCGTAGATCTTCGCCCCACGCTTCCTGGCGTGTTCCAGCTCCTCGAGGACAAGCACCCCGGCGCCTTCGCCCATGACGAAGCCGTCACGATCGACATCCCACGGCCGCGACGCCTTCTGCGGCGTGTCGTTGAACCTGGTCGAGAGCGCCTTGGCCGCCGAGAATCCCGCGATCCCGAGCCGGCAGATCGCCGCCTCCGAGCCGCCGGCGAGCATCACGTCGGCATCGTCGAGCGCGATCAGCCGGGCGGCGTCGCCGATCGCGTGCGCGCCCGTTGCGCAGGCGGTCACGGCCGAGTGGTTGGGGCCCCGGAACCCGTAGCGGATCGAAGCGTAGCCGCTGATCAGGTTGATCAGCGCCGCCGGAATGAAGAACGGGCTGAGCTTTCGCACGTTGCCGCCCTCGACGATAAGCGCACCCTTGGCGATTTCCTGCAGGCCGCCGATGCCCGAGCCGATCATGACGCCGCTGCGAACCTGATCTTCCTCGCCGTCCGCTTTCCAGCCGGAATCACGGACTGCCTGTTCGGCAGCGACAAGGCCGAAGACGATGAACGGGTCCATCCGCCGCTGCTCCTTCGGCGAGACCCAGTCGTCGGGGTTGAACAGGCCGCTGGCGGTGTCGCCACGCGGCACCTGCGCCGCGACCTTCGCCGGGAGGTCGGAGACATCGAAGGACTGGATGGCCCCGAGGCCGGACTCCCCGTTGATCAGACGGTTCCAGGTCACGTCGACGCCGCACCCGAGCGGCGACACCAGACCCAGGCCGGTTACGACAACGCGTCTCATGGCGCTCCAACGTTCGTTCCAGGTGGTGATACCGCGCCCATAGCGACGCGGCGCTTGCGCCCCACCCGCGCGAGACCGATCGGCTAAGCTGTGGCGTTCTTGATGTAGTCGATGGCGTCCTTGACGCTGAGAATCTTCTCCGCGGCCTCGTCCGGGATCTCGATACCGAACTCTTCCTCGAAGGCCATGACCAACTCGACGGTGTCGAGGCTGTCGGCACCGAGATCGTCGATGAAGCTCGCGCCCTCGACGACCTTTGCTTCTTCCACCCCCAGATGCTCGACGATAATCTTCTTCACGCGATCGGCCACGTCATTCATCGTCTTATTCCTCAGTCCCTCATTGATGCCGCAGATGTAAACGCCCGTTGGCGCGACCGCGCTCACGCTGCACCGCAGCGAAAGGCGAAGTCTGGTAGCATACTTCCCGAACCTTGACTAGCGCGCAACCCCTGCGCACGCGCTTACGCCGGGCCAAGCCCGCCCTGCCGTCCCGGCGCCGCAAGATCCTCATATCATGGCCATTCCGCCGTTCACGTGAAGGGTCTGACCGGTAACATAGCCCGCCTCGTCGCTGGCGAGAAAGACCGCGCATGCGGCGACGTCCCCACCGCCGCCGAAGCGGCCGGCCGGGATCGACTGAAGCAACCCCTCGCGGTGGCGTTCGGCGAGCTCACGGGTCATCTCGGTTTCGATAAAGCCGGGGGCGATGCAGTTCGCGGTGATCCCGCGGCTCGCGACTTCCTGCGCCAGCGCCTTGGTCATGCCGACCATGCCGGCCTTCGCCGCGGCGTAGGCTGCCTGGCCGGTGTTGCCGGTAAAGCCGATGATGGAGCTGATCCCGATGACCCGGCCCCAGCGCCGCTTCATCATCCCGCGCAGCGCGCCGCGGATCAGGCGGAACCCGGCGGTCAGATCGACATCGAGCACCGTCTGCCAGTCGGCGTCGGACATCCGCATAACAAGCCCGTCGCGACTCAGCCCGGCATTGTTGACGAGAATGTCCAACCCGCCGGCTTCCGCTTCCGCAGCCTTCAGCAGCGCTGCGGCGCCGTCGGGCGCGGCAAGATCGGCGGTCACGACGACAGCGGACGGACCGAGATCGGCGGCGAGAGCCTCAAGCGCGGCAACGCGCGTCCCGCTGACGACCACCCGCGCACCCTGGCGGGCGAGCGCGCGCGCAATCGCGCCGCCGATGCCGCCGGACGCACCGGTGACTAATGCAGTCCTGCCGGAGAGGTCGAACATTCTGCCCCCAGGATGCCGCCGGCCGCCGTTGCTTCGGCGCGCCATTCATCCCGGCACTTCAATAGCCGCTGACGAAGGCCTGTCAAGCTTTGGCCACCACGGCGCCGCACTGCTGCAACATTCGTGGCGCGCTCCGGCAACAGCCGGTGACGGAGCACGAAGCATACGCGAGAAAGGCGTAGGCGGTCCGGCTGCGATCTCCTCGAACTCTGCCCGCCACCGAGCTTGCAAACAGGTCGCGGATCGTGCTTTATCACCGGCTTCTCGTTTCCTTGCCGGACGCGTTTTCGTTGCTGGAGACGTACCGGCTATGCCGTGGCCGCATCGGCCCGGTTGAGACAAGCCCGAAGGAGACCGAATTGTCGCTTTACGAGTGCGTGCTCATCGCACGCCAGGATGTTTCCGCGCCGCAGGTGGAAGTCCTCGCCGACGGCTTCACCCGGGTCATCGAAGAAAACGGCGGCCAGGTGACCAAACGCGAGCACTGGGGCCTCCGCTCCCTGACCTTCCGCATCAAGAAGAATCGCAAGGGCCACTACGTTCTTCTGAATATCGACGCGCCGGCAGCCGCCATCCACGAGATGGAACGGCAGATGCGCCTGAGCGAGGATGTGCTTCGCCACATGGTCGTCCGCGTCGAGAAGCTGGAGGAAGGGCCTTCGCCCATGCTTCAGAGCCGCGCCGGTCGAGACGACCGAGGACCGCGTCGTGACGACCGGGGGCCGCGTCGCGACGACCGTGGACGCGACGATCGACCCCGCGACGACCGAAGCCGCGATGATCGTGGGCGCGAAGACCGGAGTCGGGACGACGGCGGACGTGGTGTTGACGCGCGCCCGAGCGACGCCGGGATAGGAGGGACGGCATAATGGCGGCCACGCGCAGACCGTTTTTCCGCCGGCGGAAGAGTTGCCCGTTCTCCGGGCCCGACGCCCCGATCATCGACTACAAGGACATCCGGCTGCTGCAGCGCTTCGTCTCGGAGCGCGGCAAAATGGTGCCGAGCCGGATCACGGCAGTCTCGGCCAAGAAACAGCGCGAATTGGCGCGGGCGATCAAGCGGGCGCGTTTTCTCGCTCTGCTGCCCTACGTTCTGAAGTAGGTGACGGCAAAAATGGCGTTGCGGCGGCGCCTGGGCGTCGTCGATGCGGGCGGTTCGGCCGCCCGCGACGCGCGCGAAGGAGCGGGACAACGCATGGGCAGTACGGCGCTCATCGCAGCGGCCGGCGGCGGCCTCAGCGCGATAGCGGCGATGGGGGCGCAGGTCGGTCTCCCGGGCAGCTTTTTCCTGGCCTGCCTCGCGCCGCTGCCGCTGCTGGCGGTGGGTTTGGCGCGCGGTCCGCAGGGCGTCGCAATCGCCGCGGGCGCCGGCATTCTCGCGGCCGTGGCTCTTGCCGGGAGCGCCGCGGCCGGTGTCTACGCCGGCCTGCATGCCCTGCCGGCCTGGCTGCTTGTCCACGCCGCGTTGGCCGGGACCGGCGCACGACAAGCGCCGGCGCCAAGTGCGCCGGCCGCTACCGCAACGGACGAGGTCCGGGGAGCCGCGGCCGCCGGCGCCTGTCTGACAGTGCTCGCCATCTATGCCGCCAGCCTCGGCTGCACCGCGGCGGCGGTCATCAGCGGTCCCGAAGGTATCGAGGCGGCGATGCGCTCGCTTCTCGATCAGGCGGTGGCCGTCAGCATGGCGGCGCTGCCGGGCGACGCCCGCCAGGGCTTCATCCAGAACGCCGCGCCATTCTTCATCGGCCTGTTCGGGATTAGCTGGCAGATCCTCATGGTCGGGAACGCGCTGCTGGCGCAACGGATCGTCGCCCGCAGAGGCTGGGCACTGCGGCCGACGCCAGACTGGTCGGCGCTGAGGCTGCCCGAGTGGCTGGCGTGGCCGCTTGTCGCCGCCGCCGCTCTCTCACTCGTGACCGCCGGCGATGTCCAGTACCTGGCGCGGAGCACCGTCCTCATCCTGGCGACGCCGTACTTCTTTCTTGGCCTAGTCGTCGTTCATGTTTTCGCCCGGCGGAGTCGCGCCGGGGGTATGCTGTTGACGGCCTTTTACATCAGTCTGGTCATTTTCACCGTCATGGCCGGCGCTGTCGTCGCCGGTCTCGGCATGATCGAGCAGTGGGCGGGCGTGCGGAACCGCATCGGTCCGCGCGCGCACAAGGAGTAGAAAATGCAGGTTATCCTTCTGGAGCGTGTCGAAAATCTGGGCCAGATGGGAGAGATCGTTCGGGTCCGCGCGGGTTATGCGCGTAACTACCTGATCCCCCAGAAGAAGGCCGCGCCGGCAACGGAGGAGAACCAGAAGCGGTTCGAGGTCCAGAGGGCGCAGCTTGAGGCACGGAACCTGGAGCGGCGGCGGGAAGCCGAGGCCGTGGCGGAGCAGATCGGCGGCCTGAGCGTGACCTTGATCCGTCAGGCCGGAGACAGCGGTCAACTCTATGGCTCGGCGAACGCGGTCGACATCGCCGCCGCTGTCACCGCCGCCGGCTTCTCTGTCGAGCGCAGCCAGATCCGGCTCAACCAGCCGATCAAGGCGCTGGGCCTGCATACGGTTTCCGTCAGCCTGCATCCGGAGGTGCAGGTGGCTGTACGGGTTAACGTCGCGAGAACGGTGGAAGAGGCGGCAATACAGAACCGCGGCGGCGATGTTTCGGCGCCGGAGGACGAGACGGCCGGATACGTCGGCGACGAGGGGCAGATGCCCCGCCATGGTTCCGCCGACGCGGATGAAGCGCCTGAAGGAGGCGCTGCCGGCGCTTTATCCTGACGCCGGCGTTTTATCCGAGATCACCGCGCGTCCGGGAAGCCGGCGCCTTCAGCTTTCGAACCGCTATCGTATGGATGAGGCTGGGTATTTGACCCTCTGCCGGGTCGCATCCGCGTACATACCCTCAGGATACCGCCTATAACCAATTCAGACTATTTGTCAAGGCTGCGCCAACTTCCGCGTTCATGTTATCATCAAGGTGCAGCGTTTGCGCACTATGCGCGGCGCAACGCGCAGGGGGGCCGACTGAAGCGGAGCGGTACGATGTTGCTGGCGCGCCTACTCAAGCACCTGATTCAAATCGGACGCCTCACCGTCATCGATGCCGGCGGCAAGAGACACGAATTTGCCGGCCGGGACGGGCCCGCTCTCACGATCCGCTTGCATGACCGCAGCCTCCACTGGAAGCTGTTCGTCCGACCCGAGCTTTACGCCGGCGAGGCGTTCATGGATGGCACGCTGACGGTCGAAGACGCCAGCATCTACGATTTCCTCGATCTCGTCGGGCGAAATATCGAGGCGGCGCGGCGTGATCCCTTTGATGGCCCCGCGCGCTGGCTTGACGCGGCCTTCCGCCGGATCCAGCAGTATAATCCGGCCGCTCGCGCCCAGCGCAACGTCGCGCACCACTACGATCTCTCCGGGGCGCTGTACCGGCTGTTCCTTGACGACGACCTGCAATACTCCTGCGCCTACTTCCTGAACCCCAGCGACAGTATCGACCGGGCGCAGGCGCAGAAGCGCCGGCACATCGCCGCAAAGCTGCTGCTGGAATCAGGCATGTCGGTACTCGACATCGGCTCGGGCTGGGGCGGCCTCGGCTTATACCTCGCCAAGCGGACAGGCGCGCAGGTGACCGGCATCACCTTGTCGCGCGAACAGCTCGCCGTCTCGCAAGCTCGCGCCCGGGACGCCGGGATAGATGACCGAGTGACGTTCGCCCTGCGTGACTACCGCGAGCAGGCGGGGGCCTTCGACCGCATCGTTTCGGTCGGCATGTTCGAACATGTCGGAGTCAACCACTATAATACGTTCTTTACCACCGTGCGCGACCGGCTCGCCGACAATGGCGTCGCGCTGCTCCACACCATCGGTCGGATGGAGGAACCCGGAGGCACCAACGCCTGGATCCGCAAGTACATCTTTCCAGGCGCCTACTGTCCGGCGCTTTCGGAAATTACGGCCGCCATTGAGCGTGCCGGGCTGTGGGTGACCGACGTCGAGATCCTGCGCCTGCACTACGCGGAGACCCTGCGCCAATGGCGGGAGCGCTTCCTTGCCAACCGGCAGGAGGCCGCGGCGCTCTATGACGAGCGATTCTGCCGGATGTGGGAGTTCTACCTCGCGGCCTGCGAGTTTTCGTTTCGCTATTATCGCAAGGTGGTGTTCCAGATCCAGTTCGCCCGCCGTCAGGACGCCGTGCCGTTGACCCGCGACTACATCGCCGCCGCGGAGCGCCAACTCGCCGCGGCGGACGCGCCTCGCGAGGAACGCCGCGTGAACGGCTAGGATAGCAAGGGACGGCGATCCGTCCACAGGCTTATCCCCTGTTGTCCCGGCTTATCCCCGCTAAGCGGCCCGCGCCTCCGGCTGGCGGCAGTTATGCCCGCTGAATTGCCTTACCCTCAGGGCGCGCCGCGCGGAAGATGACGTAAAGCAGGGTAAGCTGCCGCGATGAACAGCCAGCTCATAGCACCCCGCGCCGAAGATCTCGACGATCTCGGCAGCCTGCCCGCGTTCCGTCGGGTTCCCCACAACATCGAGGCGGAAATGGCGCTTCTCGGCGCCATTCTCGTCAATCCGCGGGCTTTCGAGCGGGTTGCCGACTTCCTCCGACCCGAACATTTCGCGCTTGCCGAGCACCGACGTGTGTTCGAGGGCTGCGCCCGCCTGGTCGAGCGGGGCCAGCTCGCCGACCCGGTGACGCTGAAGAGCGCCCTCGACCACGCCGGCGCCCTCGACCAGGTCGGCGGCCCCGGCTACCTGAACCGGCTGGTCGACTGCGCCGTGACGGTCATCAATGCCGGCGAGTACGGCCGGCTGGTGCACGACCTCTATCTCCGCCGCGAACTGATCGCGATCGGCGAGGACGTGGTCAACCGGGCCTACGGCGGCGAGGTCGACCTCGACGCTGAGGCCCAGATCGAAGTCGCCGAACAGGGTCTCTACGACCTAGCTGCCCGCGGCGGCTACGACGGTGGTTTCGAGGGCTTCACTGCTACGCTGACGAAAGCGCTGAAGATCGCCGAGGCGGCGCACAAGCGTCAGGGACAGGTTAGCGGCGTCGCCTCCGGCTTTCGCGATCTGGACGGCAAGCTCGGCGGCCTCCACCCGTCGGACCTGATCATCCTTGCCGGCCGGCCGTCGATGGGCAAGACGGCGCTGGCGACCAACGTTGCGTTCAACGCCGCCCGCCGGCATGTCGCCGGAACCGGCGAAGATGGCAAGGAACAGACGGTCGACGGCGCGGTGGTCGGTTTCTTCTCGCTGGAGATGTCGGCGGAGCAGCTCGCGACCCGGGTTCTCGCCGAGCACGCCAAGATCCCGTCGGACCGGATCCGGCGGGGCATGGTCAGCGATGACAGGTTCACCGATCTCGTCGTCGCCAGCCGCGACCTCCAGCGCCTGCCGATCTTCATCGACGACACGCCGGCGCTGTCGATCAGCGCGATGCGGACCCGGGCGCGGCGAATGCAGCGTCAGCACGGCCTCGGCCTGATCGTGATCGACTATCTGCAGCTCATCGCGCCCAACCGCGGCTCCCGCCACGACAACCGGGTCCAGGAACTGTCCGAGATCACCCGCGGCCTGAAGGCCATGGCGAAGGACCTCAATGTCCCGGTTTTGGCTCTCTCCCAGCTGTCGCGCGCGGTCGAGCAGCGCGAGGACAAGCGTCCCCAGCTCGCCGATTTGCGCGAATCGGGCACGATCGAACAGGACGCCGATGTGGTAATGTTCATCTTTCGCGAACAGTATTATCTCGAGCGCGGCGAGCCGGTGCAGAAGGCTGATGAATCCCAGCAGAAGTTTAATGAGCGCTACGCCGCCTGGACCGAGCGCTGCCATGATGCGGCCAACAAGGCCGAAGTCATGATCGCTAAGCAGCGCCACGGCCCGATCGGCAACGTGAAGCTGTTCTTCGAGGGCGAGTTCACGCGTTTCGGCGATCTGGAGACGCGCAACCTGGCACCCGCGGACTCGTGACAGCCGAAACGACGCCGGCCAATGCCGTCCTGATGATCGATCTCGGCGCCGTTGTCGCCAACTGGCGAAAGCTGGCGGGTCTGGTTGCGCCGGCGACGTGCGCCGCCGTGGTCAAAGCCGACGCCTACGGCCTTGGCGCAGTCCCGGTCGCCACCGCCCTGCAGGCGGCGGGCTGCCGCTCCTATTTCGTCGCGTGTCTCAACGAGGCGCTGGCGTTGCGGCCCCACGTCGCGGACGCCGAAATCTACGTCCTCGCCGGCGCGGCGCGCGGCTTCGAGGATGACTTCGCCCGCCATCGTCTTTGTCCGGTCCTGAACAGCCTGCCCGACATCGCGGCCTGGGCCGCCTTCGCCAGACGCGCCGTCGCGGCGCCGCCGGTGGCCATCCACATCGACACCGGCATGTCCCGCCTCGGCCTGTCGCCGGCGGAAGAGGCGCGGCTTGGCGAGGAGCCGGACCGACTCGCCGGCGTTGCCGTCGCCTGCGTCATGAGCCATCTCGCCTGCGCCGACCAGCCGGAGCACCCGCTGAACGCCCGTCAGCAGGCTGCCTTTGCAAGCATTCGTCAGAGGTGGCCCGGCGCGACGATGTCGTTGGCCGCGTCCTCGGGTATCTTCCTCGGATCGGCCTGGCATGGCGATCTGTGCCGGCCGGGGGTCGCCCTTTACGGCGGTGCGCCGGTTCCTGGACGAGCCAATCCCATGGCCCAAGTCGTTGATCTGAGGGCACGAATACTCCAGGTGCGGGAGATTGACGAAGGCTGGAGCGTTGGCTATGGTGCGACGCATCGGGCAGGGCGGCGCGCGACAATCGTGACCGCGGGCGTTGGCTATGCCGACGGTTTTCTCCGCTCGCTCAGCAACCGGGGGCATGGCTATATCAGCGATATCCGCGTCCCCCTCGTCGGCCGGGTGTCGATGGACCTGATCACGTTCGACGCCAGCGCGGTGCCCGGCGACCTCCTCTATCCAGGCGCGGAGGTCGAGCTCATCGGCCCGCACGTCAGCATCGACGCGGTCGCGGCCGACGCCGGCACCATCGGCTATGAGATCCTCACCAGCCTCGGCGCCCGCTACCAGCGGATCTACCGCAACGGCCCTGAGGACGCGGTGGATCGCGCGGACGTGGATGAGGGTCGGGCAGCCGCCGAATGACGAACTCATGAGGCCTTTCCAGCTCGTCGGCCACGTCGTCCTCGAACTGCTTGCGACCGTCGGGCGCGTCGTGCTGTTCGCCGGCGCCGGACTCGGCCATTGCTTCCGTCCGCCCTTCTACTTTCGCAGCCTCGGCCGGCAGCTGATCGAGATCGGCTACTACTCGCTGCCGGTCGTCGGCCTGACCGCGATCTTCACCGGCATGGTCCTGGCGCTGCAGAGCTACACCGGCTTTTCCCGCTTCTCCGCCGAAGGCGCGGTCGCCAACGTGGTTGTCGTTTCGATCACCCGCGAACTCGGTCCGGTCCTCGCCGGGCTGATGGTCGCCGGCCGGATCGGCGCGTCGATGGCCGCGGAGATTGGCACCATGCGGGTGACCGAGCAGATCGACGCTCTGACCACGCTCTCGACGAACCCGATGAAGCTGATGGTCGCGCCGCGGCTCATCGCCGGGCTGACGATGCTGCCGCTGCTGGTCGTCGTCGCCAACGTCATCGGCGTCTTCGGCGGCTACCTGGTCGCGGTCTACAAGCTCGGCTTCAATCCCGCCAACTACCTGCAGGGTACCTTCGACGCCCTCCACAGCGAGGACGTCGTCTCCGGACTGGTGAAGGCGTCGGTGTTCGGCCTGATCGTGTCGCTGATGGGGTGCTACCACGGCTACACCTCACGCGGCGGCGCGCAGGGCGTCGGCGCGGCGACGACGAACGCCGTCGTCTCATCGGCGATCCTGATCCTGTGCTTCGACTACATCCTGACCGAGCTGTTCTTCTCGCGATGAGCGAGCGGCCGGCCAAGATCCGCATCCGCAACCTGCGCAAGTCGTTCGGGCGCAAGGTGGTCCTCGACGGGCTCGATCTCGACGTCGGCATCGGCGAATCGGTCGTCGTCATCGGCGGGTCGGGAACGGGCAAGTCGGTCCTGCTCAAGTGCGTTCTCGGCCTGCTGCAGCCGGACGCGGGCAGCATCAGCATCGACGGGGTCGAAGTGGTCGGCGCATCGAGCGCCGTTCGCGATGCGATCAACCGCAAGTTCGGCATGCTGTTTCAAGGCGGCGCCCTGTTCGACAGCCTCCCGGTGTGGGAGAACGTCGCCTTCGGCCTGCTCGCGACCGGCCGCCTGCGCCGGACCGAGGCGCGCGACGCGGCCCTGGCCAAACTCGCTCAGGTCGGCCTTGGCGCCGATGTCGCCACCCTGCACCCGGCCGAACTGTCGGGCGGGATGCAGAAGCGCGTCGCCCTGGCGCGGGCGATCGCCGCCGATCCGGAGATCATTTTTTTCGACGAGCCGACGACCGGTCTCGATCCGATCATGGCCGACGTGATCAACGACCTGATCGTCGCGATCACCCGCGACGACGGCGTCAGCGCGCTGTCGATCACCCACGACATGGCCAGCGCGCGCAAGATCGCCAACCGCATCGCCATGCTGTATCAAGGCAAAATCATCTGGGCCGGTCCGGTCGGCGATATTGATCGTTCGGGCGACGCCCGTGTCGAACAGTTCATCCACGGCCGCGCCGACGGACCGATCAAGATGGCGATTCGCGCCTGACGCGCAGCGGCGCCGGCCGGCGCACGGGTGGCGGGGCCCCAATGTGGGATAAGGACCGAGCACGGTGGCCCGTACGGCGACGACCTATGTCTGCCAGGAATGCGGCACGGCCCAGCCGAAGTGGAGCGGCCGCTGCGATGGCTGCGGCGGCTGGAACACGCTTGTCGAGGACGTCGTTGCCAGCGGTCCGCCCCGCGGCCTCGGCGCCAAGCGCGGCCGACGTCTGGCCTTCGCCTCGCTGTCGGGCGACATCGTCCCGGTCAGCCGCCGTGTCACCGGCATTGGCGAATTCGACCGGGTTACCGGCGGCGGCCTCGTATCCGGCTCAGCGCTGCTGATCGGCGGCGATCCGGGGATCGGCAAATCGACGCTACTGCTTCAGGTTGCCGCCGCCTTGGCTGCATCGGCGCGCGCGGCGTATATCTCCGGCGAGGAGGCTGTCGACCAGCTCAAGCTCCGTGCCGACCGGCTCGGCCTGCGTGCCGCTCCCGTGGCGCTCGCCGCGGCCACTTCGGTGCGCGACATCGCCGGCAGCCTCGAGGCGGCACAGCCGGGCGAGGTCGTCGTCATCGACTCCATCCAGACACTGTATCTGGATACGCTCGAATCCGCGCCCGGCACCGTCGCCCAGGTTCGCGTCTCGGCCCAGGAGCTGATCCGCCTCGCCAAACAGCGCGGCTTCATTCTGCTCCTCGTCGGCCACGTGACCAAGGAAGGGATGATCGCCGGGCCTCGCGTGCTCGAACACATGGTCGACACCGTGCTCTACTTCGAGGGCGAGCGCGGTCATCCGTTCCGCATCCTTCGCGCCGTGAAGAACCGCTTCGGCGCAACCGACGAGATCGGCGTTTTCGAGATGACCGACGCCGGCCTGACGGAGGTCGCCAACCCGTCCGCCCTGTTCCTCGCCGAGCGCGAGCGCGACGGTCCCGGCAGTTGCGTCTTCGCCGGCATGGAGGGCACCCGCCCGGTCCTGGTCGAGATCCAGGCGCTGACCGCGCCAACCTCGCTCGGAACGCCCCGCCGCGCTGTGGTCGGCTGGGACGCGGGCCGGCTGGCGATGATCATGGCGGTACTGGAGGCGCGCTGCGGACTGGCGTTCGGCGCCTCCGACGTATATCTCAACGTCGCCGGCGGCCTGCGCATCGGCGAGCCCGCGGCTGATCTTGCCGTTGCCGCGGCGCTTGCCTCGGCGCATCTGGGGCTGCCGCTGGCGGCCGACACGGTGGTTTTCGGCGAGATCGGTCTTGCCGGCGAGGTGCGCGCCGTTGCCCGCACCGAGGCCCGGCTGAAGGAAGCCGCGAAGCTGGGCTTCGCGCGCGCACTGGTTCCGGCACGGCGCAGCGCGGCCATGGCGCCGGTGGATATCGCGGTCGAGGAGTTGGCTCACGTCATGGAGCTTCTGGCGATGGTTCGCGGCAGCGGGCGACGGGCGGTCTCAGCGGGGGAGACGGTCGATCATGGGTGACTTCCCGTTCACGGTCTTCGACCTCATGGTTCTCGCGGTTCTCGCGGTCTCGGCACTTCTCGCCTTCCTCCGCGGCTTCATCCACGAGGTCCTCGCCGTTCTCGCCTGGCTCGGCGCCATCTTCGCGGTCTTCTACGGCCTGCCCTACGTCCGTCCATACGCGCAGGATATTATCGCCAACCCTCTGATTGCCGATGTTGCCGCAGGCGCGTTCATTTTCGTCGCCGCCCTCATCGTCCTGTCGCTCGTCACCCGGCTGATGACCAGTCGGGTTAGGGGCAGCGCCCTGAACGCGCTCGATCGCTCGTTGGGCTTCGTGTTCGGCCTCGCGCGCGGCGCCGTGCTGGTCTGCCTTGCCTACATCGCGCTGCAGTGGATGATGCCACCGGGCCGCCAACCGGCATGGCTGGCCGAGGCCCGGACCCGGCCGCTGGTCGCCAGCGGGGCCGACGTCCTGCGCGGCCTTGTTCCCGACGAAGCCCGCGAGCAGACCGCCGACACCGCCAACGTCACACGCGATCGCGCACGCCAAGTGCTTGAATCGAACGAGATGATGCGCGACATCTTGAATCCACAGCCGAAGGGGCCGCCGATCGGATCGAAGCCGCCCACCGAGGGCTACGGCGATCGGGAGCGCAAAGAGCTGGAACGCCTTCTTCAAACGAACCGCTGACGGGACTGAAGATCATGGCACGCTTACCTTGGCGCCATTCGGACCAACGGAACAGCGATGCCGAAGAGCCTCCGCTCCTTGCCTCGCGTTGCGTCGACGGGGAGTCCCCCGGGATCGCGGGCGAGGCTGACGACGATCATTTTCACGACGAGTGCGGCGTCTTCGGGATCTGGGGCCATGGCGACGCCGCGGCGGCGACGGCGCTCGGCCTCCATGCCCTGCAGCACCGGGGGCAGGAAGCGGCCGGCATCGTCAGCTATGACGGCGAGCATTTCCACAGCCACAAGGCGCTTGGTCTCGTCGGCGACAATTTCGGCAGCAGCAGCGTCATCCGCACCCTTCCCGGCTCCGTGGCGGTCGGCCACGTGCGCTACTCGACCACAGGCGGCACCGTCGTCCGCAACATTCAGCCGCTGTTCGCCGACTTCGAGTTCGGCGGAATGACCCTCGCCCACAACGGCAACCTCACCAACGCGCTGGCGCTGCGCAAGGCGCTGGTCAGGCGCGGCGCGATCTTTCATTCGACCACCGACACCGAGACCATCATTCACCTTGTCGCGACCAGCCACTACTCGACGGTGGTCGACCGGCTGATCGACGCCATGCGCCAGCTCGACGGCACCTACTCGCTGGTCGCTATCACCCGGCGCAAGCTCATCGGCATGCGCGATCCCTACGGCGTCCGGCCGCTGGTTCTGGGGCGGCTCGCCGGGGCCTACATTCTGGCGTCGGAGACCTGCGCGCTGGACATCATCGGCGCGCAGTTCGTCCGCGATGTCGAGCCGGGCGAGATCGTGATCATCGACGATCAGGGCATCCGCAGCGTCAAACCGTTCGCCCGCGTGCCACGACGGTTCTGCATCTTCGAGTACATCTACTTCGCCCGCCCCGACAGCACCATCGACGGCCGGAACGTCTACGAAATCCGCCGGCGGATCGGCGCCGAACTTGCCCGCGAGAATGGTGTTGACGCCGATATCGTCGTTCCGGTGCCGGATTCGGGTGTTCCCGCGGCGATCGGCTACGCCCACGAATCCGGGATCCCGTTCGAGCTCGGGATCATCCGCAATCACTACGTCGGCCGGACTTTCATCGAGCCGTCGCAGAAAATCCGCCTGCTCGGCGTCCGCCTCAAGCACAACGCCAACGCAGCGCGGCTCAAGGGCAAACGGGTGATCCTGGTCGACGATTCCATCGTCCGCGGGACGACGTCGGTCAAGATCGTCGAGATGGTCCGCAACGCCGGCGCCAGCGAGGTGCATTTGAGAATCTCGAGCCCGCCGACAACGCATTCGTGCTTCTACGGCATCGATACCCCCGACCGCGAAGAGCTGCTCGCCTCGACCCGCAGCATCGAGCAGATGGCGAGCTTCATCGGCGTCGACTCGCTTGCCTACGTATCGATCAACGGGCTCTACCGCGCCGTCGGTGAGAGCGGTCGCGACCCGATCAAGCCGCAGTTCTGCGACTCCTGCTTCACCGGCGATTATCCGATCCGGCTGACCGACCAGATCGACGCCGAGCCGGCCGAGCGCCAGCTCTCGCTTCTCGAGGAGACCCCGTGATCACGGGCAGCCACGGAGACGGGATCGCCGAGGCGGAACCGGCAGCCGCTGGCGCCGGTCGTCTTGCCGGCCGCGTCGCTCTGATAACCGGCGCTACCCGCGGGATCGGCCGGGCGGTGGCGGAGCGTTTCGCCGCCGAGGGCGCGGAGCTGATCCTGGTCGGACGCACACAAGGGGCGCTGGAGGAGGTTGACGACGCGGTCCGCGCCCACGGCGCCGCCGCCAGCCTGGTTCCGGCCGACCTCAAAAACGCAGCGGTCATCGACCGCATGGGCGCGGCCGTCTTCGCGCGGTGGGGCCGGCTCGACATCCTTGTCGGCAATGCCGGGATCCTCGGCGTGCTCACCCCTGTCGCGCATATCGACCCGGCCGTGTGGGACGAGGTGCTCGCGACCAATCTTACCGTGAACTTCCGCCTGCTCCGGTCCTTCGATCCGCTCTTGCGAGCTTCGGAGGCCGGCCGCGCGATCTTCGTCACGTCCGGCGTCAGCGCCGGGCGCGCCTACTGGGGAACCTACGCCGCAAGCAAGGGCGGACTGGAGACGCTGGTGCGGACGTACGCGCAGGAGGTCGCCAGAACCCAGGTCCGGGTCAACCTGGTCAACCCGGGCGCCACCCGCACCCGCATGCGCGCCGCAGCCTATCCGGGCGAAGATCCGCAGACGCTGAAGCCCCCGGAGGCTGTGACCGAAACATTCGTCGCCCTCGCCTCCACGGCGGAAGAGCGGAACGGCGAGATCATCACCCTGTAGGCCCGCGCCTCTCGCGAACCGCATTTCCCCATGCTCGGCTTCGCCGGCAGCCGGTCCGGCGAAAACGCCGGGGCCGTATGCGCAATCTGGCGTCGCCATTTCACGAAATTGACGTATACTGTTGCACTGCAGCATGCGCATAGGCCGAAGGCCAAGCGCTGCGGCGCGGGCAACGACCGGGCGATCATGGCATTCCTAAGCGAACTCGGCGAGGTGATCCACGAAGAGCATTTCCGTATGCTCGTCATGATCTGCGAGGTGGAGAACCGGGTCAAAGGCGCGCCGGTCGCCGCGCCGGTCGATCCCGCGAACGCTGACGACCGGGCGCTGCTTATCAAGCTCGTCGACGGCCTCGACGAATTGCTCGTCCACAACGCGTTCGAGGAGGCGGTTCTGTTACCCGCGATCGCGGAGGCAGGCGACAAGACCTACATGGGCCTGATTGCCGAGGAACACATTGTCATTGAACCGTTGGCGGCCCGGCTGCGCGAAGTTGCCGCCGAGACGCTTGATCGCGGCACCTCATTCGCCCTCTGGACCACTTTCCGTGACGCCGCCATTGAGCTCGCGGCAAACCTCATTCTCCACCTTGAGACGGAGGAGGTCACGATCGTCCAAAAGCTGCGCCTGCTGATCGACCCGCAGCTTGACCACGAACTGGCACGGCGTTACCTGCGCGATCGCTGCCGCGGCATGATCAAGCCACGACCGCTGATCCAGCACCACGCCCACGGCTGATCATTAAGAGCGAGGGTCCGGCAGGCTCAGCCAGACCGGGCTAACGACCGACAGTCTCCACCTCGATGGCGTCCACCTTGTTAGGATAGAACGCGAGGTGGTCCTTGATCGCAACCACCGCCGGAAACGGCTGCTCGTAGCTCCATGCCGCGTTCTCGACTCGCCTGTCGCCGGCACTCAGCGAGAAGTAGGTTGCATCGCCCTTGAACGGGCAATGGCTGCGGTGCTCGGTCCGGGTCAAAATCGCCGGGTCAACGTCCGCGCGAGGGACATAAAGCACCGGCTGCAGCGATCCTTCACGCAGAACCAGCGCCTGCGCCGTCTCGGCAACGCACGTCCCGTTGACAATGACACGAACCCGCCCGGATGCGGGCTCGATGGTGATGCGATGTCCAGCCGCAGCCTCTGTCATGCGCGTTTCCTCCAGTATCGGCCCGAGAAGCGTCAGTGGTCACTCTTAACATAGGTCGTGGCCGGCACGGGGCGAGCCGGCAACACTCGAAGGTGAGGGGGGTCGGAGGCCGCATCACGGCCGTCACCTTCCCGATTTTCACATCATGCCCGCCGGCCGAAACCCACGCCGGCCTCGTGACGCGGGTCATGCATGAGAGGATATCGCCATGAACTGGGATCAGATCGCCGGCAACTGGAAGCAGATCAAAGGCAACATGCGCACGCAATGGGGCAAGCTGACCGATGACGATCTGGAGCAGGCCAAGGGGCATCGCGACAGCCTCGTCGGCAAGGTCCAGGAACGCTACGGCATCGGCAAGGAAGAGGCGGAGCGGCAGGTTTCCGATTGGGAAGGCAAGATCTAGCGACGGTAAGATCGCATCTCCCGGTTTGCCATGCGGTACGGGGGCGTGTTTTGCGCGGCCCGCCGCATGGTACAGGGACCTCGGCATCTTCGTTGGCAGACTCTGCTTTTTCAGTAATAGCGTGATCCGCCCACCGACGAACATCGTATTTCTGGTTTTGCCGCTAGGTTCCACGACAGGGAGACAACAACGTGGCTGATGACGTTCTTGATCACCGTACTGAAGAGTTGCCCGTCCGCACGGGTATTGAACGTGAAGGGCGCGAGCATTTGGCGGAAGTGCTTAATGAAGCTCTTGCAGGCACCTACATACTTTACGCGAAAACCCTGGCGTACCACTGGAATGTCGCCGGGCCGCTGTTCTACAGCGTCCACAAACTGACCGACGAGCAATACCATGAGCTTGCCGTGGCGGTGGACGCCATTGCCGAGCGGGTTCGGGCGCTCGGCTTCCCGGCACTGGGCGGTATCGGTCATTACCTTCAGAAAAGCGCTGTGGCCGATGTCGAATCTCTTCCGAGGGCGGGGGAAATGGTCGCCGAGCTGGCCCGAGACCATCAGACGTTGGCCAAGTCGTTTCGAAGCGGTGTCGCCGAGGCCGAGAAGGTTGACGACGTGTACACGGCCGACTTCCTGACCGGCCGCATAGGCGTTCATGAAGAGGCCGCGTGGATGCTGAACGCTATCGTCGCTCAATAGCCAGCAGCGGTATCTTGCGCGATCGCACGCGGTGGAAGCCGCGTGCGCTCACCGCTATGTTTCGGCGGCCGGCGTCGCGAGATCCGCGGTCGTGTCGACACAGCCGGCCGTTTCGATCTGAACGGTCGAGTGTGAAATAGACAACACGTCCCGGATGTGGCGGCGAACGGCCACCAGCGTCGCATGGTGGTCAGTTTCCGGCTCAACCTCCACATGCAAGGTAATCATCGGCCGTTCCGCCGTGATCATCCACGTGTGGATATGGTGTATATCGATCACCCCCGGCACCGCCCGGATTATCCCGCCGCGTACTTTCTCGACGTCCAGCCAGTCCGGCGCGCCCTCGAGAAGGATATGGCTCGAAGACCGGATCAGGCCCCAGGCGCTGCGCATGACCAGAATGGCGACAAGCAGAGACAGGATGGGGTCTATCGGCATCCATCCGGTGATCATGATAATGACCGCGGCGGCAATGGCGGCGACAGAGCCGAGGAGGTCGCCCAGGACGTGCAGAGCCGCACCGCGAATATTGATGTTGGCCCGATCGCCGGCATGAAGGATAGCAAAGGTCACAATATTGACGACGAGACCGGCGACGGCGACGGCCAACATCAGATTGCTCAGAACGTCGACCGGAGCGAGAATCCGGTGTACCGCCTCGTAGGCGATCCAGGCGACGATGGCGATCAGGGCAAGGCCGTTGACGAAGGCGGCGAGAACCTGGAAGCGGTGGTACCCGTAGGTCCGGCGCGCGTCGTGGCTGCGTCGGCCAACCCTGAACGCGGCCAGCGCCAGACCCAGCGCCGCCACGTCCGTGACCATATGCCCGGCATCGGCGAGCAGGGCGAGCGAACCTGAAACGAGGCCGCCGGCGACCTCCACGACCATGAACCCGCCGGTGAGCAGCATCGCCCACAGCACCCGGCGCTCGCTGTCGGCATGAACATGGCCACCCCCGTGTGCATAACCCCTCGGGTGGCCGGGATGGTCATGGCCGTGGCCATGACAGCGGTCTTCCTCGCCGGCCGAGCCGTGGTCGTGGTTGTCGGTGCCGCTCATGGGCCGGCCTGGGTCCGTTGACGCCCGCAGATCCCTACCTGTCGCCGAAAAGGCCGGTGCGCGCAAGCGGTCGATGACGCAGGCGCCACTCGGCATGGCGAGATCAATCCGGCGCCGATCGTTGCGATCGTTCGGCCACGCGGCAAGAACATCCTGCGCCCCAAATGGGCGCAGATGAGATGCTCTCGTCGCGTGGCCGGTCAACCTTTCTGCTCTCGGATGATTCCATCCGAAAGCAGGTTGATCTAGCATCGAACTCGGATGCGTCGCATCCTCGATCCGTCCCGGCCGGATGACGGTTGCATGGTGCGGCTCTGCGGGTCGGGAAGGGGGCATAAACATGGTATCGATACGGCGATGGCAACAATGCCGTCGGTTGGCGACGGCGCTGCTTGTTCTCGCGGTCACGGCCGGCGCGCCGCCGGCGATTGCGGCGGAGCCCGCGGTGGGCCGTGTGGTGCAACAGGAGGGCAGCGCCCGCGTCATCCGGAACGATGGCGCCAGGCCCCTCGGCCAGGGCGCCTCCGTTTTTGCGCGCGACCGAATTGTCACCGACGAAGGCGGCCGGCTGAAGATCGAGTTCGCCGACCGCTCACTCATCGTCATCGGTAGCGACACGCAGATCTTTATCGCCGACTACGCGATCAGCCGGAATGAACAACGCCTCGGGGCGATTCTGTCACTGCTTTCCGGCATCGTCCGCGCCGTGGTCGCCAGTCCCGGTGGCCATTTCGACATCAGCTCCCGGGCGGCTGTCGCATCGGCGCGCTCCACCGAGTGGCTGATGGAAGCCGATGGAGGCAGGACCGCGGTCTTCGCCGCCGCCGGCAGCGTCGCCGTTCAGGCGGTCGGGACCAATGCGCTCGTGCTTCTGGAGCCAGGCCAGGGTACGGACGTCACTGTCGACGGGGCGGCGACGCCGCCGAAGCCATGGGGACAGGCGCGGGTCGACAGCTTTTTCGCCCGCGTCCGCCTAGCCGGCGAGTGAGCCGCCCGGCGGCCGTCGCGCAAAGGTGGAGAACCGCGCTGCTTGCGGCGCTGTCCGTCGCGACCCTCCTTGCGCTCGCCGCCCTCGTCTGGCGCGAGGCCCCGCCGTTCGCGGCGGCGGACGGCGAGACCCTCGACTGGCGTTTCCGGCTTCGCGGCGATCAGGCGCCGGGCCCGGAAGTGCTTCTTATCGCTGTCGACGATCGCAGCGTCAGCACGTTCGGTCGCTGGCCGCTCCCGCGCGGGGTTCTCGCCGCGGCGGTTCGCGCGCTGGCCAGGGATGGCGCACGGGTCATTGCCTTCGATCTTCTGTTTGCCGATGCGCAGCCGGCCGGTCCTGACGGCGATCCCGACCGGGAGCTCGCGAATGCGCTCATCGAAGCCAGGGCGACTATCGTCCCTTACGCGTTCGTCTTCAGCGAAGACGGCGGCGGCACGGCGGTGCCACCTTTCGTCGCCCGCTCTGCGTACCGCATCTACCGCCTGCCGGACCAGAACCGGCTTACTACCGCGGCCACGCCCAGCGGCGTGATCGCGCCGATCCCGGTCATCGGGAACGCGGCCGCCGGCGCCGGTCACGTTACGGTCGTTCTCGCGGCCGACGGCAGCCTGCGTTTCGACCGCAGCGCGATTGTTTACGGGGACGATCTTTATCCGTCGCTGGCAATCGAGGCGGTCCGCCTCTATCGCGACTTGGCGCGGGACGTCGTCGCTGTGCGGCTTGGCGAAGGCATCATCATGGGTGGCGAACGTCTGTCCGTGGACGCGGACATGCGCATGGCCGTCAACTACTACGGACCGCGCGGAACGTTCCCAACCGTCCCGCTTGCCGACGTTGTTGCCGGGCGTCTTCCGCCCGACATGGCCACGGGTCGCATCGTCATCATCGGCGCGACTGCGTCTGGGGTCGGCGACAGCTTTGTAACCCCTTTCAGCCGCACCCTACCCGGCCCGGAACACTTCGCCAGCGTCATCGACAATATTCTCTACCACCGCTATCTCATCCGGGGCGAGCGCGCGCTGGCCTTCGACCTCCTCGCCATATTCGCCGGCGCGCTGCTGGCCGCAGCCGCCGCGACGATCCGTCGGCCGCTCATCGCCATGGCGGCGGCGGCGGCGCTCCTTGTCGGCTGGGCCGCCTTGGCCCAGGCTGCCTTCGTTTTCGGGCGGCTCTGGTTGAACGGCGTTTTCCCGACGCTCACGATAATCCTGACTTTGAGCCTGGTCACGGCCATCCGCCTTGTCGGCGAGGGCCGGTTGCGCCGCGAGGCCGAACGCCAGCGGACCAACCTCGCCCGCTACGTCCCGGCCGCCGTCGCCGGCCGGCTCGCCGGCGCCGACAAGCCCTACGGCGCGGACAGGGTGCAGCAGGCCGCGGTGATGTTCGTCGACATGGTCGGCTTTACCCGGATCGGCGAGCATCTTGCGCCCGCCGAGCAGCTCGCTCTGCTCCGCGCTTTTCATGGCCGGGTCGAGGCCGTCATCTCCGCGCACGGCGGCTCCATCGACAAGTTCGTCGGCGACGGCGCCTCGGCGAGCTTCGGCGCCTTCGACCCGCAGGTCGAGGATGCCGCCCGCGCCTTGCGCTGCGCCCGGGCGCTCTCCGACGATATCGCCGTCTGGGCCGCAACCTATGCCGATCGCGGATCGGCGCCGCGGATCAGCATCGGCGTCCACTACGGCCCGGTCGTCATCGGTGAGATCGGCGGCGCCCGCCAGCAACAATTCACCGTCAGCGGCGACACGGTCAACATGGCGAGCCGGCTGGAGGCGCTGACCCGCAGCCACGGCGTCGTCATCATCGCCTCGGACGCACTGATGGAATGCGCTCGCGCCGTCGGCGAGACGGATGCAGTCGCGGGCTTCGTCGCACTGCCCGATCAGGCGATTCGCGGCAAATCGCGGCCGATGGGAGTCTGGGCATGGCCTGCCCCGGCTCAAGAAGAGGCCAGCAACCCGTCAATCTGAGTTTCACCGGCATCACACTGCGACAATAATGCGACGCTTTTGCAAGTAGTTCGGCCCGTTCCTACATGTTGGGCTCCTCATGGGAACAGAAACCAACATATTGCGCCTTGCTTGAGCCACATCCTTGACTTCCGGTGATCTCATCACGAAACTGAAGCGTAGTATGGAAAGGTCGTCGGTCATTGGCTTCCGCCAAGCCGACGCAAGACAGGGCAAAACCCCTGCGACAAGGACAGAGTTACTTTCGCGTAGGGGCGCGGCACACGAACATTCGGACGATCTTAGCGTCCGAGGTTGCACGGAGGGCCACATGGCCGAGTTCGACGAGATGTGCCAAGTTCTGTGTCGTCACGACTGGCCGAGCCTTGACTGCTGGGTCGACTGCCTGTGTCGCCTGGCGGACCTCAGCGACGCCGAAATCTGCGAACTTGATCGCCGCGCCCGTAGTGAAACCCTCGCCGAGCGGCCCGCCGCCGCTGCGTAGAGGCGAGGCAGAGCGGAGCAAGGGCTGGCGTGGGCACATTTCTTACCGGCGCTCAGGACGGACGCGATCCCCACCTTGCGCGCAACCTGCCCAGCCGCTCGACATCAGGCCGGCCGCTAGCCAATGGCAGACGGTTGCGGTTGCGGCGAGAGACGAGCGACAAGGACAGCAAGTGCAATCAGTGCGATGGGGTAGATGAGCTCCAGCCCCCGAATCAGCGAGAGGGCAAGAACAAGCAGAGTGGCGCCAGCGCCCAGCGTCTTTTCCCTAAGGGTCCGGCCCATCGCAACGAGCGCAAGCGAAGCCGCGCCATAAAGCAAAAGGAAGTTCTGGCCCGAGTAGCCAAGCATCCGGTCAAGGTGCAGGAGGCCGCCGGCCGACGCCATCGTAATTGCGGCAAGCGAAACAACGGTGGCGGTGACGGCATTGTAAGGGGTGCCGCGCCGCGTGTTCGCCAAAAACTGCGGCAGAACATGCTCTCGCGACAATGAGAAGACGAGCCGCGATACGGCCCAGACGGCTGCCGACAAGTTTGCAAAGATCAGGACGGCGGCGACGATCGAAACAACAACTCCGCCGGCTAGGCTGAATCGGTGCTCGAACAGCTGCGCGAAAGGCGCATAATAGGCACCGTGGAGTTCGGCGGTTTGCGCGACATAGGCCAGCGCCAGGTAGAGGGCAACCGCAAGGAAAAACGACGCTCCCATGGCTATCGGGAAATCCCGTTCTGGGCGCTCGAACTCCTCCGACAGGTTCGCGCCAACTTCCCAGCCGGTGAACGCGAAAAATACCATGGCGAAGGTCCCGGAAACGACGCCAAGCACGTGCGCGTCGATGCTGCCGGGAACGAGACTTGTTGGCGGCGTCGGTGAGGAGTCGCTCGTCCACAGACCGAGCATCGCGAAGGCAACAAGAACAACCACCAGGGTCGAGGCGATGGCAGTGTTGATCCGGCCAGCGAGCTCCGCCGAGCCGAGATTAGCGCCGACAGCGAGTGCAAGGAAGCCGAAGGCGTAGGCAAACGGCGATCCGCCGAGTGTTGCGGCCACATAGTGGCCGCCAGTGATGGCAATGGAGGGCAGCCCGAGCGCGACGGCTCCGAGGAAGAGAAAGGACGCCGCTACGTATGCAGGTCGGCCGAAGGCGCGTCCCGCAATGGATGCAAGGCCGCCGGCGTCGGGGTAGCGTCGACCCAGAACGATAAAGACGCCGAGAAGCGGCGCTGCTGCCAGGGCGCAGATTACCCAGACGAGGAAGGCAGCATCTCCTGCCTGTTTTACCGCGAGACCGGGTAAAACCAGAAGGCCCGCGCCGAGGACGATGTTAAGCATGAGCGCCGTGCCACGCCAAGGCCCAAGAGTACGCTGCAGTGGCGCCATAATCAGGCTCCAGCCTTATGAAAAGCGATCAGGTAGGTCGCGCCTTCATTCGAAGCAACTGATCCGTGTCTTGTTCCAGCTGGCAAATATATAACATCACCTTCCGAGCACACGGTCTCGTCGTCATTCCAGTAGAACCGTATACTTCCTCTCATGATGACGAGAATTTCATCGACATCGTGTTCATGCCACGCATGCTCCATACCGGGACTATCGCATTGAATTTCGATATTACCCTGCGCTGGCAGAAATCGTTCGATTTCCCCCGCCAGATCATTTGGGTCGGCTCCGCCTCTGTTGATTTTCAAATCAACATGATCTAGCGTTCGGGGCGCAGCGGCCGGATGCGGTCGGAGAGCGGATGGTGGTTGTAGTTCCATATTTTCATCTCGTTTCTGGCGCTGTTGCGCGCATAGTGGCTTCCGGCCAAGCGCCTCGCGAGGACTGCTTGGATACACATTGGTGTCGTCGATAAAGTACTGGGCGTACTCGCAGTTCATGGCGTCGCCATAGCGGCCCAGTGTCGGCGACGGCGGTACAAGGTCGTACGGTGCCAGCCGCTTGCGAACCGCAGAAAACGCGGCGTGCGCGGTCTTCGGCGTACGTGTGACGCGATCGAGCACCCACCTTGGCTGAAACGTGAGCATGAGGGACGTTGACCGCCGACTTTGACGCAATACATGAGCAGGCGTATTGCAGACAACGAAAAGGGGTTCACCCGCGAAACAGAACTCCCATGCCGGCTCATCAAGTCTGGTGGGGATAGCAGCGGGCCACGGCATCTCGTCAATTCGCGCCAGGTCTTCCAGAAATTGCCAGAACATGCCCCGGTAGGCCTCCATTGAAGCCTCAGGACCCGGTTTCATGAAAAGCACCAGCGAGGTATTTGGACCGAATGAGCGCGCCATGGATACGTAGGCGGCCAGAACAGGGGCGAATTGCCCCGCCACAAGAGAGGGCATAAAAGCATAGCGGAGCTGGTCGAGGCGGTAACCGTTAACACCAAACAGGCACGGAAACGGCCGGATGACGCTGGTCATAAGATTTTTGAAGTCGGAAAACAGGTCGCGCTGCCAAGATGGAGCAGAAAATAATCGCTCCACTTCTTGTCTATCCAGAAATAAATCAGACACTGACCGTCTCCCTGACCGGAACGGACAGACAGGTAAATCGCCTGCTTTATGATGTTAAGGTTTCAAATTGCAGAATGCTTCGCAAAGTGTGGGGCTTAGATGATGGAGAAGAAGAAGGATCCAAAGCTGACTGCGACCGACCGCGCCCTCATCGAGCTTCTGCGTGAGAATGCGAGACGGCCGGTATCCGAAATGGCGGACGTGCTGGGTATATCGCGGACCACCATCAAGGAGCGAATGGATCGACTGAAGATCGCGGGCGTCATCAAGCGCTACACGGTCGACGTCGATCTCGGCGACACGGCAACACCCTTAGGGGTGCGCGCCTTTTTCTACCTGCGACTGCGTCGGCCGGTGTGCCACATCGTATTCTCTTTTATCAGGGAGTGGCCTGAACTGGCGGCGTGCTGGTCCACGACCGGCGATCTCGACATGTTTGTGCTGATCGAAGCAGCGAACCAGAACGAGATGGAACGGCGGCGAGACCAGCTGGCGCGGCACGCTGAAGTGGCGCAGTTAACGACATCGATGGTGTTGAAGACCTGGGCCGAACGCTACGGTATGGGCGCCGCTTAAGCCGCGCCTCCCTGCGCATCGAGCAGCGCCGTCAGATCCCTGGCCACGCGGAGCCGGCCGGCATCGCTATACTCACGGGGCTGGCCCTTGCGGTTGATCCAGACGACCGAGAACCCGAAGGCCGAGGCACCGGCGGCGTCCCAAGCGTTCGAGGACTGGAACGAGATATCCCCGGGTGCGACCGCGAAGCGATCGAGGGCGAGCCGGTAGACGCGCGGATCGGGCTTGAAGATCCCCGCCTCCTCGACCGAGACGACCGCATCGAGGAGATGGTCGAGACCGGCCGAGCGGGTCGCCGCCGCCAGCATCTCCGGGCTGCCATTCGACAGGATCGCCAGGCGCGCCCCCTTCTCCTTCAGCGCAGCCAGCACCGCCGGGACTTCCGGGTAGGCTTCGAGCGCACGGTAGGCGTCGAGCAGCGGGCCGCGCAGCGCCGGGTCGATGCCGCCCACCGTGGCCAGGGCGTAATCGAGCGCATCCTCGGTCAGCCGCCAGAAGTCGCGGTGGCGATGCATCAGGCTGCGGACCCAGGAGTACTCCATCTGCTTGATGCGCCAGAGTTCCGACAGCCGCTCGGCGTCGGGGCCCAACCGGTCGCGCAGGCGCGCGACCGCCGAGTGGACATCGAACAGGGTGCCGTAGGCGTCGAAGACGTAGACGGCATGGCTGGCCATGGCGATGGGCCTCCGATGGATGCGCTGCGAGCGCGAACGCCCGCAGGGATCGTCTTCCGCAACCGGAAGGACGTCCCGGCGAGCCCGCTTGTCTCAGCCGGCGAGCGTAATCAGGCCGCGCCGCGCCGCACGGTTGACGGCGCTGCTGACGGCCTGCAGCGACGCGGCGACGATGTTCTTGTCGATGCCGGCGCCGAATAGGGTCGCGCCGTCGGCCGTTCGTGCCTCGACGTAGGCGACCGCAGCGGCATCCGCGCCCTTGCCGATGGCGTGCTCGCTGTAATCGACGACCTCGATGTCGACGGCGAAAGCTTCCCTGAGCGCGTCGACAAACGCGTCGATGGGCCCGGTGCCGTGGCCTTCGACGGTCCGCTCGGTTTCGCCGATGCGCACCGTCGAGCGCAGCAACCGGCCGCGGCCGGCGCGGGTGTCGGGCCATGTTTCGTGCTCGACAAAACGCATCGCCTGCTCGCCGTTCAGGTACTCCTCGCTGAAGCACTGCCACAGCCGGTCCGACGAGACCTCCTTGCCCTCGCGATCGGCGATCTCCTGGATCACCTTGCTGAACTCGATCTGCAGCCGGCGCGGCAGGGTCAGGCCGTAGTCCATTTCCAGCACAAAGGCGATGCCGCCCTTGCCCGACTGGCTGTTGAGGCGGATGACGGCCTCGTAGGCGCGGCCGATGTCCTGGGGATCGATCGGCAGGTAGGGCACCTCCCAGACCCCGGAGTTGCTCTGCCGCATGGCCTTGAAGCCCTTGTTGATGGCGTCCTGGTGGGATCCGGAGAAAGCGGTGAAGACCAGCTCGCCGGCATAGGGGTGACGGGGGTGGACGGGCAGCTGGTTGCAGTATTCGGCCACGCGGACAACGTCGGAGATGTCGGAAAAGTCGAGACCGGGCGCGACGCCCTGGGAGTACAGGTTCAGCGCCAGAGTGATGATGTCGACGTTGCCGGTGCGCTCGCCGTTGCCGAACAGGGTGCCCTCGATCCGGTCGGCGCCGGCCATGACGGCGAGTTCGGCGGCGGCGACGGCGGTACCGCGATCGTTGTGCGGATGGACCGAGATGGTCAGCGCGTCGCGGTCGCGGACGTTGCGACAGAACCACTCGATCTGGTCGGCATAGATGTTGGGGGTGGCCATCTCGACCGTTGCCGGCAGATTGACGATCAGCCGCTGCGCGGGTGTCGGCGTGTAGACCTCCATCACCGCCTCGCATATCTCCCTGGCGAAGTCGAGCTCGGTGCCGGTGAAGCTCTCGGGGGAATACTGATGAACGATTTCGGTGCCGTTGCAGCGACTCGCGTTCTCGACGATCCGGCCCGCGCCGGCCCGGGCGATGGCGATGATGCCCTGCCGGTCGAGGCCGAAGACCACCCGGCGCTGCAGCTCCGATGTCGAGTTGTAGAGATGGACGATGGCCCGGCGGGCGCCGGCGATGGCGTCGAAGGTGCGATCGATCAGGTCGTCGCGGGCCTGGGTCAGAACCTGGATGGTGACGTCGTCGGGGATCGCCCGCGTGTCGATCAGGTAGCGGAGGAAGTCATAGTCGGTCTGCGAGGCAGCCGGGAATCCAACCTCGATCTCCTTGAAGCCGACGGCGACGAGCTTGTCGAACAGGCGCTTCTTGCGGTCGTGCCCCATGGGCTCGATGAGCGCCTGATTGCCGTCACGCAAATCGACGCTGCACCAGATCGGCGGCTTGGTGATGACGGCATCCGGCCACGTGCGCGTTTGCAAACGTACGGGTTCGGCCGGCCGGTATTTGTTAGCGGCGTTGACAAACATGATGTGCGTTCCTTGGCTCGGTCAGAGGCGGGTGGCTGTTGCGGCCCGCCATTCACTGCTCTGGTTGGATTTCGGCACGAACACGGCCGCCGGTCGCCGCGTCAGATCCGGCGGCCGGGCCTAAGTCGTGACCGGAGCAGGAGAACGCCGGCGATGCGGGTGGTGCGGCCGACAAAGGGTGCGGCGCGCAACGGATCATCCGTGTCGCTGTCTGACTCCGCGCTGGCCACCCGTGTTGTCACCACCAAACCCTCGCCGCAATAATCGGCCTTAAACGCCCTAAAACGGACCCGCCGGATACCTTCCGCCATGAACGTCAGCAAAGCGGCACATAGCTGGTCTCGTTTAGCCTAACGTAATCTAGTTGAGAACCCTTCGCCGTTCAACGACGCGTTGCCGCGACATAGAGATGACGCCGTCGCATTGCAAGAATTTCGCTTGCGCACCTGTACAATCGCCTTTAGTCGTCCGGGCCGATGGATGCACTCGTCGCCCTGCAGGCTGTCGTCCTCGGCATTGTCGAGGGACTCACCGAATTTCTCCCGGTCTCGTCGACCGGACACCTGATCCTTATCGGCGACCTTCTCGGCTTTAGCGGGCCTACGACTTCGGTATTCGAAGTGGTCATTCAGCTCGGCGCGATCCTGGCCGTTGTCGTGGGCTTCTTCCCTCGCCTATCGCGGGTGGCGTTCACCCTTCACGAGGATCCCGCTTCGCGCCGCTTCGCCATCGCCGTGGTTCTTGCTTTCCTCCCCGCCGCCGTCGTCGGCGTCTTTGCCCACGACTTCATCAAGGCCGTGCTCTTCTCGCCTTTGGTGGTCAGCATTGCCCTGATCGTCGGCGGCGTCATCCTCATCGTCATTGACCGGTTCCTCCGCGAACCGCGGGTCTTCGAAGTCGAGGCGTTCTCCGCCGGCCTGGCGCTAAAGATCGGCTGCTTTCAGGTGCTCTCGATGATCCCGGGAGTCTCCCGCGCCGGAGCAACCATCGTCGGCGCCCTGTTGCTGGGCGTTGACCGACGGGCTGCGGCCGAGTTCTCTTTCTTCCTCGCGATCCCGACAATGCTCGGCGCGTCCGCGCTCGACCTCTACAAGAGCCGGGACCTCCTGACCATGAACGACGCCGGAGTCATCGCCATCGGCTCTGTCGCCGCCTTCTTCTCGGCGATGCTTGTCGTGCGCACCTTCGTCGGTTTTGTCGGCCGACACGGCTTCGCATCGTTCGGCTGGTACCGGATTGTTATCGGCGGCCTGATGCTGATCCTGCTCGCCAGCCGCGGTTGAGCGAAGAAATAGCTTCCTGCTGGCGAGCCGACGCCGGCCCGTGGCCATAACCCGGTGGCAAGCCGGCCCGAACTTGCGCATAATGCAATTGTGCATTACCATTTGATCCTCGAATGAAGGATCAGGACATGACCACCCTGAGCGTCACTGCACGCGGCCAAGTCACGTTCAGGAAGGACGTGCTGAAGCATCTTGGTATTCAACCGGGCGGGAAGATCAGGCTCGACCTGCTGCCCGATGGTCGGGCGGAACTGAGGGCGGACAACCCGCAAGGCTCGTTTCGGGAGTTGCGGGGACTGCTTAAGAACAAGGGCAACGGCAGACGGCTGTCGATCGAAGACATCAGCGACGCCATCGCCGAAGCCGGCGCGGCCGCCGGCGCGAGCGAGAAATGAAGATCACCGCCGATACAAATGTGTTGCTGCGAGCGCTTGTCGCAGACGACGAGGCGCAAAGCGATGTTGCGGTCGAGGCGCTGGAAGGCGCCGATATGGTCGCCATCAGCTTGCAACCCCTTTGCGAGCTCGCGTGGGTACTGGCCCGGCGATATCACACGCCGCGCGTCGATATTGCCGCGGCGATCCGCCGTCTGGTCGAAACCCGCAACGTGGTGCTCAACCGTCCCGCGGTGGAAGCGGGCCTGGGCGCGCTCGACGCCGGGGGCGACTTCGCGGACGGGATCATCGACTATGACGGCAGCTGGCTGGGCGGCGAGACCTTCGTGTCTTTCGACAAAAAGGCCGTTTCAGTCATTGCTGGGCAAGGCCGCCAGGCCCGCTTACTGACAGCGCTTAAATGACAACAGTGCCTACTGGATGAAGCGGACGCCGAGCTTGCCGCCCTTGTTCCAGCGGATCTCGCAGCGTCGGCTTGGCCCATTATTGATCTTGAGCGTTACCGGTCCGGGATCCTGAAACGTGTCGGCCGGTTGGATGCAGGCGCCCGAGGCCGAGATATTCAAGATGGTGCAGTCCATGACGCAGCGGGCGTTGCGGTAAACGATCTGGCCGGCCTTGAGAATTGTGTGCCGGACGCTGTCGCGCTCGAAACCGTTGGCCGATGCGGCTGGCGCCGCGCTGCCGTCCCCGCTGTGGGTCGAACGCGCAAGGCGCTGCAGCACCTCTGCATACGCCGCCGCGACCGGCTGGTTCCGCATCCGAAGCAGGACTGTAGCCTGAATACCGGCAGCATCGAGATTGGCAAGCAGTTCAGCTCCTGTCTGATCCGGCAGAGCGAAGGCCGACAGGATCAGGTCGTAGTTCTCAACCAGCGTGCGCTCCAAGGCCATCCGACCGGACGCCACCGTCTCGCAGGTCGCGCCGGCGGCGGTGATCAAGCGCTCCACCACACTCGCTGCGTCCTTGTTGCTCTCGACCTGTAGTATGCGCACCGATGGAGGTCTCCCGTCCTGGTCCGGATCCTTCTGCCGCTCAGTCTACGCTGCGCCTCGTAAAGGATGTGCTAACAGCCCGTTGACGAAGTCGGTTGGTTCTGACTCTCTGCACCCATAGCGGTTCGAAGGATTGATCGACATGGCGCTGGGACGGCAAGGGGATCGGCAGGATGACCTGGTCGTGACGTGGCGGGAGATGCCGCGTTCGCC
>JBBSCD010000016.1:0-33839 GCA_038250645.1 Rhodospirillales bacterium
AATGGTCGAGCAGCGTCGCGAGGCGCGACTTGCGGGGCAGGGTCTCAGGCGACAGCATCATGGGCAGCTCCGAATCAGGACAGCCACATCGATTCAGAAATTCGCCACCCTGTCACCTGTCATATGAGTTCAGAGCCCTGGCTTTTTCGTTGCGTCGTTTGTCCCTGGCCGATAGTCCAGGATGCTATCGCGGTTCCACCGACCGGCAGCGCACCCGCCGATGATCCCGCCCCTAGCCGCCGCCATTATCGAACAGCTCGGGCTGGAGCCGCATCCTGAAGGCGGGTTCTACCGCGAGACCTTTCGCCACAGGAGCTCTTCAGGCGACCGCGGAGCGTTGACCGTCATCTACTACCTTCTGCACCGCGGCGCTGTATCAGCATGGCACCGTATCGACGCGACCGAGGTCTGGCACTTTTATGCCGGCGCGCCGCTTGAACTCGTCGTGGTTGAGGGAGCGCGCCGAGCCGTGTCGGTTCTCGGGGTCGATTTCGCCGCCGGACAAACCGCCCATGCGGTCATTCCTGGTGCCGCCTGGCAGTCGGCGCGCAGCCTCGGCGACTGGTCCCTGGTCGGCTGCACCGTCGCGCCGGCGTTCGATTTCGCCGGCTTCGAACTGGCGCCCCCAGGCTGGACGCCCCCAGGCGGAACGCCGCATTGAAAAGGCCCGTGCGATTCGCATTTTTGAATGACCCGCGGCGCCGACCGCCGTGATAGTGGTCAAGAGCGCGTGTAGCTAGGCGTGAGACGTGCCCGACGCACTGGAAATCTACCGCCGCAAACGGCATTTCGACCGGACGCCCGAACCGGCAGGCGCGCCAACGGCCACAACCTGGGACGTCTTTGTCATTCACAAGCACGCGGCGCGGCGGCTGCATTATGACCTTCGCCTGCAATTCGGCAGCGTGCTCAAGAGCTGGGCGGTGACCCGCGGCCCAAGCCTCGATCCGGCCGACCGGCGGCTCGCGGTGCACGTCGAGGATCACCCGTTCGACTACGGATCGTTCGAGGGCCGGATTCCCAAAGGCGAATACGGCGCCGGCGGCGTGATCGTGTGGGATCGCGGCCGCTGGGTTCCGATGGGCGATCCGGAAGACGATTACCGTCGCGGGGCACTGAAGTTTCGCCTGCTGGGTGACAAGCTGCTGGGCGGCTGGACGCTAGTCCGGCTCAAGCGTCGCGAGGGCGAACGGGACAACTGGCTGCTGATCAAGGAACGCGACGAGTTCGCCCGGCCGGGCGACGGCGATGCGCTGCTGCGTGAAGCGCCCGAGAGCGTGGTGTCGGGCCATACCCTGGAGACCCTGCCGCCTGACGAGGCGGTGAAGACCGTGGCGGCCAAACCTGCCCGCAGGTCGGGCCGCGCGGTTCGGCCGTCCGGGGCGATCAAACTTGGCGAGGCGCCGCCGGCGGACCTGCCGGCCTTCATCGCCCCTCAGCTCGCCTCGCTGGCCGCCGCGGCGCCGGACGGAGAGGGCTGGCTGCACGAGATCAAGTTCGACGGCTATCGCGCGCTCGTACGCATCGACGCCGGCGAGGTGCGGATCTTTACCCGCAACGGCCACGACTGGACGGCGCGCTATGGCGACCTGCCGGGCGCTTTTGCCGGCCTCGGCGACCAGCGGCTGCTGCTCGATGGCGAAATCGTTGTCCAGGACGACGACGGCGTCAGTTCGTTCGCGGCATTGCAAGACGCACTCGCCTGCGGCCGGCCGCAGACACTACTGTTCTATGCCTTCGATCTGCTGCATCTCGACGGCCGCGACCTGCTTTCGATCCCGCTGCTCCGGCGCAAGGAAGCCCTCGCCGCGGTGCTCGCGCCGGTCGTCGACACGCCGGCGCCGATCCAGCTCAGCGATCATATCCTCGGTCGCGGCGCGGCCTTTGCCGGCGAAGCCTGCCGGATGGGCCTGGAGGGCATCGTCTCGAAGCGTATTGACGCTCCCTACCGCTCCGGCCGCAGCCGGACCTGGATCAAGAGCAAGTGCGTCGCAAGCGACGACTTCGTCATCATCGGCTTCACCGAGACGAAAGCCGCAGGCGGGCTGGCCGCGCTGTTGCTGGCTGTCGACGGCGAAGGCGGGCTCAGCTACGCCGGGCGCGCCGGCAGCGGCATTTCTCGGAACGAAGCGCAGCGTCTGGAGGCGGCGCTGCGCCCGCTCATCAGGTCTAAACCGGCTGTCACGATGCCGCCGATCGCGGCCGGCGAGACCGTCCACTTGGTCGAACCACATCTGGTCGCGGAGATCAATTTCGCCAGTTGCACCAACGACGGCCTGCTGCGCCAGGCGCGCTACAAGGGCCTGCGCCCGGATCTGGCCGCCGCCGAAGGTGGGTCATCAAGCCGAACCGCCGGTTCCCGCGCGAAGAAAAGCGCGGCGGTCGCAGCATCGCCGGAGTCGCCGACGGTTGCGAAATCGCGTCTGGTCAGCGACGCCGATCTGGCGACGATCTGGGTGACAAACCCCGAACGGTCGATGTTCGGCCGCGACGGCGCAACCAAGCTCGATCTGGCATTGTACTACGCCCGGGTCGGAGACTGGATGCTGCCGGAAATCACGAACCGGCCGGTCAGCCTCGTCCGCTGCCCCACCGGCGAAGCCAGCGCCTGTTTCTATCAGCGTCACGCCGGCGCGGGAATGCCGCCGTCGATAAAGCGCATCGCGCTGCGCGAGGAGCGGGCAGGCAGGCGCGCCGACTTCGTCTATCTCGACGATGCTCGCGGCCTTCTGGGCCTGGCCCAGTTCGGCGTCGTCGAGTTTCACCCGTGGGGCTGCCGGATCGACCGCCCGGAGCGGCCGGACCGAATGGTCTTCGACCTCGACCCGGACGAGTCGGTTCGCTGGCGCGAGGTCATTGCCGCCGCGTTCGACATTCGCGCGGTGCTCGAAGCCATCGGCCTGGCGGTGTTCGTCAAGACCACCGGCGGCAAAGGCCTTCACCTCGTCGTTCCGCTGGCCCGCCGCCAGACGTGGGCCGGTGTGCGTGACTTCAGCGCGGCCGTGGTCAAGGCGCTTGCCCGGCGCGAACCGAAACGGTTCACCGCCAACCTCTCGCTGGCCAGCCGCAAGGGCAAGATCTTCATCGATTACCTTCGTAACGGCCGCGGCGCCACTGCGGTCGCCGCCTATTCCCTGCGCGCCCGCGCCGGCCTGCCGGTTGCGACGCCCGTCGATTGGCAGGAACTGGATGGGCTGGATGACCCGGCCGCGCTGAATTTCCGTACCGTGCCCGAACGCCTTGCCGGCCTCCGCGCGGATCCGTGGGCCGGCATGGACGAAGCCGCGAAGAGCGCCGACGCGAGCAAGCTGCGCAAGTTGGAGACAATATGTCCGCCGCCTTAGGTGCGGAACGGGCGCGGCCGCAACGATTGGCCTGAGCTGGAGGAGGACGTGCGATGCCACCACGCGCTACCTGGAAGGGGCACCTGCGCTTGTCGCTCGTGTCCTGCCCTGTGCGCTTGTACAATGCGGTCGGCTCGGGTCGCCGAGTCTCGTTCAACCTGCTGCATCAGGAGACCCACAACCGGGTTCGGATGGTGCCCCATGATCCCGAACGCGGCGCCGTCGAGCGCAGCGAACTGGTGCGCGGATACGAGTACGAGCGCGATCGCTATATCGTCGTCAGCGACGAGGATCTGGCCAAGATCAGGCTGGAGTCGTCGGACGTCATCGATATCGAACGCTTCGTCGACGCCGCCGATGCCGACCCGATCTACTTCGAATCCCCCTACTACCTTGCGCCGGACGGTCCTATCGCCGAAGAGACCTTCCGGGTTATTCGCAATGCCATGACCCGCAAGAACAAGATCGCGCTGTCGCGCGTGGTCCTGTCGTCGCGTGAGCACCTGATCGCGATCTCCGTCCGCGACAAGGGCCTGATGGTCACGACCCTGCGCACGGCCGATGAGGTTCGCGCTGACGCACCGTATTTCGCCGATATCGGCGACGACGCGCCGGAGCCCGAGCTGATTGAACTGGCCGAACAGTTGATCGAAAAGAAGTCCGGCGCCTTCGAGCCGGCGAACTTTCACGATCGCTATCAGGATGCCTTGCTAGAATTGGTTCAGGCCAAGATCAAGGGCGAGGAGCCGGTCATCGCCAAGGCGCCCGAACGCGGCAAGGTGATCAACCTGATGGACGCCCTGAAGCGCAGCGTCGGCGACATCGACGAGCGCAAGCCGCCGGCGAAAAGCGCATCCGGCGGACGCGGAAAGGAGCGCACCGCGACCCGATCGCCGGCGCGGCGGAAGAAAGCCGCAGGCGACGCCTGATACGGAGAGCGTGATCGGCGATGGTGGAGACCGGTCGAGCCGGTCTGGATGGTCTCGACTTCACGAGGAGGTCGGTGCTGATCGTCGGCCGGCTGGAGGGCCTCGGTCGCCGCGTCGCCGCCGCGCTGATCAGGGCGCGGGGCGGCAGGATCGGCCGGAGCCTGGGCCGACGGACGGGCTACCTCGTCGTCGGTCATCACGCCGTTGATCTCGTAGCGGCCGGCATCGTGCAGGCCCGGCTCGCGGAGGCCGATCGCGCCGGCGTACCCTGTCTGAGCGAGAACGCCTTCCTCCGCGCCCTGAATTACGGGCCGACATCCACCGGCACGGCATCCGCACCGGTCCGCCGAGAGGCCGGTTCCGCTGCCGGACCAGGGGCGGGCATTGCTGCAGATGCTGGCGCGAGCGCTGCCTCGGGCGCCTTCGGCGCCGCCGAGATCGCGAGGATGGCCGGCCTGCCGGCGGAGATGCTGCGCCTTCTTGCGCTGCTCGACATCATCGAGTTGGATCGGGGTCGCGGCGGCTTCCCGGCGCTGGCCGCGGCGCGGCAGGCCGCGCGGCTGCTGCAGGAAGGAGCCTCGGTAGCCGCCCTGACCGCTTCGGTCAGGCAGCTGCTTCGAAATCGCCGCCCCGACGATCCGCATCCGCTCGCCCGCTTCCGTTTCGATCTGGACGAGCGCCGACGGCCGGTCCTTCGCATCGGCAAGGAATGGGTCGAACCCGACGGGCAGCTGCGTCTCGTCCTCCCGGAAAGCAGCAATCCCGTCGTCGAGGACCTCCTGGCCGCAGCGGAAGCGGCGGAAGCCGCGGGCGACTGGCAGGCGGCCGAATTGCTCTACCGCCGCTGCGTCGATCTCGACCACGACGATCCGATGGCGCCGTTCAAACTCGCTACCGTGCTGTGCGAGCAGAACCGGCCGAGCGATGCGGCACTGTTCTTTCAGATGGCGCTGGCCCGCGACCCAGGCTGTGCCGCGGCGTGGTACAACCTCGCTCATCTCTCCGAGGCGGTCGGCGACATCGGCACCGCGCGCGATCGATTGCAACGCGCTCTTGGATGCAATCCAGATTTCGCCGATGCCGCCTATAACCTCGCCCGACTGAACTACCATTCCGGCGCCTATGCCTGCGCGGCGGAGCAGTGGCAGCATTACCTCGAGCTCGATCCGGACAGCGACTGGGCGCGCAAGGCCCGTCGCGGCATTGCCCTCTGCCGCCAGCATCTGCGTTGAGTTTCAAGGCGGCCGCGGATACAAACGCGGGGCTAATGAGGTGCACCTTGTTGAAGGCGAAACGGATGACAAGAACGAGCTACCTACTCGCCGCGCTTGGTTTTGCTCTGCTCTACTCGTCGTACCCGGCAAGCGCATTCGAATGTCCGCGGCCTGAAAAGACCTCTCCCGGCGTTCTGCAGGAAACGAAGCAGGACGAACAGGCCATGTCGCAGATGCTCGCCGGCGGTGACATTGAAAACAAGATCGGTGCCGCTGTCGCGGATGTGCAGAACCGGTATCCGCAGGTGAGCGACACGGAGTTGGTGAACTATCTTGTCGGCGCATACTGTCCGGCGGTTGCGCAAATGCCGGGTTTGACCGATACGCAAAGAACGGCAAAGATAGAGAAGTTTTCCGCAACGCTATTCGAGCTTCTTTATGAGCAGAAAGGCTGAGGATTGCTTTGCGCGCCTGCCCCTCTGTTGTCAAAACTATTGCCCCGGGAAGGCATCTCGACCGTCGAAGCATTCTGACTGATGAGCTGGTGCCGCTAACGCGCGTTTCAGCCTCAGCCGAAGTCCCTCAGGGCGCGCTCGGCCGAAGGCAGCGGACATTTGGCGGATCGAGACCGGCTGCAAGTGCGAGGGCCGGGTCATGCCAGGCAAGCAATAATAGGTTGCAAAGCGAGTAGTTTATAGGCTACCGGTAATGAAGGGTAGAAAGCTCTGAAAACATGTGTTGCGGAGGATATTACATGAAAAAGCGCTATAGTTCCGGGATCGCGTTGACCATGCTGGTTGCTGCGGGCGCGTTCGTCCTGTCGGCGCAGGGGGCGAAGGCCGAGCAATCGATGGCGAAAAAGGCCTTGATGGACCAGATCAACCAGTGCGAGATGAAGCAGAAGACAGACGCTCGCGAAAGCTGCATGGATCAGGCTTGGGCGTCCTTCAAGAAGGCCCACGCCGCGGAAGGAAAGACGAAGTAGGGCTTTCCTGATCTAGTATCAAAAAGTTTTTCGATCTGTCTCTCAGCGGCGGCCATACTGGCTTGCCGCTGTTTCTTTCTTGCCAGTCGCTGTCTCGCGGGTCGTCGGAGATTATCACGACCCCGGCCTATCTCGCGGTTTCGGGCACCGCTTGGCGGAGTTGATCGACGAGCCGTTGCGCCGCCGGATCGATTGCGGCGAGCTGCGCCGCCCACGCAATGGCAGCTTCTTTACGGCCGGCGTCGCGGTTGATCGTGACCAGGGCGAACAGCGTGTCGCGGTCGGCCGGATGTCGCGCGTGGCTCTGCTCAAGCGTCTCGATCGCGTCTTCAGAGCGCCCCGTCGTGTTCAGCGCGATGGCGTAGACGTAGGCGTAGAGAGCGTCGGCGGGGTCGATCGCGGCGGCGCGGGCGAACTCCGGCAAGGCAGCATCGGCGCCATGCTGGCGGACCAGGTTGAGGCCGAGTGCATGATGCAGTTCCGGGTTGTCGGGGAACCGCGTCAACGCATCGCGCAAGACGCTTTCGCCTTCGGCGTCCCGAGACTGTTGCGCATAAAGCTGGGAGAGGCTGGTATAGACCGGCGTGAAGCTTGGATCGAGACCCCGAGCCGCGCCGAGTTCCGCTTCCGCTTCCACGAACCGGTTCTGTCGCAGGTATAGATTGCCCAGGTTGACGCGATGTTCCGGGCGATCGGCGTTGAGTCGCTGCGCCGTCTCGTATTCATCCAGCGCTCGGGCCAGACGGTCCCGATCGGCCGGCGGCAGGCGATCGGGCGGCATGGAGGCCAGAAGTGCGGCGGCCTCGGCCCGCACGCCCAGCACGGGATCGGCGAGAAGCGCTTTCGCCAGCTGCCAACTCGCCTCCACCGGGAATGCCCGCAACGTCCGCAGTGCCCCTAGCCGGACCAGCGGATCCGGGTCCGCCAGGCCGCGCTGCGACGCCGCCGCGGCATCGCGGCTGGGGTAATCGGCCAGGCTCTCGAATGCGGTCGCGCGCACGATCGACGGTGCATCGGGACCGGTAGCGAGCTTGAGCAGCAGCGCTGCGGCGTCGGGTTCGCCGACTCGCGCCGCGGCGAAAGTCGCGGTCCACGTCTGAAAGCCCTTGCGCACCGGTCCGAACCACTGGGCGACGGCGGCCGCGGCCCAGGCGGCTCCCCTGTCCGCGTGGCAGTCGTTGCAGGCGTTGGAGGTGCCGAACCGCACCGACTCGTCGGGCCTGGGCACGCGGAAGGCATGATCGTGTCGCGGGTCGACCTGCATATAGGTTCTAACCGGCATATGACAGGCCACGCACCGCGCCCCCGCCGACCCGTCCGCATGGTGCGTGTGCGCGGCGGCGGAATACTTCCGGCCGTCATGGCATTGCTCGCAGACGCCGTTTCCGTCGGCGACGAGCTTCAACGAGTGCGGATTGTGGCAGTCGCTGCAGGAGACTCCGGCCATGAACATCCGGCTCTGCCGAAACGGCGCGTAGTTGTAGACCTCGTCGAGGCTCTTGCCGTCAGCCTCGAACAGACCCGCATGCAGGAGGCTCGGCACGTGGGTCTTCAGCAATGAATGTCCCGGACGCCACGGTTCGGCGATCTTGGCGCTGCGCGAATGGCACACCCCGCAGGTTTCCAGTTCCTTCGCCGACGTTCGCGGTTCGCTGCGACGCGCATTGCCGGTCGCAGGATCGATTGTCCACGAGACGTTATCCCGCTCGTCGAAGTGGACGGTCAGCCCGTCACCACCATCCGCCCGCCATGCAACCGCGGTCTTCTGGAGCTCGGCCCAGGCGACGTGGTCCGAGGCGGGGCCATGGCAGGCTTCGCAGCCCACGTCGATTTCGGCCCAGGTCGTGGCGTAGGTGTTGCTAACGGCGTCGTAGTTCTTGCGAAGCTCGGTGGAATGGCACTCCGCGCACTGGAAGTTCCAGGTCTGGTCGATGCCCGTCCAGTGGATGGGATCGCCTGCCTTGAGGCTTCGGTCGGGGTAGAGGTGAAACCAGCGCTGGCCTCCGGCGTTCTTCGGCCGGCTATCCCAGGCGATACCGAGCGCCTGCATTCGGCCATCCGGGAAGGCGATCAGGTACTGCTGCAGCGGCGTGACGCCGAAGGTGTAGCGGATCTCGAAATCGGCAAGGCGGCCGTCGGGTCCGTCGGTGTTGACGAAGAGCCTGCCGTCCCGCTTGAAAAAGCGCGACGTGATGTCGCCATAGGTAAAGGTTGCGTTGTTGAAGTCGCCGAGCACGCTGCTCTCGGTCGCCTCCTGCATGGCGAGATCGTGATGCGAGCCGCGCCAGGCCGAAGCTTCCGCTTCGTGGCAGTTTGCGCAGGCGGCACTGCCAACGAAGGCCGGGGTGGTCACCGTTGTTGGAGCTGACCCGGCTTGAGTGAGCGCCGGCAGCGCGACGACGGTACCGCCGGCGGCGAGCAAGATCAGCGCCAAGCGTGGCAGGCGCGATAAGGTCACAGCCCTCTAATCAAGATGCCGTTGTGCCAAGGACTTCGAATATAATTTCGGGCGGGCAACGCGGCCAGCGCGGCGATATTGGCGACAGGCGCGGGATACGTCAGTTCAGCCGCTTCGGCAGCTCATCGATGGCAGCGTCGATCAGCGCGCCGGCGCGGTCGCCGCTGACCCTCTCGACAAGCAGCCGGCGCGTCGCCTCGAGGGCGATCTCGGTCGCGCGGGTGCGGACCTCGGCAACGGCCGCCGCTTCCGCCTGGGCGATGCGGTCGAAGGCGAGCTGCTCGCGGCGTTCGAGCGAACGCTCGAGATCCTGGGCCGCCTGATCGGACAGGCGATCGGCCTCGCGCCGGGCCATTTCGACAACGGTTTCGGCCTCGGCGGCCGCGTCACGCTGCTTGCGTTCGTATGTCGCAAGGAGCTGCTGGGCCTCTTCGGCCAGCCGGGTCGCCTCGTCGACCTGATCCCTGATCCGCTGCGCCCGGTCATCAAGGGCGGCGGTGACGACGCGAAAGGCCGTGCGCCCGACGAGAACGACAAACACGACGAAGGCGATGAAGACCCAGAATTCGGCATCGAGATAGAATGGCTCGGCAGCATGCTTGGCAGCATGCTCGGCGGCATACTCGGCCGCGGTCTCCGCCGCCATTGCCGTCGCTGCCCAAGCCATTACGCGCGCACCCGCATGGCGCCGTCGACCGCCGTGCTGACAGCGGCCGGATCCAGCTTCTCGCCCATGAGACGCTCCACCGCCGCCCCGGCCACCTCGACCGCCAGCCCGCGAAGTTCGCCCACCGCCTGATCGCGGGCCGCAGCAATGCGGGTTTCCGCAGCCGCTACTTCGGCGCTGAGCCGATCATTCAGCTCGGCGTGGCGTTCCGCGGCGTCCCGCGCGGCGCGATCGCGCACCGTGTGCACCTGCTCGTGCGCTTTCGCCCTGGCGTCGGTCATCAGCTTTTCGTAAGCCGCGACCGCCGACTCGGCGTCCTGCTTCAGGCTTTCCGCACGGCGCAGGCTGTCGCTGATACGGAATTCGCGATCCTCGAGGATGCTGGAGACCCGCGGCAGTGCGACCCGCGACATCAGCAGATAGAGGAGGACGAAGCTGATCGTCAGCCAAACGAGCTGAGGTGACCAAACTGTCAGGTCAAACTGGGGCACTGACCCCTCCCGCGGGCAACGCGAACAAGGCGACGGCGATTGGTGGGTGCGACGAAGGAACCGCGTCGCCTCAGGTGACGAACATGAGCATCAGCGCGACGACCAGGGCGTAGAGCGCCACCGCCTCGACCAGCGCGAAGCCGACCCACATCGGCAGCTGCACGACCGGCTGCGCCGCGGGATTGCGGGCGAGAGACGCGATCGTGGTCGCGAAAATGTTGCCGATACCCGCACCGACTCCACCGAGGCCGACCACGGCAATACCGGCGCCAATCATCTTTGCTGCATCAACGTCCATCATTCAGTCCCCATCCAAGGGTTGCGATATATTTTATTGTAAGGCTCGGCCCTCGCCGATCCCCGGCTCTCCCGCCCGGCTAGTGCATGTGCAGGGCGTCGTTGAGGTAGATACACGACAGGACCGCAAAAACATAGGCCTGCAAGAAGGCGACGAGCATCTCCAGGCCGGTCAGGCCGATGACGGCCGCAAGCGGAACGACACCGGCGATACCGAGCGCCGCAACGAAGCCGGCGAAGACCTTCAGCAGGGTGTGGCCCGCGGTCATGTTGGCGAACAGACGCAGCGACAGGCTGATCGGCCGAGTGAAGTAGGACAGAACCTCGATCGGCACCAGAATGGGCGCGATGAACCACGGCGTCCCGTGCGGCAGGAAGAAGCTGAGAAAGTGCAGGCCGTGCTTGGCGAAGCCGATGACGGTCGTGCCGATAAACACGACGAGGGCCATGCCCAGGGTCACGGCCAGGTGGCTCGTGAACGTGAAGCTGTAGGGCACGATCCCTAGCATGTTGCCGAACAATATGAAAACGAACAGCGAAAAGATGAAAGGGAAATACTTGCGGCCCTCGGTGCCCACATTCGTTCGCACCATGTTGGCAACGAACTCGTAGGTGATCTCGGCCATGGATTGCCATCGTCCGGGGATCAGCGACTTCTCCCGCGTGCTCGCAATCAGGAAAAGCGCCGCCAGACCTACGGCGATGACCATGAACAGGCTCGAGTTGGTGAAAGAGGCGTCGACGACACCCAGGTCTATATTGAGGACTTTCGCGATCGTGAATTGCTCGATGGGACTGGCCACGCGTTATTGCCCCTCTTCCTGCCGACCGGTGGTCGGCACTCGTTTGCCGTTCTCTGCCGCCGCTGGTTCACCGCCAGCCGGTCGATAGCCCAGAGCCATGCCCATTCCCGTCGTCATCCGGTAGACGTTGAGAATTCCGGACGCCGCGCCGAGGAAAAATAACACGACGAACAGCCAGGGCTTCGTGTGCAACCAGGCATCGAGCATCCAGCCGAGTCCCGCGCCTACCGCGATCCCGGTCACCAGATAGGTCGTGACCGTGAACGCCACCCCCAAACCCGTCGTCGGCTCGCCGGCAGCCGGCTTATGCGCCGGGGACTCGTATTGTCCGCGCAGCTGCTTCAGGCGCTCCTCGAAATCCCTCAGCGGAGAGGGTTGGGAATCATCGCTCATCAGATGTTCAACCCGATGCCCGCGACTGCAACCGAGGCGCGGGCGAGGCGAACCATAGAAGCGGCCATTTGCGGCTGTCAAGCGCTAAGCCGGCCGCGCGGTCCGCCGCTGGCGGGCGTAACGGGCTGAAAGGATTGAAGACTTGCGAACCGGTCTCAAGCGGTCTCGCGCAGCGCCTCGGCATGCTGGAGGTCCACGGAAACGAGTTGCGAGACGCCGCGTTCAGCCATGGTCACGCCGAACAGCCGGTCCATACGCGCCATCGTCATGCGGTGGTGGGTGATGACGAGGAAGCGGGTGCCGTGGCGCGCCATCTCGCCGAGCAGGGTGCAGAAGCGATCGACGTTGGCGTCGTCGAGCGGCGCATCGACCTCGTCGAGAACGCAGATCGGTGCGGGGTTGGTAAGAAAGACGGCGAAGCGCAAAGCCAGTGCCGTCAGCACCTGTTCGCCGCCGGACAGGAGCGACAGCACCTGAAGCTTCTTTCCGGGCGGACAGGCCATGATCTCCAGTCCGGCATCGAGCGGATCGTCAGCGTCGCTCAATGCGAGATGCGCCTGACCGCCGCCGAACAGGCGGCTGAACAGCGCTTGGAAATGC
Organism: Rhodospirillales bacterium; assembly: GCA_038250645.1. Lineage (GTDB taxonomy): Bacteria > Pseudomonadota > Alphaproteobacteria > Rhodospirillales > Defluviicoccaceae > JAEULH01. Next base: position 12,182 of record JBBSCD010000016.1, read on the forward strand.
CCGTCCACCAGCGCGAACGATGCCGCCAGCCGCTCGCGGCCTTCGCGATCGAGATCGGCGATGCCGCGGCGAAGCTTGGCTATGGCGTCGGTCAGGTCCTGGCGCTGCTCGGTCAGCGACGCGATCCGGTCGGCCGCTTCCGCCGCCTCGTCCTCGGCGCGGAGGTTGACCGGTCCCATGGATTCACGCTCGCGCTTCAGTCGCTCCAGCCGCCGTTCCGCCGCCTCCATCTTGCCACCGACGCCATCATCGGAAGGCTTGTCGTCGCTGGCGCCACCGCATTTTTCGACGCCGGCCAAATCGGCCATCGCGGCAATGTCCACCCCCAGACGCTCAGCGATTACGGCGGCACACTCGCGCTTGGCCCGTTCGGCCTGGTCAATGGCGGCCTCCGCGCGCACCCGCTCCTCGCGCGTCTCGGCCAATGCCTTGTCCGCGGCCCGCGCGTCGCGGTCGGCTTCGGCCAGCGCCGCTTCCGCAACGGTGAGCGCATCGCCGGCCTGCCTGCGCCTGTCTATTGCCGCCTCCAGGGCATCGAGCAGCGCACGGCGCCTCGTCATGATCTCGCCCGGTTGGGCCTCCAGCCGCGCCAGTTCCGCGCGCTCTGCACCCTCGCGATCGTGAAGCTCGGCGATCTGGGCGAGGGCCTGATCGCGTCGCGCGCTCCAGGCGGCGCTGTCGCGGTCCAGGGCGTCGAGCCGTCGCCGGCGCGCCTGGATCTCGCGGCACAGGGCGTCGAAGCCCGCGCGCACCTCGCGCTCTCGCTCGCGCTCGCGGCCGAGCGCCTCGCGCAGTCGCGCCTGGTTCGTGCGCTCGCCGCTGATGTCGGGCAGCGCCGCCAGCGCCCGCGCCGCTTCGTCGCGGCGCGCGGCGATCTCGCCGCGCTCGGCGGCAACAGCGGCTGCGGCTTCGTCGACGGCGGCGAGCCTGGTGGCAACCTCTGCCAGCGCCAGGCGCGCCATCGAGCGCGCCTCGCGCGCCAGCGCCGCCGCGCCTTCGGCCGCGCGAGCCCGTTCGCGAGCGACCCGCTCGCCCTCCCGGGCGCCGGCGGCAGCGGCGCCCGCGTCGCCCGCGCGCCGTGCCGCGGCAGCATGCTCGCCTTCGCAGGCGGCGCGGTCGGTGCACAGTTCGCCCAGCCGGTTGCGCTGCTCGAGCAGAGCCGCGGCCGGGCTCGGCGCGCCGGCAGCGGACGTGAACCCGTCCCAGCGCCACAGCCCGCCGCCCCGCCCGACCAGGCGCTGGCCGGGACGCAACGCCGCCTGGAGCCGCAGTCCCTCTTCGGCATCGGCCACAACGCCGATCTGGCCCAGCCGTCGCGCCGCGTGCGCCGGTCCGGTAACGTGATCGGCGAGCGGAGAGACGCCTTCGGGAAGCGCGGGAGCGTCGACAAGGAGCGGCAACGCCCGCCAATGGACGGGCTGCGTCGGATCGATCGACGCGGACAGATCATCGCCCAGCCCGGCGGCGAGCGCCATCTCCCAACCGGGTTCCGGACGCAGCGCATCGAGCAGACGGGGGCCGGGACCGTCGCCGGCAGACGCCAGCATCCGCTCCAACGCCCCGATCTCGGCGCGCCGGGCGGCAAGCGCCGCCTCGGTCCGGCGCAACTCGTCGCGCGCCTCGCTCTCGGCCCTCGCGAGCGCCGCCCGCCGGGTCTCGGCAGCGTCGGCGCCTGCCCGGGCACGCTCAAGCACCGCTTCGGCCTCTTCGACGGCGGCATCGACGGCGGTCGCAGCGGGCGTCGACGCGGCGCGCTCGCTTAGGCTGCGATGCTGGCGGACACACTCTTCGCCGCGGCCGTCGAGCCGGCGCAGGGCGTCATCGAGCTCGGCCAGACTGCGGGCATGCGCGGCGCGATCGGCCTCGCCGGCGGCGATGGCCTCGCCCACCGCCACCAGACGGCGGTCGATATCGGCAACGCGCGCCGCGGCCGCGGTGACGGCCGCCTCGCCCGCCCTCCGGGCTTCGGCCTCGCCTTCGCTGGCGGCAAGTAAACGCTCCCGCTCCGCGGCGAAGCGGCTGAGGCTCGACGCGGCGTCCTCGGCGCCGGCGCGGGCGCGGGCCAGATCGGCGGCGGCCTGGTCAAGCCGGCGTCGTGCCGCATCACGCTCGACATCGCCGCGCCGCGCCTCCGCTTCGAGATTGTCACGGGTTACAGAAAGGGTTTGCACGGCGGCACTGGCCTCGGCCCCGGCCGCGCGAAGAGCAGGAAGGGCCGCCGCCGCCTCGGCCTGGCGCGTGGCAGAGTCTGCCGCCGCGCCGGTTGCCCGCGCCACGCAGGCATCCGCTCGTTCAAGCCTGCACGCCGCCGCCGCAACCTCCGCTTCCGCCGCCTGCCAACGGCCGTGCAGGATGCCGGCTTCGGTCTTGCGGATCTCGGCGCAGACCGTGCGGTAGCGCTTTGCCTGACGGGCCTGCCTGCGCAGGTGGTCTTGCTGGGTCGTCAGCGTCGCCAAGACATCGTCAAGCCGTTCGAGATTGGCTTCAGCAGCGCGCAGCCTCAGTTCGGCTTCGTGGCGGCGGGGATGAATGCCGCTGATCCCCGCGGCCTCATCAAGCAGCAGACGGCGTTCGGCCGGCCGCGCCAGAATCAGCTCGGTGACCTGCCCCTGCGTCACCATCGCCGCCGAGCGGGCGCCGGACGCGCCATCGGCAAAGAGCAGCTGGACATCGCGCGCCCGTGCCTCCCGGCCGTTGACCCGGTAGTTCGAGCCCTTGGTCCGCTCGATGCGCCGGCGCACGTCGAGCTCGATCTCGCCACCGCCCTCCGCGTTGTCATCACCGTGATCGGCGCCGGCGGTACGCAGCACCGCCGGCACCCGGTCCGGCGGTCCGGCAAGGGAAATCGCGACCTCGGCCAGATTTCGCGACGGGCGGCCCGTACAGCCGCCGAAGATGACGTCTTCCATCTCTCCGGCGCGCATCTGCCGCGCCGAGCTCTCGCCCATGACCCAGCGTAGCGCCTCGACCAGGTTCGACTTGCCGCACCCGTTCGGCCCGACGATCCCGGTCAGTCCCGGCGCGATGACGAGCTCCGCCGGGTCGACGAACGATTTGAAGCCCGACAGGCGAAGCCTGGTGAATTGCAGCACGTTTGATGCCGTATGATAGATCAACCTGCCTTCTGGATGGTCCATCCGAAGGCAGAAAGTTGATCGGTTACAATGCAATCGAGCATCTAATCTGCGCCCATGCGGGCGCAGGATGCTCTAGCGGGCCTTGGTCATAGCTGCGTCGATCGCCTCGCTGAAAGCCTCAAAGCTCTGCTCACCGGTGAGCTTCTTGCCGTCGATGATGAAGGACGGGGTAGAATTGATCCCGTACTCCTTCTGCCCCTCCTGCGCCCGCTGCTGGATCGCCTGGATCAGAGGCTTGTTCTCCAGGCAGGCGTTGAAGTCGCTTTCGGACAAACCGGCGAGCTGGCCGCGGATCTTCAACTCCTTGAGCGGGTCGGCACTCTGCGTCCAGGCGACCTGATCGCCGTACAGCATCTCAATGAAGCCGAAGCGGCGCGCAGGGTCGACACAGTGGGCGACGACCGCCGCCGCCAGCGCCAGCCGGTCCAGGGGGAAGTCGCGGTAGACCAGGCGGACCTTGCCGGTGTCGATGTAGGTCTCCTTGATCTTCGGCATCGTCTCGCGATGGAAGGCGGCGCAATGCGGGCAGGTCAGCGACGAGAACTCGATGATGGTGACCGGGGCCTGCGGATCGCCGATCGCCGTTTCGGACATCGGGTCGGCGGCGACAGAGGGTCGCGGCGCGCCGAGCAGGCCGAGGAGAAACGCGAAAACCGCAACGGCTTGTATGATGTGGCGCAAAACGACCCTCATTGGTACAAGATGTGGATGAACTATAGTCTCAGCGGCGTATCCGCACAAGGAGCGCCAGTTTGCTGCACGGATTCCGTGCGCGGCATGTCCACCGAGGGCGCCCTTGCGGACCGTTCGGCTCATGGTGTGCCGGCGCGTGGTGTCAGGATTGCGGTCCCGAGCGGTCGCGGCCGATCAGAGCGCGACCGAGGGCGGCGAGGGTCGTGCGCAACGCCTCGTCGCCGACACAGGCCAGCCGCGCGTTGAGACCGGCCTCCTCCTCGTCCGTTAGTGGGCGAGGCGGTGACGGTCGCTCGGCAGCGCGCTCCGGCGCCGACACCGGCCCCTGGACCAGCCTGACCCGGACGATGGCGCGATGACCGAAATAGGCATTGATCCGCTCGATCAGGATCGGCTCAAGGTGCTGCAGCTCCATGGCCAAACTGCCCGACGCGACGCGCAGATGCAGGGTGCCGTCGCTGCTGCGCTTCGGTGGATAGGCGATGCGCTCCGGCACGCTGTTCGCCGCCAGCCGCTCGCCGACGATCGTTTTCCACTCCGCGATCAGCGCGCCGCGCGCGAAACCGCGCCGCGCGATGATCGGGCCGGTCAGCGCGGCGACCGCTTCGCCCAGCGCCCGCGGACCGCGCCCGCGTGGACGCGGCGTCGCCGGCGATGGCTCTATCCGTTCAACCATGCGGACTGGCCCTTCTTCCTGACGGCCCATGGTATGCTCCGCAACGTCTGCGAACAACGAGCAACGATCTCTTGACAATGAGCGAACGCCAGCCGCCGATGATGCCCGGCCGTGCTTCCGTACAATCCGCGGGCAGGCTGCCCTTGTCCGGCCCGCGCCGCGAGGGCGCGTCGGCGGAGATCCTGCAGGAGCGCCTGCTCGCCTGGTACGACCGCGAGCGTCGTGCGCTGCCGTGGCGTCCCCCGCCGGGGACCGCCGCCGATCCGTACCGGGTCTGGGCCAGCGAGATCATGCTTCAGCAGACCACCACCGCTGCTGCAGCACCCTACTTCAGCCGGTTCATCGCCAGATGGCCGAGAGTCGAGGATCTCGCCGCCGCCGAGCTCGATGACGTGCTCCACGCCTGGCAGGGGCTCGGCTATTACGCCCGGGCCCGCAACATGCACGCCTGCGCCCGCGCCGTCGCCGCCGCCGGCGGCCGCTTCCCCGACAGCGAGGAGACGCTGCGGGAGCTGCCCGGGATCGGCGATTACACCGCAGCCGCGATCGCCGCCATCGCCTTCGGACGCCAGTCGGCGCCGGTCGACGGTAACATCGTCCGCGTGCTCGCCCGTCTCGACGCGCTTGAAACGCCGCTGCCGGCGGCACGCAACGAGATCGCCGTGCGGGCACGGACGCTGGCGCCGGCCACGCGTTCCGGAGATTTCGCCCAGGCGATGATGGATCTCGGCGCTACCATCTGTACGCCGCGCCGGCCGCGCTGCGCCGCGTGCCCGTGGCGCGCGCCCTGCCGCGCCCGCGACGCCGGCGATGCGGAAGCCTATCCAATCCGCGCGGCGAAGAAGGACCGCCCCGTCCGCTACGGGGTCGCCTTCTGGATGGAGCGCGGCGACGGCGCGGTTCTGTTGCGCAAACGGCCGCCCCGGGGATTGTTGGGCGGGATGATGGAGTTTCCCTCGACCGAGTGGCGGGCGCGGCCGTGGGACGGCGAAGAAGCCGCCGGTCGCGCCCCTGTCAGCACGGTCACGGGCGGCTGGCGCGCCGTCGCCGGCCCGGTCGGGCACACGTTCACCCACTTTCACCTGGAGATATCTGTTATGGCCGCCCGGATCGATCCGGGCGCTGATGCGGATGGGATCTGGGCCGACGCGGACCGGCTGGATGAGCACGCGCTGCCATCGCTGATGAAGAAGATCGCTGCCCACGTCCGGCGTCCCGAGGAGGCGATACCGCCGGCGCCGACACGGGCGCGGCGTCGCCGCCGTCGCCGTCGTCAGGAGTCGTAGGCGACAAGCGAAGCGAAGGGAGCATCGAGCCGCGACCGACCGTTGAGAAAGGTCAGCTCGATGATGGTCGCGCAGCCGACCACCTCGGCCTGGACGTGGCGGAGCAGGGCGCAGGCTGCGATCATGGTTCCGCCGGTCGCCAGCAGATCGTCGAGGACGACCACCCGCTGGCCGGGAACGCAGGCGTCGTCCTGGACCTCGATGACGTCGGAGCCATATTCGAGCGCGTACTCGTGGGGAACCGTCCGTCCCGGCAGTTTGCCGCGCTTGCGGATCATGATGAAGCCGAGACCGAGCTTGAGCGCGAGGGGCGCGGCAACGAGGAAACCGCGCGACTCGATGCCGGCGAGAAAATCGGGCTGGTGCCGGCTGACGATCTTGGCGAGCCGGCCCATGGCTACGGAGAACGCGTCGGCATGGGCCAGCAGGGTCGAAATGTCGTAGAACAGGATTCCCGGCTTGGGGAAGTCCGGAATGCTGCGGATGTAGTCCTTGATGTCCATGTCGGGCACGGTCATGAAGACGCTCCCAGTCGATCGGATCAGGCGCGTCGGTCAGCCGGCGTCTGATCGCGGGTCAACAGATCCCTCAATAGGAGTGGTCCGGCGGACCATGAGGCTGGCACAGCAACGATGTCCTCTTTACCCGGCCTGTTCATCTGGGGCAACCGGGGCAACCGGGCCGCCGGCCGCACGCCGATCGCCGGCCGCCGCGCCCTATTGCTTGGCCTCGTACTGGGGGCGCTCCCCATCCAGGAGATCGCCGATCGCGGCAAGGATCTGCCGCCACAGCCTGGCGCCCGCGCCATCGCCCGCCGCGGCGAGTTCCTCGGCGCGCAGGGCGGCATCGACGACGGCATCGTCGCCAAAGACGGCGATGAGAACATGCGCGGCACAGTAGATGTCCTGACGCCCGCTCACTGCCCTGCTCCGCCCCTGATCGGCCGGGCTGGGGCCCCGTCTCGGTCAAAAGATCGCAACGCTGGGCGACCCGAACCACTTTCGCTGGACCCTCCCACCTTTCGGCCGCCCATTGCCAACGTCCTCGCCCAATGCACCCGCTCCGGTATAAGCGCAAACGCCATGCCAAATGGGGAAAAGTCTTGCTTTTCAGCTCGTTGAGAAGAGGGTCGGGCGTCCGCCGCAACGCACCTGTTACAGCAGCGTTACACTCCGGCACGGCCTCCGGCGGCGATCCGCTCGCCGCCTCCGGGCCGCCGTACCGGCTTGAGGAGGTCGTCGCTGCCGCTCTTGGCGAAGACACGCCGGTCGGCAACGAACTCCCAGACGACCGGGATCCCGCGCAACAGGCAGATCGCGACCGAGGCCATTACAAGCGCCATGGTCACGGCCTCAACCGGCGCCGACCATGCAGCCCATGTCGCGGCGTCGAGATGCGGCCACGGCTGGATCAGCAGCACCCAGGCGAAGGTGACCGCCTTCAACGCGCCGTAGAAAGCACGCATGCCGCGGCTGGCGACGAGAGCCCGCCCCCACCGCGAAGCCATCATGCCGTAGACCGACTTGCCGCCGGAGATCGCGGCATATCGGATCGAATCGACGATCGCACCGCGAACGATGAAGACGATGGCGACCCAGATCGGGATAAGCCCGAGATTACCGAGAACGATCCACAGCACGTTTTCGACCACACGATCGACTGCAATGTCGAAGATCGAGCCGAAAACCGACGTCTCACCCCGCCGCCGGGCGACATAACCGTCCAGTCCGTCAAGCGAAATGATAAGAACCAGGAGCGGCGCATTCGCCAGCTGCCACTGCGGCGGCGCCCAGTATGCCATCGCCACCAGCACGAAGAGCAGCAGGAACCGAAGCAGCGTGATCAGGTTGGCCATGCTCTGTTCGGCGTCCTCTTGCGGTGCCGCCTTACCCTTCATAGGCCCGTGCGTCGCCCTGGCTTGGCACCCCTCGGCGCCGGCGCCGGAAAGCAACGATAACGAGCGTCCGCCGGGCCGCGCAATGGCGAAGAGCAACGCCGTGTACGGCCGGTTCTCCCACTAACGCACGACTGCCCGAGAAGATCCCTCGCCGGCAATCAGATGCCGCCGCCGGCCTCGATGACCCCGGTCAGGTGCTCGACGCGCTTGAGCAGCGGATGCAGTCGCGCATCGACGTATCCCTCCTTCTCGATCCGGCGGACAGTGTTGATGAGGTAGTCGCGGTTGAGTCCGGCGACGCCGCGCGCCTCCATGATGATCTCGGCGCTGCGGTCGATGCCGAGGTTGCCGGCGTACTGGCGATGTCCGGGATCGGCGACGAAGGTGTAGGCATCGACGGCAGCCGCGGGTGTCTCCACCCGGAGGGTTCTCGGCAAATAGGCGTAAGTGACCAGCTCGCGTTCGTCGAGATAGTCGCGCACGGCAACCTCGTCGGTGCCGGAGACGCGGAAGGCGAGGCCGCGACATGAGCCGCCGGGCGCGAGGCCAAGAACCAGTCCCGGCTGTTCAGGCGTTCCCCGGTAGTGGTGCGAGTAGACGCAAAACCACCGGTGATAGCCGCGCAGCAGCGCCGGCAGGGCTTCGAGGTGGGGAAAGCCCGGCTGCCACATCAGCGAGCCATAGCCGAACACCCAGAAATCATCGCCCTCCGCCATGCCGCAACTGTGACCGCCCCGCGCCGCATGTCAACCGGCCCGCGCAACAGCCTCCCTTTCGCGGCCGGCAGGCACCGGCCGGACCCATGACCGGCGAGGTTAGGCGGCCGACGGCAAGTGTGCGATAATACCGAACTCTGTTCCACGCCGGAGAGCCCGTCATGGACGACAGTCATCTTCACCGTCACCGTCACGACCATAGCCACAGCCACGCTCACGCGCATCCGCACGCCCATGGCGGCGTCGCCCACGCGCACGAGCATGTTCACGAACACGCACACGGACACATCCACCAGCACGCCCATCCGCATCGTCACGATGTGGACGCGACCGATCACCACCACAATCACGACAGGCACGAACTTAAGCCCCACGATCACGATCACGATGGCGGCGATCTCGGCGATCATCATCACGAACACCGTCATCCGGGGATCGCCGGCCGCGCACCCTGAGCGCATATGAGACGCGGCGGGAGCCGTGACGCGGGCGTCTGCACCTGTGGCCGCAGGGTATCGCGCCGCAGCACGGTGCGTGCTCAGCCGCGCGAAGTCTTTTCCCCGCACAAAAGATGTTATAGTGACAGCGCGCGGAACGCCGAAATCGCTTGAACTGCCTATAAGAGCGCGAGCGCTACAGCTGGGAGGAGGGAATGGCGAAATCCATTCTTGTGGTCGAGGACGAGCCGAACATCGTTCTCTCGCTACAGTTCCTGATGAAGAAAGCCGGTTTCGAGGTCAGGGTCGCGCGCGACGGGGTGGAGGCTCTGGCCGCCGTCGAAGAGCGCGCGCCGGACCTGATGCTGCTCGACGTCATGATCCCGAAGCGCGACGGTTACGACGTCTGCCAGACGGTGCGCGCCAATCCGGATTGGCAGGGCATCTACATCATCATGCTCACCGCCAAGGGCCGGGAAGTCGACCGGGAGAAGGGCATCGCCCTTGGCGCCAACGATTACGTTACCAAGCCCTTCTCCACGCGGGATTTGACCGAGAAGGTCAAGCAGCTTCTCGGCCACAACGCATAGGCTGAAATCCAGGCGGAACCTTCGCCCGAGTGGTGCGCGCAAGAACGCGTGCGATCTGGACCTTCGCGATGTAAAGCCATGGGCCCACGGCTGTTTCTCATCGTATGCTTCGGCGGACTGGCGGCGGCGGCGCTTCTCGCGGTCGTCGTCGGCGTGTGGCTGATCGCTGCCGCCCTGCCCGACGGCGGCGAGGCCGTGCGGAGCATGGTCATCGTCTATGGCGGCGGCATCGCCTGCCTGCTCGTCGCGGTAATCGCCGTCCTCTGGGGCTACCTCGACCACGCCCTCGCGGCGCCGCTGGCGGCGGTCGTTCGCGGGATCCAGACCGTGGTCTACGCCAACGCCGAGCATCGCATCGAGGTCGACGAGAACCACGAACTCGGCGGCCTGCCGACGGCGGTCAACGATCTCGTACGCAAGCTCTCACAGGCGCGAAATACGGTCGAAGAGGCGGTCGCGACCGCGACCCGTTCGCTCGAACAGCAAAAGAACCAGCTCGCGGTGATCCTCCAGGATCTGTCCGAAGGCGTCATCGTCTGCACGCTCAGCCACAACATCCTGCTCTACAATCGCCGGGCGCTGCAGCTCCTGCATATCGGCGGCGACATCGGCCTCGATCGCTCGCTGTTCACATTCATGACCCGCCAGCCGATCCTGCATTGTCTCGGCCGGCTGACCAACCGGGTCGCCGACGGACGCCACGCCGATCACCCGGAGGGACTGATGGCCGCGTTCGTCGGCGCGACCAGCGACGGCCGGCACATTCTCGATACGCGCATGAGCCTGATCCTCGATCCCGGCGGGACAGCGAGCGGATACGTCCTTACGTTCGACGACGACACCGACGAGCTCGCCGCACTCGGGCTGCGCGACCGGCTCCTGCGCGAGGCGACCGAAGGATTGCGCGCACCGGTCGCCAATCTTTCGGCCGCCGCCGAGATCCTTGGCGGCAATCCGACCATGGACGTCGACCAGCAGGGCCAATTCAAGCAGGTGATCCTGAGCGAGAGCCGGTTCCTCGCCAACCGGCTCGAACGCCTCTCCGCCTACTACCGCGACATCATCACCGGCCACTGGCCGATGAGCGACATCTATTCCGGCAACCTGTTCAATCACGTCTCGCGCCGGCTGAAGGAACAGCGCGATGTGGCCACGGTCATGACCGGCTTGCCGCAATGGCTGCATGGCGACAGTTATACGCTGGTCGAGCTGCTCAATCGCCTGATCCTCAAGGTCGGCGATCTCACCGGCGCGGCCAGCTTCGACCTGGAGGCAGTTCGCGGTGACCGCCACGTCTACATCGACGTCGCTTGGCGCGGCGACGGCGTTCCGGCGTCGGCGCTCAGCCTGTGGCTGGCCGACCGCCTCGACGAGACCCTGGCGGGCCTGAGCTTGCGCGAGGTACTCGAGCGCCACCGGACCGATATCTGGAGCTTGGATCGCGACGGCGTCGCGCGCTTGCGTCTGCCGCTGCCGCATCCGAAACGCAGCACCCACGCAACGGATGTCCAGCAGCTGCCGCCGCGGCCCGAGTTCTACGACTTCGAGCTGCTCGCCCGCCCGGGGGATCTCGGTGAACTCGCGCACCGGCCCCTCCGCGCCATCACCTACGTCGTTTTCGACACCGAAACGACCGGCCTGCACCCGGAAGGCGGCGACGAGATTGTTGCATTGGCCGGCGTGCGCATCGTCAACGGCCGCATTTTGACGGGCGAGTCCTTCGATCGGGTCGTCGACCCAAAGCGGACGATTCCGCGGGAGTCGACCCGCTTTCACGGCATCACCGCCGGAACGGTGAAAGACAAGCCCCCGATCCAGGTCGTCCTGCCCCAGTTCAGGGCGTTCGTCGGCGATGCGGTGCTCGTCGCCCACAACGCCGACTTCGATCTCAAGTTTCTCCGACTGAAGGAAAAAGAGTGCGGCGTCGTTTTCGCCATGCCGGTGCTCGACACGCTGTTACTTTCCGCGTTTTTGCATGACTATACGGGGAGGCACGGCCTCGACGTGGTCGCCGAGCGCTTTGGCATCGAAGTTCACGGCCGTCACACGGCGCTTGGCGACGCGCTGGTCGCGGCAGGGGTTTTCTTGCGGATGATCGATGTGCTGGAGGCGCGCGGCATCCGCACTCTTGACGAAGCGCTGGTGGCGACCAGCGCGCTCGTCGCGGCGCGGGCCAGGCTGGCGGACGTTTAGGGCATCCGCCGCCCGTAGTGGAGCGGATCCGACGCTTGGCCCTCAAGCGTCAGGTCGGTCGATCCACGAACGGTGTGCGATGGCGGTTCGCGTCAGCTGACGGATGCGGCTCATCCGTCGGCACCGGATCATCAGGTTGATGCGGGAAGAAGGGAGCAGAGAGATGGAGCCGAACGGCGTGGCAGCGACGGCCGGAACCGACGAGGTTATCGAGCCGGACCATGCGACGGCGCATTTCGTTGCACTGTTTCTGCTCGGCTTTGTCCTGTTCAGCCCGTGGCTGCTGAGAGTGTTCGACGCACCGGGCGCCGAGGTTTTCGGGATTCCGCTGCTTTTCGTTTATCTGTTCGTAAGCTGGGTCGTGCTGATCGCGCTGACGGCGTGGCTCAGCCGGCGGATCGGCGATTTGGCAGCGCCCGTTCCGCCGCAGCCTGAAGCGCTGTCGGACGGCGGCTGAGACGGGAGGCGAGCGGACGTGCTCCCCGGCTGGCTCATTATCGCGGCGGCTTTCGGCTACGTCTCGCTACTGTTCGCCATCGCCTACTACGCCGATCGCCGCGCCGGGCGAGGTCGCGGGCTGATCGCGAACCCCTACATCTATGCGCTGTCGATCGCTGTCTACTGCACCGCCTGGACCTTTTACGGCAGCGTCGGACTGGCGGCCAAGAGCGGCATCGGCTTTCTGCCGATCTACCTGGGACCAACCCTGGCGTTCCTTCTGGGCTGGATCGTGCTGCGCAAGATCCTGCGGATCAGCAAGGTCCACCACGTCACCTCGATCGCCGATCTGGTGTCGTCGCGCTACGGCAAGAGCCATCTCCTCGGCGGGCTGGTCACCATCATCGCCGTGGTCGGGATCATGCCGTACCTGTCGCTGCAGCTCAAAGCCGTGTCGACCAGCTACAATGTCCTGCTCCACTATCCGGAAGTGACCGCCGCGGTGACGCCGGCGGATATGCCGTTCTTCGGCGACACGGCCCTCTGGATTGCGGCGATGATGGCCCTGTTCGCCATCCTCTTCGGCACCCGGCACATCGACGCCACCGAGCATCATGAAGGAATGGTCGCGGCGATCGCCTTCGAGTCGGTGGTCAAGCTCATAGCCTTTACCAGCGTCGGTCTGTTCGTGACCTACGGCCTGTTCGACGGCTTCGCCGACCTGTTCAACCAGGCGGCGGCGGAACCGCGGCTGGCGCAGCTGCAACTCGCGGACGCCGCCGGTGGGCAATGGTTGCCGCTCACCTTCGTCGCCATGCTGACAATCATCTGCCTGCCGCGGCAGTTCCAGGTGATCGTGGTCGAGAATACCGACGAGAGTCACCTGAAGAAGGCGATCTGGCTCTTTCCCCTTTACCTGCTCCTGATCAACATCTTCGTCCTGCCGATCGCCTTCGGCGGGCTCCTCCGCTTCCCTCTCGGCACGGTCGATGCCGACACGTTCGTTCTTGCCCTGCCGATGGCCGAGCGCCAGCCGTGGCTGGCGCTTTTCGCTTTCATCGGCGGCCTGTCGGCGGCGACCGGCATGGTCATCGTCGAGACGGTGGCGCTCAGCACAATGATCTGCAACGACCTGATCATGCCGCTGTTCCTTCGCTTCGCCTGGCTGCATATGGCGGAACGGCGCGACCTCTCGGGGCTGCTGCTGGCAATCCGCCGCACCTCCATCGCTGTCATCATGCTGCTCGGCTACCTTTACTTCCGGCTCATCGGCGAATCCTTCGCGCTGGCCTCCATCGGCCTGGTTTCCTTCGCCGCCGCCGCGCAGTTTGCCCCGGCAATTCTCCTCGGCATCTACTGGAAAGGCGCCTCGCGCCGAGGCGCCCTGACCGGAATGATTGCCGGCTTCGTCGTGTGGGGATACACGCTGCTCGTGCCATCGTTTGCGCTGTCCGGCTGGCTGGAGGCATCCTTCATCGAGAACGGACCGATGGGGATCGCGTTGCTCCGCCCCTACGCGCTGTTCGGCCTCGATGGCCTCGATCACATCACCCATTCGCTGTTCTGGAGCCTGCTCGCCAACGTCGGCGCCTTTATCGCCGTCTCGCTGTCCGACCGGCAGAGCACCATCGAGCGGATCCAGGGAACGCTGTTCGTCGAGGTCTTCCGCCAGCCGGGCGCGGAACCGGCCGGCCTGTGGCAGGGCGCGGTTCCGCTCAACGATCTGCGGGCGATGGCCGAGCGATTCCTGGGCGGCGACCGGTCCCGAGAAATCTTCACCGAATACGCCCGCAGCCACCGGGTCGACCTCGTCCACGCGACCCATGCCGACGGCGATCTGGTGCAGTTCGTCGAGCGCCGCCTCTCCGGCGTCATCGGCGCCGCCTCGGCCCGGGTGATGGTTGCGACCACGCTGAAGGGTGAAGGGGTCGGTCTCGAGGAGATCATGCAGATCCTCGACGAGACCTCCCAGGTTCTCGAGTACAGCCGCCAGCTTGAGCAGAAGTCGCGCGAGCTGGAGCGGGCGACGACCGACCTGAAGGCGGCGAACGAGCGGCTGACCGAACTCGACCGGATGAAGGACGACTTCCTCTCGACGGTGACCCACGAGCTGCGGACGCCGCTGACCTCGATCCGCTCCTTTTCGGAGATCCTCCACGACTCGCCCGACCTCGACCTCACCGAGCGGCAGCATTTCCTGACGATTATCATCCGGGAAAGCGAGCGGTTGACCCGGCTGATCAACCAGGTCCTCGACCTGACCAAGATCGAAACGGGGCGGATGAAGTGGCAGATGACCGATGTCGATCTCGGCGACGTCATCGACCACGCGGTCTCGGCGCTGCGCCACCTGTTCGAGGAGAAAAGCATCGCGCTCGACGTTCACGCACCGGACCGGGTTCCGCCGATCCATGGCGATCGCGACCAGCTCATTCAGCTCGTGATCAATCTGCTGTCCAACGCGGAGAAATTCTGCCCCGCCGGCACCGGCCGGGTCGACGTTTCGCTGAAGACCGGCGCGCGCGGGGTGACCGTAAGCGTCGCCGACAATGGCCTCGGCATTCCGCCGAACGAACAGGAACTCATCTTCGAGAAGTTTCACCAGGTCCGCGCCGGCAATACCGGCAATCCGATGGGATCGGGCCTGGGCCTGGTGATCTGTCGCGGCATCGTCGAACACCTCGGCGGCCAAATCTGGGTGCGCAGCACCCTGGGCAAGGGCGCGACATTCTTCTTCACGGTGCCCTATGCCCGCGGCCGGGGCGACGCTCCGGAGCCGGCGTCCGCGGCCGTGGGCGGCGCCGCGGACGGATAGGCGCCGCGCCAGCTCGCATTCTCTCGGAGCGGCCTCACACATGTGCCGACCTCGCAGGCGGCGCGTCAGAAGATCTGGCCGGTGAACTCCAGGTGCACGCGCTTGCGTAAAGAGTCGACTGCCTTCAGCGAGCCGAGCAGGGCGTGGCGTTCCGCCTTTGTCAGGCGATGCGGGTCGACGTAGTAGGTGACCGGCTTGCCGGCTTTCAGATCCGCGATCTGATGGCGAAGGAGAGTGCGGGTGACGAGGTCGAAGGCCGCCGTCAGGTCCGCGCACTCGCCGCCGCTCAGCACGCCCTGACCGGCCAACGTGTTGATGCGCTGCAGCGTCGAGGTCGCCTCGACTCCCTCGCGCAGGGCCAGCAGGCGGACCGCGCCGACCAGCGGGATCGTTCCGGTATGCTTGAGGTTGACCCGGCCGCGGTGCTCGCGCTGCTCGCGTTCGGTCACGAACCCGCCGAAGAAGCCGAGGGCGACGTTGTGTCCCACCTTGTCCTGAAACATCTGGCGGAGGAAGTGGTGATTGTTGCGCACCAGCCCGGTTACGCGCCGGCGCAGCTCGACGGCGAGCTCATGACGGCCCGACACCGGCTGGAAGTCGAAAAAGATGTCGGCCAGGCGGATGGCGACGAAGTTGCTCTTCTTTCCCCAGAGCGCGATCTGTTCGGTCCATTGGGACAGGTTCTTGCGCCACAGCGGGTTCACCGCCATGCAGTAGCCGTTGCAGTAAGGGATGCCGATCGCATCGAGATCGCGGCACAGCCGTTCGGCAAGCTCCCGATAGAAGGCGTCGACCTGCGCGTGGCGTTCGTCCGGGTAGTCGGCGATGATGATGCCGTTGTCCTGGTCGGAGAAAAGGAAGTTCTCGCCGCGGCCCCCCGACCCGGTGACGATCAGGCAGGCCTCAACCGGAACGTCACCCCATCCCTCTGCCGTCATCTGCGTCAATGTCGCTTCGCCGACCCGGCGGTAGATGTCATTGTTGATGCGGGTCAGAAGCTGCTGGATCTCCGGTGCCGGCAGGTTGTCGGCGAACAGATCCTCGGCCAGCCCGACCTGGGCCGCTTTGAGCGCGCGAAGGCCGTCGCGCGTCCCCTCGTGCGTCAGCCGGTCGACCTGAAGCATGAGCTGCTCATCGGTCGCGGCGAGCGCATCGTGAAGAAACAGCAAACCGGCGAGCTGGCCGCGGCTGTCGACGACCGGCATGTGCCGCAGGCCGTGGCGCCGCATCAAGGCGATGGCGTAGTAGAGGTAATCGGTGCGGCGGATGGTCAAGACCGGCGAAGTCATCACCCGCTCCACGGGTGTCTCGCCGGGCACGCGGTAGGTGATGCGCCGCGCGATGTCACGTTCGGTGACAATTCCCACCGGCCGGCCGCCGGCGTCGATGACCACGGCGCAGGTTGCCCGCGTCGCGACCAGCTGGCCGATCATGTCCTCGCAGGGGGTACCCGGACGAACGGCGAGAACATCTTCGCGGGGCCGCATGAAATCGCAGGCGAGCTTGCTGAAGACGGCGGTGCGCGTATGGTTGCCGCGGGGCGGCGCGGTTTCGCTCACGAAGAGGGCTCGCCGAGGGCGGTCGCCGTCAGCGTCATCGCCACGAGACAAAAGCGCGGACGCCGAAGACAAGGCTCGGCGAGGCCGGCCCGCCCGGAATCGCTGCCATCATAAGTAGACAAAAGTCCAAGTCTGCGCGTCAAGGTCCTCGAGTGTTGTGCGTCTCTCAAGAAAATGCTATCCGTGGAGTAATGTCGAAGCGTCGTCGAAAGGTGGGCGGTGCGGCAGAGGATATGAAAACGAGTTTTGTAAGCGCGAGATAAAAAGATGGGAACCGGGCGGCGATCCGCCGGTTTTCGCAAGGCCCGAAGGGCCTCATGGGAGGGCAGACGTCTGCCGAGCGATCCGGGACGGACGATCGGGACGTGGCAGAGGCGCCACGCTGGCCGAGAGCCCGCTTGCGGCGAGCTTCCCCGCTGAGACAATTCGGGCGCGGCACGGGCATCGTCGGGTGCACATGATCCGGTGCGGTACGTGATTGGGCGCAGTCGCAGGACTTTCTGTCCCTCTTCCGCGCTGGCCCTGGAACGCGTACGAGAGGAGTAGGCGGTCTTGGAAGCGAAAATCATCTGGCTGTTCGTCTTCGTCGTTCTTTATTGGGCCTACTGCATATTTTGGGGCATTCGCGGCGCGCGCATGGCGCGCACAGCGAGCGACTACTTCATCGCCGGCCGCAAGCTGTCCCTCTGGGTCTTCGTTCTTGCCGCCACTGCGACATCCTTCTCCGGCTGGACCTTCATGGGCCATCCTGGGTTGATCTACCGTGACGGCTTCCAATACGCCTTCGCGTCATTCTACACGATCACGATCCCCTTCACGGGCGTCATCTTCCTCAAGCGGCAATGGATGCTGGGCAAGCGCTTCGGCTACGTCACGCCCGGGGAAATGCTGTCAGACTACTTCCAGGGCGATGTCATCCGGATCCTCACCGTCGTCGTCGCCCTGCTGTTCTCGATCCCCTACCTCGGCGTTCAGCTGGAGGCGGCGGGCTATCTCTTCAACGTTCTGACGACGACGGCTGCCTATCCCACCGGCCTTGTCAGCGAAAACTTCGGCATGTGGGTTCTGGCGATCGTCGTGCTCATCTACGTCGCCTCCGGCGGCCTGCGCGCCGTTGCCTATGTCGACACCCTGCAGTGCGTCCTGCTTGCGCTGGGCATCATCATCACCGGCCTGATTGCGCTCAATGCGGTCGGAGGGTGGGACGCGCTGAACGAGTCCATGGCCCGCCTGGCGCAGACCTCAATCGGCAAGTGGGGCAAGACCGAAGGCCTCGGCGGCGGCGACTACAACGCCTACTTCGCAATACCCGGGGTTATCCAGTGGACCGCCGGCCTGGGCAAGGAGACGCCGGTCGGAGGCCTGTGGACCGGGGTGATGATCCTGACCTACATGTTCGCGCTGATGGGTATTCAGGCGGCCCCCGCGTTTACGATGTGGGCGTTTTCAAACACCAATCCGTCGCCCTTCGCGCCGCAGCAGGTCTGGGCATCGTCGTTCGGGATCGGCCTTATTCTCTTCTTCTTTACCGCGATCCAGGGGATGGCAGCGCATTTTCTCGGCGCCCAGCCGGCGGTTACCGAGGCCGGGCTGGCGGTGGCCAACGTCATGCCTGTCGAGGTCAACATCCGCCCCGACGCGATCGTTCCGTACTACTTCAACATGCTGAGCGACAACTGGCCGTGGCTGATCGGGCTTCTCGCGGTCTGCGCCTTGGCAGCGATGCAGTCGACCGGCGCGGCCTACATGTCCACCGCGGGCGGCATCCTGACCCGCGACCTTTACAAGCGCTACCTCAACCCCGGCGCGACCCACGCGACCCAGAAGCTTTTCGGCCGCCTCGGCGTTGCCTTCATCGTGATCTCCGCCCTGATGGTCGGCACATACTCGAAAGATGCGCTGGTTCTTCTTGGCGGACTCGCCGTCGCCTTCGGCTTCCAGATGTGGGTGCCGCTCGCAGCGATCTGCTATATCCCCTGGGTGACCCGGCAGGGTGCTACGCTCGGCCTCGCCGCGGGACTCATCGGCGTCACCTTTACCGACAGCTTCGGCCTGACCTTGCTCAACGCCCTTGGCCTGCAGCCATGGGGCCGGTGGCCGCTGACCATTCACTCGGCAGGATGGGGGATCCTTCTAAACATCATCGTCTGCCTCGTCGTGTCCGCAATGACGCAAAGCGAACAGGCTCGCGCCCACCGGATGAAGTATCACAATTTCCTACGTGAACACGCCAGCCTGCCCCAGGCCAAGCGTCACCTTATTCCGGTTGCGTGGATCGTGACGCTGGCGTGGTTTTTCTTCGGCATCGGGCCCGGCGCGGTCATCGGCAATGATCTGTTCGGGGCTCCGGATGCCGGTCGCGCCGGCTGGACCTTCGGCATCCCGTCGATCTGGGCGTGGCAGATCCTGTTCTGGCTGCTTGGCGTCGCGATGATGTGGTTCCTGGCCTACAAGATGGAAATGTCGTCCGTGCCGAGGGCCGAAGTCTCGGCCCTGGTCGAAGACATCGGCGACACCTCCCTGGAGAAACCCGGCGTATAGCCCCCGCGTGCGGTCGGCGGGAGAGACTTCTCGCTTCGGCCGCAGCCGTCGTGTTGCGAAGAACGGAAAACGGCGGCAGGCGCGCGACGCCCAATATTGCGCAGGCACGGCACCGACGGCCGGTTGCTTTTCTGCCACACCTTCGGGCTCTTCACCCCGCACCGTCGGATCATGCGCGTCCTTGTTGACGCCAGCCTGCACCTCTGCCATTGCTGTCAGCGCTTTAAGAGCCGTTCTGCGCAATCAACTATGTAATGATCTGCGCAATCAACAATGCAATGTTTAGGGAGGAGGTATGGCTCACACGGATCCGCGGCTTCATGCTTTGGCCGCCCGGCGATGGCGGATCGCCATCTGGCTCAGCGTCTTCATGCTGCTCGCCTACTACGCGTTTATTTTGCTGGTCGCGTTCGACAAACCTCTGCTCGGCACCGTCCTGACGGAGGGTCTGACACTCGGCATTCTTCTTGGCGCTCTCGTCATCGTGTTTGCGTGGGTCTTGACGTTCATCTACGTCGGTTGGGCGAACAGCAAGTACGACCACGAACTTGCTGAGCTACGGAGGTAGGTCATGGGCGGCGAAACGAACATCGAAGCAATCATATTTTTCTTCCTCTTTGTCTCCTTCACCCTGGGGGTCACCTACTGGGCGGCACGCCGGACCAAGACAGCCGAGCACTTCTATGCCGCGGGCAGATCGATCACCGGTTTCCAGAACGGCCTCGCACTGGCCGGCGACTACATGAGTGCCGCGAGCTTTCTCGGCATCGCCGGCCTCGTCGCGCTGAACGGGTTTGACGGCCTGATCTACTCGACCGGTTGGCTGGTCGGCTGGCCGATCATTCTGTTCCTCATCGCCGAGCCGCTGCGCAACCTCGGCAAGTACACCTTCACCGACGTGGTCGCCTACCGGCTGCAGCAGAAGCCGGTGCGTATCGCGTCCTCGATCGGAACCCTCGCCGTTGTTCTCACCTACCTGATCGCCCAGATGGTCGGCTCCGGCACGCTCATCAAACTGCTGTTCGGTCTGGACTACACCTTCGCGGTGATCATTGTGGGCGTGGTGATGATGACCTACGTCCTCTTCGGCGGCATGATTGCCACCACCTGGGTGCAGGTGATCAAGGCCGGCCTGCTGCTCGGCGGCGCGACGATCATGGCGGTAATCGTGCTGTCCAAGTTCGGCTTCAACCCAATGACCCTGTTCACGAAAGCGGCCGAACTGAATGGCCAGAAAGTGCTTGAACCGGGTACCAAGGTCGTCACCGGCGCCTGGGATGCGGTCTCGCTCGGCCTCGCCCTGATGTTCGGTACCGCCGGCCTGCCCCACGTCCTGATGCGCTTCTACACCGTGCCGGATGCCAAGGCGGCCCGTGTTTCGGTGATGTGGGCGACCATCTGGATCGGCACGTTCTATCTGATCACCTTCATCCTCGGTTTCGGCGCGATGGTGCTGGTCGGACAGGCGAAGATCCTCGCCGTTGGCGGCGGCGGCAACATGGCGGCGCCGCTGCTGGCCCAGGCGATCGCCGGAAATATCTTCTTCGGCTTCATCTGTGCCGTTGCCTTCGCGACCATCCTCGCGGTGGTGGCGGGGCTGACCTTGGCCGGCGCGGGTGCACTGTCGCACGACCTGTGGGTCAACGTCATCCGCGGCGGCCATGCGCCGGAGCGTGAACAGCTCGTCGTTGCCCGGCTATCGTCGGTTATCCTCGGCGTCGGCGCGGTGATTCTGGGGATTGTCTTCCAGGGCCAGAACGTGGCCTACATGGTCGGCCTGACCTTCTCGATTGCGGCATCGGCCAACTTCCCGGCGTTGATCATGTCAGTGTTCTGGCGGCGGTTCACGACCTGGGGCGCGGTCTGCAGCATCCTGTTCGGAACTTTTGGGACCTTGCTGCTGATCTACCTCGGGCCGACGATTCAAATCGACCTGCTCGGACCCAAGGCAGCCGCGGCGGGCTCTGCGCCGGATGTGGTTGCATCGGCAAAGGCGGCGGTGGACGCGCACTTGGCCTATGTCACCAGCCAGTGGTGGTACTTCCCGCTGAAGAACCCGTGCCTGTTCACCATGACCGGCTCTTTCCTCATCGGCATCGTTGTCTCCCTGCTGGCCCCGGAACGGGCGGCGTCGGAAGGATTCGCCGAGGTCGAGCGCCGGGCGCTTCTGGGTGAGCCGACGGTGTCAGCGGCGGAGTAGCCTCCGCTCAAGAAGCAACCGGCGACCACCGCGTCGTCAGCGATCATCGGGCCGGAGGGGTCATCTCTTCGGCCCTTTTTTTCCTCCGGCTGACGATGCCGGGCCTCGACCCCATATTCCGTCGGCTGTCAAAGGGCATCGGATCGGCGACAGGCCACATATTCGCCGCGTTGCTACCTTCCAATCGCGGCCACCGGAATACACAGGATAATGGGAGATCCGATGAGCAGGACATTTGCGAACAGGATTGGGGCGCTGTGCTTGGCCGTGTTCCTCGGCGCCGCGCTCGCTGGAGCCACGGGCGGATCGGCGTTGGCGCAGGCGGCGGCCGCGACGAACTTTAGCGATGCCAAGCTGGGGTCTTTCATCGATGCGGCCAAGAAAATCGACGGTCTGATCGTAGACTGGAACCCGAAGATCGCCGCGGCGAAGACCCCGGAAGACAAGCAGAAGGTAATGGCCGAGGCCGAGGCCGAGGCG
>JBBSCD010000017.1:0-33381 GCA_038250645.1 Rhodospirillales bacterium
GAACGCGCTCACGTCCTCGACCGAAACGCCGAACTCCTCTGCGAGGAAGTAGCGGAAGCGCGCGGAGTCGAGCACGCCGGCCATGCCGACGACCATGTTGTGCGGCTGGCCGGTGATCTCGCGCAGGGCCCAGACCATGACGTCAAGGGGGTTGGTGACGCAGATCACGAAAGCTTGCGGACAATGGGTGCGAATGCCCTCGCCGACGGCCTTCATCACCTTGATGTTGATGCCGATCAGGTCGTCGCGGCTCATTCCGGGCTTGCGCGCCACACCGGCGGTGACGATGACGACGTCGGCGCCCTTCAGGTCGGCGTAGTCGCCCGTGCCCCGCAGCGAGACGCTGACCCCTTCGACCGGTGTCGACTGGCAGAGATCCAACGCCTTGCCTTGCGGCAGGCCGTCGACGATGTCGTACACGACGACATCGCCCAGTTCCTTCAGAGCGACGAGATGAGCGAGCGTGCCGCCGATGTTGCCGGCGCCGATCAGCGCGATTTTCTTGCGTGCCATGTGTCCACCCCTCCGAGATGCTGCGGCGAGAGCAGCCCATGGAACGGGCCGCCGCGGTCGCGAATTTTGCCGGTGTTAGTATCGTGGATTTTCCACCGGCACAAGCGAAAGCCCGAAAGTTGCCAAGGCTTAGCGGCTCGTTCGAGGGGCCGAACAGAGCCGGATGCCGGCGGCCGTTGCGCGAACCGACGCTCTCGACACAGGCTCTCGGCTCGCGCTCTCGGCATGGATGGGTGACGATGCGACGGCTCGAACGTTAGCCAAGGAGTGACTCACCGTTACTAAGGTATTGAGGCAACCGCAATGACTCCACCGGCCGACCAGCAGCAGCGCCTACACACGTTCGGCGCGCGCGCGGCATCCTCGACCGACGTCGACGCCCTGTTGACGATGGCCTGCCGCGAGATCGCCGCGTCCCTGGGGATCAGCCACGTGAAGGCCCTCGAATATCTCCCGGACCGGAACGCGCTCCTGATCCGCGCGGGTGTCGGCTGGGGGGATCACGTCATCGGCGAGACGCTGCTCCCGGGAGGTCTGGAGTCCGCCGCCGGCTTCACCCTGCAAACGGGATCGCCGACGTCATGCGATGACCTGGATGCGGAAGAGAGGTTCCTGATCCCGAAGCTCTACCGCGACCAGGGCGTGAAAAGCATGGCGAATGTGCTGATCCAGTCGGGAGAAGAAACGTTCGGCGTTCTTGAAGCAGACAACAACAGGCCGCGCGCGTTCGGTGACGATGACATAAAGCTCCTGCAAAGCTTCGCCAACATTCTAGCGCTCGTCATTACTCAGACACACCTGGCGAAACAGAACCGAGAACTTCTGGAACAAAAAGAACTTCTACTAAGAGAGCTCTCGCACCGAACAAAGAACAACAATCAGGTTCTGATGTCGATCATTGAAATAAAGAAAGCGAAGGCACGAACAGAGGATGCAAGGCGGGAGCTCGAAGGCATTCAACACAGGATCATGTTACTGTCCTCGATCGATGACGTGCTCGCCACGAGCCACTGTGAAGAGCGCGTCGACACGTGCGGCTTTGTCAGTCGGATCTGCGGAAATGTCTGCGCGGCCATAGCCAACACGCATGATCAGAAAGATCTCAAGCTGGATCTCGAAAGCGGAACCTTCAGCCGAAGCCAGGCCCAGGCAATCGCCATCATCATCAATGAATTCATCACCAACAGCTTCAAGCACGCCGACCCGGATGCCGGTCTTTTCATAACACTGAGGCTTGGCGACGACGCCACGGTCATGGACCTGCGCGACGGCGGGCCGGGCATCCCCGACAAGGTCGATCGCGGCCTCGGCATGAACATCATCGACGCCGCGGCGCAGAAGATCGGCGCGGTGACGCATTGGATCCCCGGCGACGGCGCGCACCTGCGCCTTGAAATTCCGAACGACGCCTGAGCGAAGCGCGAGGCAGGGCGACGGCGAAGGCGACGGAGCCTGGACCGCGGTCAGCCGTCGGCGGTCGTCTTACAGAAGCGCCAGGAATTCGTCGTCGGTAAGGCCCGACTGCTTGAGGATCGCGCGCAGAAGCGGCCGCTTGATGTCGCCTGCATGAAACGGCACCACGGCAGTCCGCATCGGATCATCGCGGTGCTTGAGCCGGTAGTGACTGCCTGTCACGTGATCGACAAAGAACCCGCCACGTTCCAGCGCCTGAATGACCTTGCGCGCGCTCAGGGTCGGGAGGCGGCTCATACCGCCTGTAGGCTGACCTTGATCTGGCTCTGAAGGGCGTCCGACCGTTCATGCTCGCTCTCCGGCAACGGCAGCCCATCTTTCACACGACCCTCGAGATAACAGCGCAAGCAGTCCGCGGCCATCTCCATTGCCTCGTCCAGACTTTCGCCTTGTGTCGCAAGGTCCGGAACCGCAGGAAACGTGACGACGAAGCCACCCTCCTCCGCCGGCTCGAAGATGACCGCATACACGCGGTCGTGGGTTGAAGCTCGTGCCGGGTGCGCCATCGTGCCTCCATCATACCCGAAGAAAAGGATCATGCAAAACGAGGCACATCCACCGTTGCGCCTGATCTCGCTTCCATCACTTCGCCTGCCGATGGTCGCTACGCGTCATCCGCGTCATCCGCGTCATCCGCGTCATCCGCGTCGGCGGCGAGGTGGCCGACACAGCAGACCATGTCGCCCAGCACCCCTTCGACGGCGCGCACGGCGTCTTCCCGGCTCGCATAGACGCCGCAGCTTCCGCCCTCGAATCCGAACGGCAGCGCCTCCCAGCCACCGTCGCCGGTAATGACGGTCGCGACGCCGTCGTCGGCGGTGCTGATGATGCGCGAATGGGTCCAGTGCATCGCAAATCTCCTGGCTGCGCCCGCTTTACCCTCTGATGTGGGGTCGAGCGCCGGCTTTCAGGAGAGGTGGGCGGCGCCGAGGTAGCCTTCGCTCTGCATCTCGTGCAGACGCGAGATCGTCCGCTCGAACTCGAAGGCGCCCTCGCCTTGCGCATAAAGCTCCTCGGGGGGGCGCTCCGCCGAGCAGATGAGCTTGACCTTGTGCTCGTAGAGCGCATCGACGAGGGTGACGAAACGCTTGGCCTCGTTACGCATGTCCGCCGTCATCTGCGGGATTCGCGCCAGAAACAGAACGTCGTACCGCCCGGCGAGGGCGAGATAATCGGCCGGCCCGAGCGGCCGCGCGCACAGCTCGTGGAAGCTCGCGTAGGCGGTGTCGTCGGACGCCATCGGGATCTCCAGTCGTCGTCCCTGGACGAGGATCGCGTCCGGGCCGACCTCGGCGCCATGGGTCAGCCGCGCGAAATAGGCGCGCAGCCTGGCCTCGGTGCCCTGGTCGAGCGGCGTCAGATAGACCGCCATCGAGCGCATGGTCCGCAGCCGATAATCGGTAGCGGCGTTGAGGTGAAGCACGTCGAGCCGCTCTTCGAACAGATCGATGAACGGCACGAACAGCTCGCGCTGGAGGCCGTCCTTGTAAAGGTCGCGCGGCGGCCGGTTGGTAGTAGCGACGACGACGACGCCGGCCTCGAACAGGGCGCTGAACAGCCGGCCGAGGATCATCGCATCGGCGATGTCGAGAACCTGGAGCTCGTCGAAGCACAGAAGGTGCGCTTCGGCGGCGATCCGGGCCGCCACCTCGCCGACGAGATCGTCCTCCGCCGGTCGCCGGCTGCGCGCGGAAGAGCGACCCTTGCGCTCGGCCTCGCGCTCAACGAGACGCAAGTCCCGGAATTCGGCGTGGACCTCCTGCATGAACGCGTGGAAATGGACCCGGCGCTTTTTCGCGACCGGCGCGGTGCGGAAGAACAGGTCCATCAGCATCGACTTGCCGCGGCCGACCCCGCCGTAGATGTAGAGCCCCTGCGGCGGCTCGACGCGGCGGCGGCCCAGCCCGAAGCGCTCCTTCCAGCCGGTGCGCCCGGCGGCGCCGGCTTCGGCCTGGTAGCCGATCAGGGCATGATGCAGGCTTTCGAGCTTCTCCGCGGCCAATTCCTGAACGGGATCGGGCCGCAGGTCGCCGGCCTTCAGCCGGGCCCGGTATTGCGCCAGGGGTCCTTGGGGCATGAACGCGCCGTAGTAATTTTCGCAGGTGCGAACCACGTTAATTTTGGCGCTCGTGGATGTAAAGCGGAGCGAGTGCGGATGGAGGCCTTCATCTTCGCCAACGAGATGGTCATACGGATCGGCTGCTTCGCCGCAGTGCTGGCGCTGATGATCGCCTGGGAGGTGCGGCTGCCGCGACGGGCCGGCGAAGGCGGCCTGCGAGTCGGGCGCTGGCGGGCCAACCTTGGCCTGGTCGCCCTGGACACGGCGATCCTGCGGCTGCTTTTTCCGCTGGCCGCCGTCGGCGCGGCGCTCATGGCGCACGAGCGCGGCTGGGGCCTGTTCAACACCATCGATGCGCCGTTCTGGCTCACGGTGGTCCTGAGCCTCGTCATCCTCGATCTCGCCATCTACGCCCAGCACGTCGCCTTCCACAGGATCCCGCTCCTGTGGCGCCTGCACCGGGTGCACCACACCGACGTCGCCCTGGACGCTACGACCGGCCTGCGCTTCCATCCGATTGAGATCATCGTCTCGATGCTGCTCAAGATTGCGCTAGTCATTGCCCTTGGCGCGCCGGCGCCGGCGGTCGTCATCTTCGAGGTCGGCCTGAACGCGCTCGCCATGTTCAACCATGCGAATGTCTACCTGCCGCCGCGGATCGATGCGCTCATCCGCCGGCTGATCGTCACCCCGGACATGCACCGGGTGCACCATTCGATCCACCGCGACGAGACCGACAGCAACTACGGCTTCAATCTGTCGCTGTGGGACCGGCTGTTCGGGACCTACCGGGCGCAACCCCGCGACGGCCATGGGACGATGACGCTGGGGCTCGGCATCTTTCGCGATGCCGCCGACGGCGCGCTGTACCGCCTGCTCATCCAGCCGGTCCTGCACGACAACAGGACCACCATGCCGGCGGTGGCTCTCAAGCCAGGAACAGCCCCAGAACCGGCCAGCAGGAGGAACCCATGAGATTGATCGCCTTTGTCATGATCTTCGCCGCCACGATCGGGATCGCCGCGGCCGCGGACGAAGGTATGATCCGCAAGCAGAGCGCCCATTCGGTCGAAGACACCGCTCAGCGCTTCGAGGCGGCCGTTCGCGAAAAGGGAATGGTGGTGTTCCCGCGCATCGATCACGCCCAGGCCGCGCGCGAGCAGGGGCTGGAGATGCGGCCGACGGTGGTCCTGGCGTTCGGCGCTCCGAAGTACGGGACGCCGATCATGAAAAAGAACCCCCTCGCCGCCATCGACTTCCCGCCCAGGGCGCTCGTCTACGAAGACAGCGACGGCACGGTCTGGATCGCCTACAACAGCGCCGAGTATTTCTATGGCACGATCTTCAGGCGCCACGGCCTCGACTACTCGGCGGAGGAGGTGGAAAAGCTCGCCAAGGCGCTGGACGGGCTGACCGATCGCGCCGTCAAATCGGGTTCGTAGGAAAGGAACGCAGGGAGGGCAAGCGGATGAGCCGACGATTGGCAGACGCGCCGGCGGCGACGATGCCTGCCGAAAAGCCGTGAAGCCGTTGCCGGAGAGGATCGAGCGCATCATCACCGGGCGGCCCCGGGATGTGGGCGGTTTGACGGTGCGCCGGATCCTGCCGTCGTCGCGACAGCGGATGGTCGGCCCATTCATCTTTCTCGATCACCTTGGCCCGGTGGGGCTGCCCCCCGGGCGCGGCCTCGACGTGGCGCCGCATCCGCACATCGGCCTCGCGACCGTAACCTACCTTTTTGAAGGCGAGCTGATCCATCGCGACAGCCTCGGCTCCGTTCAGACGATCAGGCCCGGCGCGGTCAACTGGATGACGGCCGGCCGGGGCATCGTCCATTCGGAGCGATCGAGCCGAGAGAGCCGCATGCTCGGGCCACGCCTGAACGGTGTTCAGTCCTGGGTGGCCCTGCCCCTGGACGTGGCCGAGAGCGAGCCCGGCTTCCACCATCACGCCGCCCAGAGCCTGCCCGCGATCGAGCGCGACGGCGCGACGGCGCGGCTGATCGCCGGCACCGCCTTCGCCTTGCGCTCGCCGGTCGCGACGCTCTCGCCGATGTTCTACATGGACGCGATCATCGATGCCGGCGCGGTCGTCCCGCTTCCCGACGAACATCCCGAACGGGCGATCTACATTGTCGCCGGCAGTCTCGACGGCGACGGCGAGCCCATCGGCGAGGGCGGGCTGGTCCTCGTCGGTTCCGGTCGCGAGCCCGAGATCCGCGCCCTGACCCCCTCGCGGCTCATGCTGCTCGGCGGCGCGCCGTTCCCCGAGCGGCGACACATCTGGTGGAATTTCGTGGCCGGCTCGCTTGAGCGGATCGAACAGGCCAAGGACGACTGGAAGAGCGGTCGTTTCGCACCGGTGCCGAACGAGCACGAGGCGATTCCGCTTCCCGAGGCCTGAGCAGGCATTGGAAGCAAGAACAGCCGAGGATCGTTGGTCCATAGGAACGGCAGCGAGGGAAAGGGGGCGGATGATGGCGGGTAAGCGATGGACGGCAGCGGCGGCGGATTTTCTGGCGCATCTCGATCGTCTGCGCCGGCGGGCGAAGAAGCGGACCGGGCGGATGCGGCCGGCGGTGATCCGGCCGTACATCGGCTACGGGACGACGGAGCGGTTCTTCCTGCGCGGGCGGGTCATCGAGGATCCGCACCTCGGGGAGCTTTCTCCCGGCGCGTCGCGCTGGCAGAACCTCCTCACCATGATCAAGCGCTACCAGAGCGACGAAATACCGTGCGCCCAGGTCCGCGCCCGCCACGGCGTCCATGAGCGGGTGCTGGACACCGACGACGAGGGCTACTTCGAGCTGAGCCTACCGGCCGCGCCGGTGCCGGTCGGGCAGGCGGACACCGGCTGGCGGGCGGTCGATCTGGAGCTGATCGAGCCCGTTGCCGAGGGCGCCGACCCGGCACGCGCGGTGGGCAAGGTCCTGGTGCCGTCGGTCGACGCGCAGTTCGGCGTGATCTCCGACATCGACGACACCATCGTCAAGACCGGGGCGACCAACATGCTGCGCCACGTCCGCACCGTCCTGCTGAACAGCGCCGCAACGCGGAGCCCCTTCATCGGTGTCAGCGCGTTCTACCGCGCGCTCGCCTGCGGTACCGCCGGCCGGCCGGTCAACCCTGTCTTCTACGTCTCGTCGAGTCCATGGAACCTGTTCGACCTGTTCAGCGACTATCTCAGCCTGCAGGACATTCCCGACGGCCCGATCATCCTGCGCGACTTCATGCTCGAGCCGGGCGGCTGGTTCAAGGTCGGCCATGACGAACACAAGATCGGCGTCATCGAGGGCCTGCTCATGCGCTACCCGGAACTCGAATGGATCCTGATCGGCGATAGCGGCCAACGCGACGCCGTCATCTACCGCAACATCGTCGAGCGCCACCCCGGCCGCGTTCTCGCCGTCTACATGCGCGACGTCTCGCGCCGGACGCCGCACTGCGAGGCGTGGCAGGCCGCCCAGGATATCGCCGACCTCGGACCGGAGGTGGTCTTCGACCCGCACACCCTGACGGCGGCACGGAACGCCGCCGATCACGGCTGGATCTGCGCCTCCGCCTTGCCGGCGGTCGAGGGCAAGGTCGCCGAAGAGGCCGCCGCCGGATCCGTTCTGGGGACGCGCACTGCCGGTATCGGTTAAATCCTGACCATTCCGGACAAGATCTGGTTCCCCTGTTCCCGCTTTCGCTCGCCGACGGAGCCGTACTTCGACCGCAGCTGGGACTTCGATCATACGCACTTCCACCGACTGTGGCTGAAAACCAACACATGATGGCGAGAATGCGTTGCCGCCCCATGTTGCCGCCCCATAAGGAAGAAGAGGCTTTAACCTAGTCTAGTGCCACGTCAAGGTCACGGGTCCGACTGGCGAATGCGCCGGCGCCCCAGCCGAAGTCGATGTCGATCTCGGCATGACAACCGGAGGTGAAAATGAAACAGTTTGCATACGCACTGCCGATTTTGGCCATGGCCTCGGGGCCGGCCCTGGCGCAACAGGCAACTCCCGATTACCAGACGACGCCCACGCCGGCTGCGACGGCGCAAGAAGGCGTTCAGATCCCGCCGTACGAGCCGGTTCGCGGACCGCGGGCGGGATCTTGGGAAGCAACTTTAAGCGGCAGCGGTGCCTCTTTGGATCAGTTCGATGCTAACAGCGTTGGTGTCAGCGGTAGTCTTGGCTACTACATCACGCCATGGCTGCCGGTCGGCGTTCGCCAAACAGTGCTTTGGGTATTCGGCGACAAAGTCAGCGACAATAGCGCCGGGTTCACCAGCGCTTTCATTGATTTCCAAGCACCGCTAGGGGCCTTTCAGCCGTTTATCGGCTTGCTGGTGGGCGCTCAATATGGCGATGTTGATAACAAGCTCATCTTTGGGCCGGAGGGCGGCATCAAATATTGGGTCAATGAAAGCACATTTATGTATGGGCTACTTGAATGGCAGGCCCAGCAGGGGGAGGCTTTCAACAACGGCAACGCCGTGTACACGGTTGGGTTTGGCCTGAACTTCTAGGCCACGGCCATCGAAACCGCGGGGATTCTCAGGCCCTGCCTTGAGCCAAGCCCGGAACCAGAGGAGCCGTTCATGAGGCATCCATTTAGATTTTTGGCCGTCGCGGCAGTACTCGTCGCCGCCGCCGGCTGTTCCAACCAATACCTTGACAAAGCGCGGTCCACCCAGCCGCAAGGCACTCCCTTCGAGGCGGCGCTGGCTCGCGACTATATCGCCATGGCCAAGTCCGAGGCGAAGTACGGCGACGTAAGCGACACGACGACGTACGCGCGTCGCGCCACCGCCGCTGCGGAAGGCCAGCTTGTCCTTCCCGACGACTTTAAGGGACGGAAGATACCGCAGCGCTATCGCAGCGACCTGCGCGACGCCCGGCAGCGCCTTGTCGCCGCGCTCGATAGCAATGCCCGGACAACCGCCCCCGAGGCGGCGGCACAGGCGCAGGTGCTCTATGACTGCTGGGTCGAGCAGGCGGAGGAGAGCCTGCAGCCCGACGATCTCAAGGCCTGCCGCAAGGGCTTCGAAACCGCGCTCAGCGAGGCCGAGGCGGCAGTCGCAGCAGCGGCAGTGAAACCGGCGCCGGCGATTGAAGCAAATCGCTACCTGGTCTTCTTCGATCTAAACAGCGCCAAGCTGTCGCCGGAGGCGACAGAAATCGTTAGCCAGGCGGTCGATGTCGCCATGAACAAGCCGGAGGAGCCGATCATGATCACCGGCTTTACCGACACGACCGGCACGCCGCAGTACAACCTGCGCCTGTCGAAGCGCCGAGCGGACTCGGTCGCGACGGCCATGATCTCGCGCGGGGTCGATCGGACACGGATCGCCACCGAGGGCGTGGGCGAGAACAATCTCCTGGTTCCAACCGGAGACGGCGTCGCCGAGCCGCAGAACCGGCGGGCCGAGATCGCCTTCGGTCGCTAATACCTCCCGCACCGTAGCCTTTCGGGGATGCCGCGCGACGCGGCATCCCTTTCTTCTTCGAGGGTAACAGACCGACCGACTTCTTTCATCATCGCCGACTGACGGTCGGCGCGCTGCATTATCCGGGAGAAGTTCTGTGGCCGAAAAGCCGGTCGTTCTTGTCACCCGCAAGCTGCCCGACGCTGTCGAAGCCCGGCTACGGCGCGACTTCGTCGCCCTACTGAACGCGGATGATGTTCACTTCTCGGCCGAAGATCTCGTCGAACGCGGTGCTGGCGTCGACGCGCTCCTCGCCTGCCCTACCGAGAAACTGAGCGCCGACGTGATCGCCCGGCTGCCCGAGTCCATCCGCGTCATCGCCACCTACTCGGTGGGCTACGACCATATCGACCTCAACGCCGCGAAAGAACGCGGGATCATTGTCACCAACACGCCGGACGTGCTGACCGACGCGACCGCCGAAGTCGCGATCCTGCTCATGCTGGCCGCGGCCCGCCGGGCGCACGAAGGCGAGCGCCTCGTCCGCGCCGGCGCCTGGCGCGACTGGAGTCCGACCTACATGCTGGGCACCCAGGTCAGCGGGAAGCGGCTCGGCATCATCGGCATGGGCCGGATCGGCAGGACCGTCGCCCGCATCGCCCGCGGGTTCGACATGGAGATCCACTATTCCAGCGCCCGCAGGCTGGCGGCGGACGCGGAAGAGGGCGCGATCTACCACCCACAAGTCGACGACCTCCTGGCGGCTAGCGACTTTCTGTCGCTGCACTGCCCGGCGACGCCGGAGACGAAGGGCCTCCTCAATGCGGAGCGGATTGCCCGCTTGCCCGAGGGCGCGATCGTCGTCAACACCGCGCGGGGCACGATTATCGACGACGACGCGCTGATCGCGGCGCTCAAGAGCGGCCGCATCGCCGCCGCGGGCCTCGACGTCTATACGGGAGAGCCGGACATCCACCCCGGCTACCGCGACCTCGACAACGTCTTTCTTCTGCCGCACGTCGGCAGCGCGACACGAGAGACCCGCGACGCCATGGGCTTCCGCGCCCTCGACAACCTCGATGCGGTCTTCGCCGGACGACAACCGCCCGACCGGCTGGTGTAACGATGCCGCGTTCGGCTTCAGCCACCCAGCTTCGTTGCGGTGCGCCGCCACCACCATATCAGGCAGCCCCACTGACCCACGGCATGAAGAATTTCGGTGATGAGCAGGCCGTAGGCGGCGCCGAGCAGTCCGTAAGCGACGACCAGCGGTACGCCGATGCAGAGCGTGCCGGCGACGGCGAGGCACTGGGTGAAAAAGCGCAAGTTGGCCTGACGCAGCGCCGACAGCATAATGCTGGGCGGCAGGGCCACAGCGATGAAGAACGGCACGAGCGCCATGATCTCGATCAGGGCGTAGGCGCCCTCGATCTGCGCACCGAACAGTAAGCCGATCGCGAATTCGCCGCCCAGGTAAATGGCTCCGCCATAGATGACGGACAGCACGATCATCGGGACCGACAAGCGCAGCACGTAGGCCCACTGCCGGGCCTGCGACATCTGGTCGATCTCGCGCGCCGCCATCGGGATCAGCATCAGGCCCAGGCCCATGACGATCTGGAAGAACGGTGCGACGAGCGTCTCCGCCCCCTTCAGCAGGCCGGCCGCCTCGGCCGAGACGAGCGCGCCGACGATAAAGAAGTAGCCCTGATAGGTCGCGATCCCCATCGGCACCGCCAGCAGGAGCCATTTGCCGAACGACCAATGCTCGCGGAAATAGCGCCTGGTGGCGCCGCGGGGAGAGGGCCTGCTGTTGCGGCGGAACGTGATGCGCCGGACCTGCGAAAGGCAGACGAGGACGCTGAAGGCGGTAAGCATGACGTAGACGTCGGCGATGGTCGCGCCGCCGACCTGGGTCATGACCGCAAATCCGGCGGCGACGAGAGCGAGGAAGGTTAACGATTGCGCCATCGCATGATACGGCCGCAGATCGACGTAGAACTGCCGCCGGGAAAAGTACAGGAAGCAGTAGGCGAAGGCGAAAGCCGAACTGGTCAGCAGCCCGACCAGCATCCTCTCGCCGATGTGACCGGTGGCCCAGGCCAGCGCCGAACCGAGCACAACCAGCAGGCACATGGCGCCGACCCACAGCGCCTCAAGGCCGATGAGAAAGCGAAGATAGCCGGACGTCTCCGCCGGCGCCCGTCTCGGCCCGTAAACGGCCATCGGCTCGAGCACGAGGCAGTCCTGCAGGGCCCGGATCAGGGTCACGAAGATATTGGTAATCGCGTAGATGCCCAGCGCTTCGGCGCCAAGCTGGCGGCCAATGAATATGCTGGCGAGGAAGCTGACCGCCGCCGTGGCGCCCTGGTCGGCGATACTTGCGCCGGAGCGGGCGCCGATCGCAACGAGCCTGCCGAGAGCGAGTCTGGTCGGGCGCGCCGCCGGGAAGAACTGGTCAGGCATGACCACGGCCGGGGCACATCCGGGCGCGGCGGCAGCCGTCCGGGCGGCGGAGTCGGAGACACCCCATGGAACCTCCAGGTTTACGCGAAAACGGTTCGGCGGATTGTCGCCCCGTCATCATGCCGGAGGCGGGTTAAGGCGCGCTTAAGCGCCGTCGACCGAAGCGACGCCGACGGCCACCTGCTCGGAGCGGAAAAGAAAAGGCCCCCGCGGCAGGTGCCGGGAGGCCTTGTGCTGCGGCGCCGGGATGGATCTCAGGCAGCGCGGACGTTGCCGAGGAAGCCGTCGACGGAGCGGCGCATCTCCTCGGAGCGCTCGGCCATCAGCCGGGCGGCTTCGAGCACCTGACCGGCGGCGGCGCCGGTCTCGCCGGCGGCCTGGGTGACGCCGGCGATGTTGCTGGTCACCTCTTGCGTGCCCTGCGCCGCCTGCTCGACGTTGCGGGCGATCTCCTGGGTGGCGGCATCCTGCTCTTCGACCGCCGCGGCAATGGAGGCGGCGATCTCGTTGATCTTGCCGATGGTCCCGACGATCCCCTCGATGGCGCCGACGGTGCCGTTGATCTCGGAACGGACCGCATCGATCTGGGCGGCGAACTCTTCCGTAGCCTTGGCCGTCTGGTTGGCCAGCGACTTGACTTCGCCGGCGACCACCGCGAAGCCCTTGCCGGCGTCGCCGGCCCCGGCCGCCTCCATCGTCGCATTCAGCGCCAGAAGGTTGGTCTGCCCGGCGATGGCGTTGATCAGGTTGACAACCTCGCCGATCTTCTCAGCCGACGCCGCCAGACCGCGCACCGCTCCTCGCGTCTTCTCCGCCTCGCCGGCGGCGTCCTTGGCGATGCTGCTGGACTGGCCCATCTGCCGCGCGATCTCGCGGATCGAGCTCGACAGCTCTTCGGCCGCCGCCGCCACCGTCTGGACGTTGCTCGACGCCTGATCCGAGGCCGCCGCCACCGCCGAGGCCTGACGGCTGGTCTGCTCCGCCGTCGCCGACATCGCCTGCGACGTCGACTGCATCTCCTCGGCCGAACCGCCCAGCGCTTCCATCACGGCCGCAACCTCAGAGTCGAACCTGTCGGCCAGCTCTGACATTGCCTGCTTGCGGTCGATCTCGGCCTGCCTTGCCAGCTCCTCCTGATTGGCTTCCAGCCGCACCTTTTGGATGGCGTGCTCTTTGAACACCTGGACCGCGTCCGCCATTTCGCCAATCTCGTTTTTCCGCCCGCGCTCCGGAACCTCGACCTCAAGCTGACCGTTGGCCAGCTCTGTCATGGCAATCGTCATGCGCGAAATCGGCTGTGTGATGGCGCGGCCGACGAAGAAGCAGGTTCCGACGAGCAGCACGAGGGTCGGAACGATGATTCCGCTAGCCAACAGCAGCTTATCGTAAAAAACGGCGGCAACATCATCAAGGTAGATTCCGGTGCCGATGATCCAGTGCCAAGGCGCGAAACCACGGACGTAGGAAATTTTCTCGACGGGTTCCTCCATGCCCGGCTTCGGCCAAAAGTAGTTAACGAACCCGGCTCCGTCCTTCTCAACGACTTCAGTCATCTTGACGAAGAGCCGCTTG
This sequence comes from Rhodospirillales bacterium, assembly GCA_038250645.1. Classification (GTDB taxonomy): domain Bacteria; phylum Pseudomonadota; class Alphaproteobacteria; order Rhodospirillales; family Defluviicoccaceae; genus JAEULH01. The sequence continues at coordinate 13,499 of JBBSCD010000017.1, forward strand.
CCCCTCTTGTCTTTAATCCGCGAAAGGTCCTGGCCGTCAAGCTCGGGCTTGATTGGATGCATCACCATCGTCGGCAGGAAATCGTTGATCCAGAAGTACTCGTTATCGTCGTAACGCAGGTCGCGCAGAGCATCTTTAGCCGCCGTCTGCGCCTCGGTGCGCGTAAGCGACCCCGCATTTTCAAGTGCTGCAAAGTGTTCCAGAACCCCGTAGGCGGTCTCTACCAGATTTCTGGTCTTGTCCTGTCGATCTTCAACAAGCGCTTGCTCCATGGTGAGGAGGGATATCCCCGCCATGACTATGCAGCTCATGACCGCCACGCATGCAATGATCATCAGTCTCCTGGAAATATTCAGGTTCTTCACGATTCCACTCCACCCGTGGTAGGACACAGTCTGACGCCGAGCGGGCCGCAGACTGTTTCGCCCGCGAACATGCCAAGCTTGGCCTAAGGGGGGGTTAAAAGCGGCGCCGGATAGGGCGTTTCGCCGAGCAGTTGAACAGCGCGAGCGTGTTGCTGTTGATTCCGCGCTGGCGCGCTGTTCAATAGCCCCAACGAATGCAGGGACACGCAGGCTGGGGGGCTGGCATGCGGCGGTGAGGGTGGATTGCGTCAGGCTCGGCACTGTTGCTGGCGCTGGTCCGCTAACGATAATCCCCTTCATGTTCGCCAAATTCACTTGCAGCGCGACCGGCACGCCTGTCGCGCGCCTTTTCGATCGGTTCCGCCGCCACCTCGATTCCAAGTATAGGTTGAATTGCAGCGGCTGTATAGAACATGGGCAGCAGCTATCCCGCTCGGAAGCGACAGACGACCGCAGTGAACATGTAGCCGGCGTGACGCACGGTCTTGATCAGCGCGGGACTGTTGGGATCGGCCTCGATCTTCTGCCGCAACCGGCGGATACGGACGTCGATGCTGCGATCGAACGCGGGTGTTCGGTTGCCGTGAAGGTAGTCCATGAGCTGATTTCGCGAGAGAACCCTGTTGGGGTGCTCAGCGAAGACCTCGAGCAGGTCGAATTCGCCGGACGTGAGATCGGCTGCCTGGCCGTCCTCGAAGGTGACGCTGCGCCGCGCCAAGTCGAGCGTCCAGCCGGCGAAGCGGTAGAGCGGTCGTGCTGCCGGCGTATTCGATCGCATCCCGTGTTCGGCCCGGGGCAGCCGGCGCAGGACGCTGCGCACCCGGGCCAGCAGCTCGCGCGGTTCGAACGGTTTGGCTAGGTAATCGTCGGCGCCGACTTCGAGGCCGATGATCTTCTCGGTGATGGCGTCGCGGCCGCTGAGGATGATGATGCCGATGTCGGTCAGCACGCGAAGCTGGCGGGTCAGCGTCAGGCCGTCAATGCCGGGCAGGCCAACGTCGAGGACGGCGAGATGGATGCCCTCTTCGGCGACGACCCGCGGGCCGCGCTCGCCGTCGCCCAGCGTGGTCACGCGGTATCCGGCGTCTTCAAGGCAGTGCGCGACAATGGCGCGGATAGCGGGATCATCGTCGACGACGAGGATGTGCGCAGGCTGGGTCGCAGGCTGTTTCACTGGCTGGTTCATCGTCCTCTTGCCGCTCCTGCGCCGCCGCAATGGCTCGACATGATCCGAAACGCGGCAGCAACACGCCGGACACTAGCGGGCAAAGTCTAACGATTAGTGTCGGAGGCGGTTCGGCACCCGCCGCGGCGCCGCGTGTGTGCGGTCTTCCGCCCCCTTTCTGCCAGGAGCCAGAGGCCCAATGGACGATCTGCTGCAGGAATTCCTCGCCGAGGCTTCAGAGAGCCTGGGCCTTCTCGACGGCGAGCTGGTTCGCCTTGAGGATACGCCTGATGACGGCGAGATTCTCGGCAGCATCTTCCGTGTCTTTCACACCATCAAGGGAACCTGCGGTTTTCTCAACCTGCCGCGGCTGGAAAAGGTCGCCCATGCCGGCGAGGATTTGCTGAGCACCTTTCGCGAGAATGCCGGGCTTGTCACGCCCGAGGCGGTCAGCCTAATCCTTCGCTGCGTCGATGCGATCCGCGCCCTCATCGGCGCTCTGGAAGTCAGCGGCGCCGAGCCGGAAACGGACCACGCCGCCCTCATCGCCGACCTGAAGGAAATGGTCGCCGCCGGCGAGGCCCGGTCTCGCTCCGGCGAAGTCGAGCCGGCTGCGACGGCAGAAGCAGCGGCGCCGGCGGCGTCTTCGGCGCCCGCGGATCCGCAACCCGAAGACGCTCCGGCGCAGGCGGACGGTGACGCCGTTTCGGCCGCGTCCAGCCCCCGGAAAGCTGACGGAGAGGCCGACGGCGGGGCCAACAGCACCGGCGGCGCCGGCCGCGAGGTCGCAGCGTCGGGCAAGAGCATCAGGGTCAGCGTCGATGTTCTCGAGTCCCTGATCACGCTGGTCAGCGAGCTGGTTCTGACCCGCAATCAGCTTCTCCAGCTCGCTCGGAGCAAGGACGACGGCCGCGCCGCCGACAGCTTCCAGCGCCTGAGCCGGATCACAACGGAACTGCAGGAAGGCGTCATGAAGACGCGGATGCAGCCGGTGAGCACGGCCTGGGCCAAGCTGCCGCGCATCGTCCGCGATCTGTCGGTCGAAACCGGCAAGCTGATCGAGCTGAAGATGAAAGGCGGCGAGGCCGAACTCGACCGTCAGATTCTGGAAATGATCCGCGATCCGCTGACCCACATGGTCCGCAATTCCGCTGACCACGGCATCGAAACCCGCCAGGACCGCCGCGCCGCGGGGAAGCCAGAGACCGGGACGATCACGCTCAACGCCTTCCACGAGGGCGGCCACATCATCATCGAGATCGCCGACGACGGGCGCGGCCTCGATATCGCCCGGATTCGCGACAAGATCCTCGAGCGCGGCCTGGCAACCCCGGGCGAGCTTGAGCGGCTGAGCGACCAGCAGATCCGCCAGTTCATTTTCAAGGCCGGCTTCTCTACCGCGGAGACGGTGACCAGCGTCTCCGGCCGTGGCGTCGGCATGGACGTGGTCCGCAGCAACGTCGAGAAGATCGGCGGCGTCATCGAGCTGGTTTCGGTGCCCGGCAAAGGCACCACTTTTACGGTAAAAATCCCGCTGACCTTGGCCATCGTCTCGGCGCTGATCGTCGGCTGCGCCGGCCAGCGCTTCGCCATCCCGCAGATTTGCGTCAGCGAACTGGTCCACGTCGCCCCCGGCGGCGCCCACCGAGTCGAGATGGTCAACACAGCGCCGGTGCTCAGCCTGCGTAACCGGCTGCTACCGCTGGTCTCGCTGCGCGACCTGCTCAAGCTCGGCACGACGGCGGCGCAGCAAGAGGGCGGCGCCGGCAAGAGCGGGGACAATACCCGCGATGACTACTACGTGATCGTCGCCCAGATCGGCAGCCGCCATCTCGGGATCATTGTCGATGAAGTTTTCGATACTGAAGAAATCGTCGTCAAGCCGGTCGGCCGGATGCTGCGCAAGATCCCCTTCTTTTCCGGCACGACGATCCTTGGCGACGGCAGCGTCATCATGATCCTCGATCCCAACGGGATCGCGGCGACTGCCGGTCACGCCCAGGTCAGCCGGAATGAACAGGCGACGGCGATGACCCAAGGCGAGCAGCAGCGCTCAAGCCTGATCATCTTCCGGTCCGGCGACCGGTCGCGCAAGGCGGTGCCAATGGCCCTCGTCGAGCGGCTCGAGAACATCGATGCCGCCGCTATCGAGACCGCCAACGGTCGTGCGGTCGTCCAGTATCGCGGTCACATGATGCCGCTGGTGGCTCTCTCGCCGGAGTGCAAGCCGCGCAGCGAGGGCCAGCAGCCGGTTCTCGTCTTTGCCGAAGGCGAACGGACCGTTGGTCTGATTGTCGAAGAGATCGTCGACATCGTCGAAGATCAACTCGTCGTCGAATTCAAAGGCGACGGCGACGGCGTCCTCGGTAGCGCAGTCATCGACGGCAAGGCGACCGATCTGGTCGATGTCGGCCACTACCTGACAGCCGCCTTCGCCGACTGGTTCGGTATCGAGGCCGGAGGCGCCGACAAGGACGAAGGCCACGAGAAGAAGCGGCTGCTCCTGGTCGACGACTGCGCCTTTTTCCTCCGAATGATGTCGCCGAAGCTCGCCATTTCCGGCTTCGAGGTGATCGAGGCGCTGGGCGGCGAGCAGGCGATGGAGCTTCACGACCGCGGCATCGACGTCGACGTGATCGTCAGCGACATCGAGATGCCCGGCATGAACGGCTTCGCATTTGCCGAGGCGGTCCACAGCGGCGGCCGCTGGAGCGAGGTGCCGATGATCGCGCTGTCATCGCGGCTGACCGCGCAGAACCTCGAGCGCGGGCGCAATGCCGGGTTCACCTCTTTCGTGGCGAAGGCGCACCGGGATGAGCTTTGCGGCGTTCTTCGCAAGGTGCTTCAGCAGGACGGAGAAGCGGCATGACCACCTCGCGGAACTCAGGCGCCCGGACCGCCGGATTCCCGACATTGCCCGGTACGGACCGCGGCGCCCGGCGCGACTTCCTGACCTTCACCGTCCACCGGCAGACCTTTGGCCTGCCCCTCGAGGCGGTGGACGACGTCCTCGACAACCGTCCGCTGACTCCGGTGCCGCTGGCGCCGCCGGAGATCGCCGGCTCTCTGAACCTGCGCGGGCGCATCATCACCGCCATCGACGTCCGCCGCCGCCTCGGCATGCCGGCCATGGCTCCGGGCGCTTCGCACATGAGCATCGTCACCGAGTATGACGGCGAGCTGTTCAATCTCGTTGTCGACGCGGTGGGCGAGGTGATCGCCCTCAGCGAAGACCGGTATGAGGAAAACCCGGCGACACTCGACGACCGCTGGCGTGATGTTTCGGCCGGGATCTACCGGCTCGAAAGCAACCTGATGGTCGTCCTGAAGGTCGGGCCGCTCCTCGACAGCATCGACGGCGCCGCCGGCGCCGCCGGCACTCCGGTTGGCGATTGAGCCCACGCCCCGTCCACTGCGACAGCCGCGCGGCCTGGCCGCCCCTTCTCCAGTACAGGAGGACCTTTTGACCGCTTGCCGGAAGACATGCCTCATCGTCGATGATTCGCGCGCCATCCGCGCCGTCGCCCGCGAGCTGCTTGAGCAGATGGGCTTCGTAACGCAAGAGGCCGTTAACGGGATCGACGCCCTCGCATCGTGCCAGCGGCAGATGCCGGACATCATCCTGCTTGATCGCAACATGCCGCAGCTCGATGGCATCGGCTGTGTGCGGGCTTTACGCGCGATGCCCGCCGGCAAGCGGCCGAAGGTGATCTTCTGTACGTCTGAAAGCAGTCCCGTCGCCATCGCCGAGGCCATCGCCGCCGGTGCCGACGAATACATCATGAAGCCGTTCGACCGCGAGATTCTCGAGCTCAAGCTGATCATGGTCGGGATATGACCGCCGCGATGGCGACATCGACCCGGGGCGTCGACGATGCTCCGCACGGTCGGCGCGGCCAGCCGATCCGGGTTCTGATCGTGGACGACTCGGCGGTGGTCCGCGGCCTCATCGCGCGACTGCTGGCCGAGCAACCGGACATCGAGGTCGCGGCCACCGCGAGCAACGGCGAGCAGGCTTTGAAGGCGCTTGCCGGCACGCGTTTCGACGTTGTCGTGCTCGATGTCGAGATGCCGGTCATGGACGGGCTGACTGCGCTGCCGAAGATGCTCGCCATCGATCCGCATGCGCGCGTGATCATTGCCTCGACGCTGTCGAAGCCCGGCGCCGCAACGACCATCCGCGCCCTCGCCGCCGGCGCTGCCGACTACATTCAGAAGCCGTCGGCCAGCCGTGAGCTCACCGCCGCCGCAACCGGCGAAGGCGACTTCCGCCGCGACCTGGTCGTCAAGGTTCGCGCGCTGGGTGAAGCCGGCCGGGGTCGGCGCGAAGGTCGCGCCGCGATGCCGGCCGGTGTCGAAGATGCGGCCGCGGCTCGGGATCGGGCGATCTTTCCCTTGCTTCAGACGCGGCCGGTCCGGCCCGAGATCATCGTAATCGGCAGCTCGACTGGCGGTCCTCAGGCTCTGTCGACGCTGCTGGGCGGCCTGCGGCCGGAGTGCCGGCTCCCGATCCTCATCGCCCAGCACATGCCGCCTCAGTTCACGACCATCCTTGCCGAGCATCTCACCCGGATCGGTCGACGGCCTTGCGCCGAAGGCCGCGATGGTGAGCCGATCGAGCCGGGCCGGATCTACATTGCGCCGGGAAATTTTCACATGATCATCGGCGGCGACGGCCCGCGCCGGGTCATACGCGTCAACCAGGACCAGCCGGAGAACTTCTGCCGCCCCGCCGTCGATGCCCTGTTCCGCAGCGCCGCGTCCTGCTACGGAGCGGCCACGCTGGCCGTCGTGCTGACCGGCATCGGCGCCGACGGCACCCGCGGCGGCAAGGCCATCGTCGCGGCTTCCGGCACGCTCGTCGCCCAGGACGAAGCGTCGAGCGTCGTCTGGGGCATGCCCGGTTCGGTTGCCCGCGCCGGGCTCTGCAGCGCAGTTCTGCCGATCGAGGCGCTTGCCGAGCGGATCGGCCAGCTCGCCGCGGGAACACGCACATGACCGACGACGAGTTCGCGCTGATTTCCGACATGCTCAGGCGCCGCTCCGGCCTGATCCTGCCGGCGGACAAGGCCTACCTGCTGGAAAGCCGGCTGCGGCCGGTCGTCCGCAAGCACGGGCTTGCCAATCTGTCCGCCATCGCCACCCTGGTGATGCGCCAAAACCCGCAGGTTTGCGACGACGTCATAGACGCTATGACGACCAACGAGACCTCATTTTTTCGCGACATGAGGCCCTTCACCACGTTCCGCGAGGTTGTTCTCCCGGCGCTGATGGCCGGACGCGCGATGCGGAAGTCGTTTCGGATCCTCTGCGCCGGGGCGTCGACCGGACAGGAGCCCTACTCGCTGGCGATGATCCTCGCCGAGGAAGCGGCGAAGCTGCGGGGGTGGAACTGCGAAATCGTCGCCATCGACATCTCGTCCAGTGCGCTTGAGCGCGCACGCGCCGGCATCTACAGCCAGTTCGAGATCCAACGCGGCATGCCGACGCCGCTGCTGCTGAAGTATTTTCACCGCGCCGGTCAGGAGTGGCAGATCGCGGAGACGTTGCGGACAATGGTCAGGTTTCGCGACTTCAACCTGCTCAACGATCTTGCGCCCTTCGGTCAATGCGACGTGGTCTTCTGCCGCAACGTGCTGATCTACTTCGATGCCGTCACCAAGGCGCGGACGCTGCGCAATATCGCCCGGCGACTTCCCGAAGATGGCGCTCTGTATCTCGGCGCATCGGAGACCGTCATGGGGCTAACGGACGCGTTCGCGCCGATCAGGGACTGCAGCGGCATCTATCAGCCGCTGATCAGGGCGGGGGCGGCAGTCACCGCCACGCCAACCCCTCGTCCGGCGCAGCGGCCGGCCAACCCGGCAGACGGCGCGGCCGAGAGCGCGGCCCGATGGATCGGCGCAAGAGCGCCGCGCGTGGCAGGCACGCCATGAAACATTTCGAAACGCGCCGAACACCGACACGACATCGCTTGTCAATGCCGTTGGCGTAGGCTCGTTCCGCATTCGCATCCGGCGGTGATGTGCGGCTGTCGTGGCGCCGGAATTGAGATTGCAACATCCGCTTGGGAGACTTCCGCCCGATGAACAAGAACATGAAGATTTTGATCGTCGATGACTACAAGACCATGCTGCGGGTCATCGGCAATCTCCTTCGCCAACTCGAATTCACCCACATCGACGAGGCCCTCGACGGTTCCGAAGCCCTCGTCAAGCTCCGCCAGGGCAAGTACGACCTGGTCATTTCCGACTGGAACATGGAGCCGATGAACGGGCTGGACCTGCTCAAGGAAATTCGCGCCGACGCCAAGCTCAGCAGCCTGCCGTTCATCATGATCACCGCCGAAAGCAAGACCGACAACGTCGTTGCCGCAAAACAGGCCGGGGTGTCGAACTACATCGTCAAACCGTTCAATGCCGAGACCCTTGGCAAGAAGCTCGCCAGCGTCTTTGCCAACGCCTGAGCAATGGCCATGCCGCATCATCTCGCCAATACCGGACCGCGTTCTTCCACCGACATGCAAAGCCTGATCGAGCAGCTCATCTGCGTCCTGCGAACCCGCCGGCAGGCAGCGGAAGCGACCTTGGTCGCCGAGTTGCAAAGCATCTCCGGCTACATTCAGAGCGTCCGCTCGGATCTGTCGACGATCGGACCGGAGGTGAAGAGCCAGTACATCCCAACGGCAACCGACGAACTGGAGGCGATTTCGGAGACCACCGCGGAGGCGACCAACCGGATCATGGACGCGGCGGAGTCGATCGAGGCCATGGTCAGCGGCGGCACGACCGCCGACAAGGCCGCGCTCACCGCAGCCGCGACACAGATTTACGAGGCCTGCACATTCCAGGACCTGACCGGTCAGCGGGTCCGCAAGATCGTCACCGCGCTGCACGCGATCGAGGTCAAGATCGACGAGCTGATCGCCACTTTCACCGCTCGGCTGGGCGTGACGCCGGTCGAACAGCCGCCGGCCGCACCGGCGCCGGAGGAAGATGACGGCGTGGTCCGGGCCCATGGACCGCAGCTTCCGGGGGTCGCCAAGACTCAAGCCGAGATCGACGCCCTGATGGAGGGGATCGGGTGACCCAGGATGCCGTGGCGACGACGCGCGGCGCGGCGGCGGCGGCCGACGGAGACGGCATCCACATCGAGATCAGCGATGTGGATCGCGATTCCCTGCACATCCTGCCGCTGTCGGTGATCCCGCTGCAGACCCGGGCGCTGCGCCATGCCCGGATGATCAAGAACTCGCGGCTTGAGGGCGTCGTCGAATTGTTCGAAGACGCCTCAACCGGCAGCGGCCAGGCAGACGTGGAATCGATGGTCAATGTCTTCGACTGGCCGATGGTGCCGCCGCATCCCGACCTCGTCCTGCTGCGCAAGCTTGCGATCCTGCCGAGCTACGACGTCTACAGCCTGCGTATAATGCTGCGCGAGCATGGCATTGCCGTCAACGAGGTCGAGGCACTGCGCCTATCGAAGCGCAAGGTTGTGGAATTGACTTCGTACATGAGCGCCTTCACCCATCCGCTGATCCGGCGTATCTACGGCAACGGCGACGTTTCGATAAAGTCCTTCGACGACATCATTGCCCTGTTTCGCAATCCCGACGTTACTCAGGCCCAGGCAAAACTAAAGCAGATGGCCGACAGTCTTGGCGTTGAACTGGCCGGCATCCCGCGCTTCCTTGAAGATTACGGCGATATTTTCCTGTCGCTGGCCTACTACCGCAACTGCCTCGACCAGATGGTTCCGGCGATCAGCGAATTTCTCAAGACCCTCGGGATGATCCGCCAGCTTCGCCAGCTCGCCCACGACGACGAGCTGATGGCGACCTGCGCCGAGATGGAGTCGACGATCAACGGGTTGATGGTGTCCATCGCCGGTCGGTTCGAGAACTTCGAGCGGAGCACCAAGGATCTGTGGCAGAACCTCTCTGCCGAACGCTTCCGTCGGGTCGAGTCGCTGATCAAGAGCTACCACACGACCATCGGCGGGGTGCTCTGCTCCCTCGCGGTCAAGGTCGACGCCTGGGCAGGACGCTTCCCGCGCGGCAGCGCTGCGAGCACGCTCAAGCAGTCGCAGTTCATCATGTTCGAGCTCCGCCACGGCTTCGAAAAGATCCAGCAGATCGAAGACTCCGCGCCGATGCTTTCGGCGATCTGAGCGCCCGGCGCGTCCGGCACATGGTCGGCGCCCGACACCCAATGGCTCGGCAACGTGGTCTTAAGGCTTCTGCGCTTTTCTATCCCTGAGCACCATCATCGACAGCCGCGGCGCAGTGGAGCGAGCGGCCAAGGAGCAGATGTCGACCATGAAGAAGACCTTCGCGCCCCTGTTGCTAACCCTGTCTCTCGCCGCCGCGCCCGCCATCGCGGCGCCCTGCGTCTCGCCGGCGGATGAAACGACGCTGAACGCCCGCGTCCTTCAGACCGAGCTCATGGTCGCCGCCCTCTCGTGCAACGAGCAGACGCGCTACAACGCCTTCGTCACCGCTTTCCGAGGCCAGATCGCGGCGCAAAGTGGGTCTTTGCGCAAGTTCTTCGCACGCGCCTACGGCGGCAACGGAACGCGTCAGCTCAACGCCTACGTCACCAGGCTCGCCAACGACGCGTCCATGCGCAGCGCCGACATCGGCAAGCAAACCTACTGCGCGTCCGCCGGCAGCCTGTTCGCCGAAGCGATGGCGACGCCGCCGGAGGCCTTCGAGCGGTTGACCCGGACCGCCCAGATACGCGGCCGCCACGGCTTCGCGCGCTGTAACCGGTAGACCGCCGCCGACAGCGCTCAGCCAAGGCAGGATGCTCCGAGGCGGAACCAAATCCGCCGGCTCTTCGTTACTGTCGCAAGGATTCAACGTTGCAGTACAGGCGAGCCGCATGGACTCCCATCAGAGCAGACCCGTGGTCGTCATAACCGGCGCTTCCGCGGGTGTCGGCCGGGCGACGGCGCGCGCATTCGCCCGCCGCGGTTACGCCGTCGGCCTGATCGCCCGCGGCATCGAGCGCCTGCAGGAAGCGAAGGCGGACGTCGAAGCTGACGGCGGCGTCGGCCTCGTCCTTCCCGCTGACGTTGCCGATGCCTCTGCCATCGAGGCGGCCGCCGAACGCGTCGAACAGGAGTTCGGCGCGATCGACGTCTGGGTCAATTGCGCGATGGCAACGGTGTTCGCTCCCTTTTCCGCGATCTCGGCTGAGGAGTTCCGCCGGGTGACCGATGTGACCTACCTCGGCCAGGTACATGGGACCATGAGCGCGGTCCGGCGGATGCGCCTGCGCGACCACGGCACCGTCGTCAACGTCAGCTCCGCGCTTGCCTATCACGGGTTGCCGCTACAGTCGGCCTACTGCGGCGCCAAGTTCGCCATTCGCGGTTTCACCGAGTCCCTGCGCGCCGAGCTCATCCACGACGGCAGCCGGATCCGCATCAGCATGGTGGTTCTGCCCGCGGTCAACACGCCGCAGTTCGAGTGGGCGCGCAACAAGCTGCCGATGCGGCCGCAGCCGGCGCCGCCGATTTACGAACCGGAGGTTCCGGCGGCGGAGATCGTTCGCGCCTCCGAAACGGGCGCGCGCGAGATCCTCATCGGCCGGGCCTCCTTCAAGCTGGTGTTCGGCAGCATCCTGATGCCCGGGATCGTCGATCGGATGCTGGCGAAGATGGGCTACAGCGGCCAGCAGACGGACGAACCGGCGGACCCGACGCGGCCCGACAACCTTTTCTCGCCCGTTACCGGCAATTACGGCGCTCACGGTCGGTTTGACGCGCGCGCCTCCGGCCATGCCATCGAGACGGACTCCTTCCGCGCCATGCTGACGACGGCGGCCGTTGTCATTCCTGTCGCCGCCGCGGTCGCCGGCTTCCTTCTCGGTCGGCGCCGTCACTGAAAAGCAGCCTACGGATTCTATGTAAACACGTTATCGAAAGATGTTGAATTTGTAGAAATCGCCCACGTTTGGCATCTAATTGATAAAAGATGCTGACCTTCTTCCGCTCCGCTACAGGCTATCTTGGATTAAGGTCCATGTGCCCCTTCAGATGCAGCTTGTTCTCGTTACGGCGGGACGGGCTCAATGAAGGAGAACACGGATGCGGGCCGAGCTCACAGCAGAGATGCCACATCTTCGGCGCTACGCGATGTCGCTGGCCCGGCAGTCCGACGAGGCGGACGATCTGGTTCAGGAGTGCCTGGTCAAGGCTCTGGCCGCTGCCGACAAGTTCGAGCCCGGAACGAACCTGCGCGCCTGGCTGTTCACGATCCTGCGCAATGCCTTCATTAACAAGACCCGGGATCGCGCGCGGGCCCACGCGCTGAGCGACGGATTGGCCAAACTCTATGGGATGTCATCGCCGCCGGCGCAGCATTCGATGCTGGAGCTGCGCGAAACCACCGAAGCGATCGACCGCCTGCCCGCGTCCCAGCGCCAGGCCCTGATCCTGGTCGTACATGAGGGCTGCTCCTACCAGAAGGCGGCTAAGATCATGGGTACCCCCACCGGTACGGTTCGCTCGCGGCTGTCGCGGGCTCGAGAAGCCCTCCGCGCCGAACCGGTCTACACCTCGCCGGCGTAAGCGCGGATCCAGCGGCGGTCCCACTGCCTCGACAACGCTCCTGGCGCGTTCAAGTTCCAAGAGCGAGTTTCGTCACGCGCCGCCTTGACCTCGGCTGGCCACTCCCGCACTGTGCGGTGCCGGAGAACGAAGAGAGTGCGCAACAGTGAGCGGTTGGGGCTGTCCACACGAGTTGCAGGGTCATTGCCAGCGCGTCCAGGGCCGTTCCTGCGACCCGGGAATGAAGGGCTGCATCCTCTCCGGGCGTTTCACCTTCAGCAAAGAGACCAAGAACCGGCCGCCGCGACCTGATCGGGCAGCGCCATCAGCGCGCGCCGGCGCGAAGTTACCGCCGGACGGCACCTCATAGAAAAATACTTGGCCTGTTCGGCTTCGTCTTCGGGCGATCGGCAGTGACAGCGCCGCCACCGGGCGGGGAGTCCTCCGCGCTGGTCCTCTTCTCCGGCGGCCAAGATTCGGCGACCTGCCTCGCCTGGGCGCTCGATCGTTACAACCACGTCGAGACCGTCGCCTTCGACTACCGCCAGCGGCACGTCATCGAGCTCGAATGCCGCATGGCGGTGCTGGCCGAGATCCGCCACGGCTTCCCGATCTGGGCCGGCCGGCTCGGCGAACATCATTGCATCGACCTCGGCGTTCTGGCCGAGATCAGCGACACCGCACTGACCAGCGACGCCGAGATCCGCCTCGGCGCGGGCGGCCTGCCGACGACCTTCGTTCCGGGGCGCAATATCGTGTTCCTGACCCTGGCCGCGGCCATCGGCTATCGCCGCGGCCTTCGCCACCTCGTCGCCGGGGTTTGCGAGACCGACTTTTCCGGCTACCCCGACTGCCGCGACGACACCATCAAGGCGATGCAGCTCGCCCTCAATCTCGGCATGGACAGCCGCTTCGTCATCCATACCCCGCTGATGTGGCTGGACAAGGCCGTGACGTGGCGGCTTACCGAAAGCCTCGGCGGCGCCGGGCTGGTGGCGCTCATCCGCGAGCACACCCACAGCTGCTACCTTGGCGAGCGAGGCCGGCGCCATGACTGGGGCTATGGCTGCGGAACATGCCCCGCGTGTCAACTCCGCGCCGCCGGCTGGGCGAGGTACCGCTCGGCCGATGGCACCGAGCCAGCCTCAAGCTGAAGCCTCTTCAGGTTGGCTGGCGGGTGTTCAGGCAACCGGAGTACGGACCGGCGTCTATTCCACTTCGCCGTCCCAGTATTCCACCCGAGCGTCATCGCGTACGAATGAGGAGAAGGTGCGGTCCGCGGCCTTACCGCCGGGCGGCGCGCCGGCAAAGGCGCCCCACTTGCCCGAGTCCGGATACTCCATGATATCCGGCTCGCGCATGGAGGAGACCGCAAGGTAACGCAGGTTCTCCGTCCCGATGTTCCTGATCTGGTGGGCGGTGCCGACACCGCCGGCCGGACACACAAGAACATCGTTCGCCCCGAACACGTGAACAGATGTTCCATAGCGAAGCTCGCCCCGCCCCTCCAGGATTACGAACAGCTCATCGTTGGCGTGGTGGCAGTGGAACGGCCAGGCGGATTTCCCCGGGGGCACGACGCAGAGCCGCGCGCCGACGTGCCTTGCGCCGGCCGGTGCCGCCAACGAGGCGAGAGAGGCCTCAAAACGGTGGCCGTTGATTTCATGCGTCAGCGGCAGATCCGCCAAATGAACGACCGGTCCTGTCTCTTGCCCGGCGGATGTCTCCCCGCTCATCGTCGTGTTCCTCTGGAAGTACGGGAGGGCCGAAGCCCTCCCGCGCGGATGCAACCTTCGAGCGGCGCTATTATGCCGTCGTGCTGGCCCCGCCGGTGCCCATCGCCGCATGCGCCGCCGCCAGCCGCGCGATCGGTACGCGATAGGGCGAGCACGAGACATAGTTGAGGCCGACGTCGTTGCAGAAGTGCACCGAAGCCGGGTCGCCGCCGTGCTCGCCGCAGATGCCGAGCTTGATGTCCGGCCGGGTCTTGCGACCCCGTTCGACCGCGATCCTGACCAGCTCACCCACCCCTTCCTGATCGAGGGTCTGGAACGGATCGTTCGGCAGCACGCCCAGCTCCTGATAGGGCACCAGGAAGTTGGCCGCGTCGTCGCGCGACAGCCCATAGGTGGTCTGGGTCAGGTCATTGGTACCGAAGCTGAAGAACTGTGCGCCCTCGGCGATCTTGTCGGCGACCAGTGCCGCGCGCGGGAGTTCGATCATGGTGCCGACGAGATACTCGAACTTCGACCCCGTCGCCTCCATGACTTCGCCGGCCACCCGATCGACCATGGTCTTCAGCCGGTCGAACTCGGCCTTGGTCGCGATCAGCGGGATCATGACCTCGGGCAGCACCGGCTTGCCCTGCTTCTTCGTTTCGGCGACCGCCTCGAAGATGGCCCGGCACTGCATCTCGTAAATCTCAGGGTAGGTGACGCCGAGGCGGCAGCCACGATGGCCGAGCATCGGGTTGGACTCGTGAAGCTGCTGCGCCCGCTGCTTGACCATCTCGAGGTCGACACCGGCCGCCTTGGCGACTTCCGCCATATCGGCGTCGGAGTGCGGCAGGAACTCATGGAGCGGCGGGTCGAGCAGGCGGATGGTCACCGGCAACCCTTCCATGATCGAGAACAGCTCGACAAAATCCTGGCGCTGATACGGCAGCAGCTTGTCGAGGGCCGCGCGGCGCTCCTTCTCGTCACGCGCGACGATCATCTGGCGGACGTTGATGATCCGCTCCGGGTCGAAGAACATGTGCTCGGTCCGGCACAGGCCGATCCCCTCGCAACCGAACTTGCGCGCGGTGCTGGCGTCCAGCGGAGTCTCGGCATTGGCCCGGACCTTCATGGTGCGGATCTCGTCCACCCACCCCATCAACGTGCCGAAGGAGCCGCTGACTTCGGGCTGAATCTTCGGCACGTCGCCCTTGAGCACCTGGCCCGTCGAGCCATCAAGGGTGATCGCGTCGCCCTCGTTCAGCACCGTGTTGCCGACGGTCAGCGTTTTGGCCTTGTAATCGACGCGCAGCTCGCCGGCGCCGGCGACGCAGGGCGTGCCCATCCCGCGGGCGACGACCGCGGCGTGACTGGTCATGCCGCCGCGCGTGGTCAAAATGCCCTCGGCGGCGTGCATGCCGTGAATGTCCTCGGGCGAGGTCTCGATGCGGGTGAGGATCACCTTCTTGCCGGCCTTGGTCCATGCCTCGGCGTCGTCGGCGGTAAACACGATCTGTCCCGAAGCCGCGCCCGGCGAGGCCGGCAGGCCCTTGCCGAGAACCTCCTTGTGCGCCTTGGGATCGATCATCGGGTGCAGGAGCTGATCGAGCTGGGCCGGCTCGACCCGGCTCACCGCCTCCTTCTTGTCGATCAGCCCGGACTGGCACATCTCGACCGCGATCTTCAAGGCCGCCGCCGCAGTGCGCTTGCCGTTGCGGGTCTGCAGCATCCAGAGCTTACCCTTCTGGATGGTGAACTCCATGTCCTGCATGTCGCGGTAGTGCTTCTCCAGCCGGTCGCGGTAGCTGACCAGCTCGGTATAGAGCGGCGGCAGGACCTCCTCCATCGCCGCCAGGTCGGACTCCATCGTGGCCTTCTCGGCGAGAGACAGCGGCTGAGGGGTGCGGATGCCGGCGACGACGTCCTCGCCCTGAGCGTTGACCAGGTACTCGCCATAGAAGGCGTTCTCGCCGGTCGACGGATTGCGCGAGAAGCACACGCCGGTGGCCGAGTCATCGCCCATGTTACCGAAGACCATCGCCTGAACGTTGACCGCTGTGCCCCAGTGGTCCGGCAGGTTGTTCAGCTTGCGATACGTGATCGCCCGCTTGTTCATCCAGCTGCCGAAGACCGCGCCGATGGCGCCCCACAATTGCTCGTGGGGATCTTGCGGGAAGTCCCTGCCGATATGCTTGCGGATTTCTTCCTTGTACTTGCCGATCAGCTCTTTCCAGTCGTCAGCGGTCAACTCGACGTCCAGGGTCTTGCCGACTTTTTCCTTGTGCTCCTCGAGCAGCGTTTCGAAGTTGTGCGTTTCGACCCCGAGCACGACGTTCGAAAACATCTGAATGAAACGGCGGTAGCTGTCGAAGGCGAAGCGCGCGTCGTCGGTGTTCTTGGTCAGCGTCTTCACCGTCTCGTCGTTGAGACCGAGGTTGAGAACGGTGTCCATCATGCCCGGCATCGACGCCCGAGCGCCCGAGCGCACGGAGACCAGCAGCAGCGGTCCGCTGTCGGCGCCGAACTTGGCTTTCATGATCTTTTCGACCTCGGCGAGGGCGGCCGCGACCTGTTCCTTCAGGCCGTCCGGATACGCATTGCCGTGCTCGACGTAGTGGGTGCAGACCTCGGTCGAGATCGTGAAACCCGCCGGCACCGGAATCCCGATGCTGCTCATCTCGGCCAGGTTGGCGCCCTTGCCGCCGAGCAGGTTCTTGTCCTTCGCCCCGCCTTCGGCCTTGCCGTTCCCGAAGGTGTAAACCCATTTCGTCATGGTCTTCTTCCTATCCCTCGACCTGTGAAAACTCCGCGACCCCTCCCAGAGCCGACCGGATCTGCGAAAGCAGCTTCAACCGATTGGCCCGAAGCCGCGCATCGGCGCAGTTGACCGTCACGGTGTCAAAAAAGGTGTCGACCGGCCGGCGAAGATCCGCGAGCGCGGCCATGGCCGCCGCAAAGCGCTCCCCGGTCAAAGCCTCGGCGATCCGCTGCCGCGCCTGCATCAACGACCGATGCAGCAACGCCTCGTCCTGCTCCGCGAATAGCGCTGGTTCCGCCTCCTCGTCGTATGCTGCGCCGTCCCGCTTTTCTTCTATGCGGACAATATTGCTCGCCCGCCTGTAAGCGGTCAGCAAATTAGCACCGTCATCTGTGTCGAGAAAGTCCTTAAGCGCGTCGACCCGGGCGAGCAGCCGCACCAGGTCGTCCTCGCCGCCCAGGGCGAACACGGCGGTAATTAGGTCGTGGCGGACCCCCTGTGCGCGCAGGTGGACCTTGAGCCGTTCGGCGATGAAGGCGAGGACATCCTGGGCGACCTCGTTTTTGCGCGCGCCGCCAACTTCGACCGGGTAGCCGGCCACGGCCTCGGCGAGGACCGGGCGCAGAGCCAGGCGCAGCCGGTTCTCGATGATCATGCGGATGACCCCGAGCGCGGCGCGACGAAGCGCGTAGGGATCCTTCGATCCGGTCGGGGTCTCGCCGATGGCGAAGAAACCGGCGAGCGTGTCGATCTTGTCGGCAAGGGCGACGGCAACGCTGACCGGCGCGGATGGACAGCGGTCGGACGGGCCCTGCGGCGCGTAATGGTCGGCGACGGCCTCGGCCACGGCCGCGACTTCGCCGTCGTGAAGCGCGTAGTAGCGGCCCATCAGGCCCTGCAGTTCGGGAAATTCTCCGACCATCCCGGTGGTCAGGTCGGCCTTGCACAGCTCCGCGGCGCGGCCGGCGAGGTCGGGATCGGCGCCGGTCCTGCCGGCAAGTCCGCGCGCCAGACGGGCGATCCGGGCAACCCGATCCAGGTCCGAGCCGAGCCGGGCGTGGAAGACCCGGCCCGCAAGTTTCTCCACTCGCGACGCCAGCGGCTGACGGCGATCCTGATCCCAGAAAAACTTGGCGTCGGCCAGCCGGGCGCGCAGCACGCGCTCGTTGCCGGCGACGATCGCCCGGCCGCCGTCGACGCCGGGCGTATTGGCGACGAGAAGAAAGCGGGGCGCGAGGACGCCATCACCGTCGACCAGCGAAAAATACTTCTGGTGGGCGCGCATCGCCGTGACGAGAACCTCCGCCGGCACGTCCATGAAACGCAGGTCGATCCGCCCGAGCATGACCACTGGCCACTCAGCCAGCCCGACGACCTCGTCGAGCAGGGCCGGATCGGCGCGCATGGTCAGGTTCTCGCCCGCGGCGAGGCGTTCGGCTTCGGCCGTGATGACCCGCCGGCGCCCGTCCGGGTCGACCATGACCCTGGCCGCGGCGAGCTTGCGCAGATAGTCCTCTCCGCCGTCCACGGCGAAGGCGTCGGGAGCGAGAAAACGGTGGCCGCAGGTGGTCCCACCGGCCGTCACCGGGCCGAAGCGCAGCGGCAGGGTTCTGCCCTCGAAGCGGCAGAGCAGTCCATGCAGCGGTCGGACCCAACGCACCTCGTGGTCGCCCCAGCGCATCGACTTGGGCCACGGCAGCGCCCGCATCGCTCGTTCGAGGACCTCGACGATCACCTCAGCCGCGTCACGCCCCTGGCGTCGGATCACGGCGAACAGGAACCGGCCCTTGCCGGTGTCGCGTTCCTCCAGATCGCCGCGACCGAGGCCGACGGAGCGTAGGAAGCCGGCGATCGCGGCGTCCGGAGCATCGGCGCGCGGCCCTCGACGCTCCTCAGCCCTGTCCGGCTGGGCCAGCGGCAGACCGTCGACGATCAGCGTCAGCCGGCGCGGCGTGACGAACCGGCGGACCTTCGCGAAGGCGAGATCCGCCTCGCCCAGCCCGGCGCGAACGAGGCGCTCGAAATCGGCGATCGCCTGCGCCTGCATCCGCGCGGGGATTTCCTCGCTCAGGATCTCGACCAGCAGCTCGGCCATGGCTCAGGCGATCCGCACGGCTACGCCGTCCCGTGGCCGCGGCTGACCAGCCACGCCTCGCAGCAGCCGCGCGCCAGCGCCCGGACCCGGCCGATATAGGCCGCGCGCTCGGTGACGCTGATGGCGCCGCGGGCGTCGAGCAGGTTGAAGCGGTGGCTGGCCTTGATGCACTGGTCGTAGGCCGGCAGCGCCAGCCCGGCCGTCAGCAGCGCCCGGCATTCGTCCTCGGCGTCGGCGAAGTGGCGAAAGAGCATGGCGGTGTCGGCGTACTCGAAATTGTAGGCCGACCCCTCGCGCTCGGCCTGGAGGAAGACGTCGCCGTAGCGGGTCCCGCAGCCGTCCCAGTCGAGGTCGTAGACGTTCTCGACCCCCTGGATGTACATCGCCAGCCTCTCCAGCCCGTAGGTCAGCTCGACCGCCACCGGAGCGCACTCGATCCCGCCCACCTGCTGGAAGTAGGTGAACTGAGTTACCTCCATGCCGTCGCACCAGACCTCCCAGCCGAGCCCCCAGGCGCCCAGCGTTGGGCTCTCCCAGTCGTCCTCGACGAAGCGGATGTCATGCACCGCCGGATCGATCCCGAGATGGGCGAGGCTGTCGAGATAAAGCGCCTGCGACTCCTCGGGAGACGGTTTGAGCAGGACCTGGAACTGGTAGTAGTGCTGCAGCCGGTTCGGGTTTTCGCCGTAACGGCCGTCGGTCGGCCGCCGCGAGGGCTGGACATAGGCGCAGCGCCACGGCTCCGGGCCCAGCGCGCGGAGAGTCGTCGCCGGGTGGAAGGTACCCGCACCGACCTCCATGTCGAACGGCTGGAGGAGGACGCAGCGGCGGTCGGCCCAGAACTGCTGGAGCGAGAGAATGAGCGATTGGAAGGAGGGTCCTTGCGCCGCCATGCTTTCCATTTCCGGCATGCCTTTCGGGACGCGACGGCCCCGCTACCGGACATTCGCCGCGCGGCGGACCATAGTGCCGGTCCCGAACCCGGTCAAGCGCGGGCCAAGCGGCGGGTCTTGTCGATGGTCTGGAGGCACGCGTAGAGTGGCCAAAGCGCCTACGGCATTAGCTAGTATAGAGCCTAGCCTGATTTAGTGTAGCAGCCCGTTGACGATGTGCCCTTCGTGATCAGGCGGGATCGGTGCTGACGATCACGACGAGGATGCCGAGGCCGGGTTCGTCGATAGCGAGAATGACGATCACCGGCGTTTCCCCCATGTGAACGACGAGCAGCAGA
>JBBSCD010000018.1:0-33085 GCA_038250645.1 Rhodospirillales bacterium
ACGTTGTCAGCGTCGTCAACGGCGTGCACGGTTATCCAGCCGTCGGCGCGAAGGCACAGGGATTGTTCCGGCGAAACCCCCGGCGGAACGAAAACCCGCCGCCTCGGCGGCCGGCGCGGCAGGCTCTCGAGCACCGCGTCCATGATGAGCGTCACGCCCGTCGCCGGCTCGCTTTCGCCGGCGAGGTAGCGCCCGCCGCGCGCCAACTCCCCTCGCACGTCCTTGGCGTAGAGGGAGAAGGTGACGCCGGAGTGGTATTCCAGGCCCCGGTACTCGACCACGTCGATGCTGACGTCGAGCCATGCCGCGGCACGCCTGATCCGGTCGAACACATCCACCAGCGCCGCGCGCTCGCGGGCGGCCCGCGGCGGCAGGCTGGCGGCGTCGAGGGCGGCAATCGTTTCTTCGGGAGAGCCGGCGGCGGCAACGACGCGGCCGAGCAGGGCGGCCGCGCCGCCGCCGATGTCGTCGGCCAGGGCGGCGACCGCACCGGCATCCTTGCAGTCGAGAGCGGTGCGCAGCCGCCGGGCCGCCTCCTCGCTGCACGATCCGTGGGGAACCAGGAAGGAAACCAGCGTCGGCAAGCCGAGATCAACCGACAGGTTCCGGGCGCCCAGCTCGGCGAGGGCTCCAGCCGCCATGGCGATGATCTCGACATCGGCGCGGGCGCAGTGGGTGCCGACGAGTTCGGCGCCGACCTGGCCAAACTGGCGTTCGGCGCGAAGCTCCGAGCCGACGACGCGGACGACCTGACCGGCATAACTGAGCCGCAGCGGCCGGGGGCGTTTCGCCAAGCGCGTGGTGGCAATGCGCGCGATCTGCATGGTCATGTCGGAGCGCAGTGCCAGGGTGCGCTGAGAAAGAGGATCGACGAGCTTGAAGGTCTGATCGGCGAGCGCGGCGCCGCTTCCTGAAAGCAGAGTTTCTTCGAACTCCACGAGCGGCGGCTTGACCCGCTCGTAGCCGTAGGTCGTGAAGATGGCGACAAGCCCCTCGACGGTGTCGGCCTCGAAGGCCGCGTGCGGCGGCAGAACGTCGGTCATCCCGGCGGGTAGAAGCGCTTTTTCCGGAAACTCTGGCATCGAAGCTTGCGTTCGGCTGGCTGGATTGACGGCGGGCGGACGCGGCGCGGAAGTCTGACGATCCGCCGCCGGGGCGCAGGAGCCTGCGGGGGTCTGTCATCGCACAGCCATTCCGCCGACGCCAGTCATTAAACCGCGCGCGGCCGTTGACAGCGGGCGTAGCGGCGGATACCGACGGCACGGCCTTCCTTGAACCAAAGCAGGCCGTGATGAAAGCAAAAGGAATTGTCGCCTGCGGGCACATTGAGACCGCGCGGGCCGCCGCTGCCCTTCTCGACAGCGGCGGCAACGCTTTCGACGCGGCGCTCGCCGCCATGTGCGCCGCCTGCGTGGCCGAACCGATCCTCGCCTCTCTGGGCGGCGGCGGCTTTCTCCTAGCCCGCCGCGCCGAAGGCGATCGTGCCGGCGCACCGCTCGTCTTCGACTTCTTCGGCCACACGCCAAAGGCCCGTGCCGCGGTGGCGGACATCGATTTCGCGCCGATCCTCGCCGACTTCGGCCCGACCCGGCAGGAATTCCACATCGGCATGGGCTCAATCGCCACGCCCGGCGTCGTCCGCGGGCTGTTCGTGGCGCACCGGGCGCTCGGTCGCATGCCGATGCGCGAAGTCGTCGCCCCGGCCGTCGAGCTTGCCCGCCGCGGCGTCGAGACGACGGCGATGCAGGCTTATATGGCCCGGGTTGTCGGCGCCATTCTCAGGCACAGCTCGGACGCTTTCGCGCTGCTCGCCAGTCGGGCGCGGCCGGAGGATCTGGTAGAGGCCGGCGAGGTCTACAGGCTACCGGAACTGGCGGACGTGCTTGAGATCCTCGCCATCGAGGGCGACGACCTGTTCTACCGCGGGGAGATCGCCGGCCGATTGATTGGCGACAGTCGAAGCCTCGGCGGCCATCTGGGCCAAGCCGATCTCAGCGACTACCGGGTCGAGAAGCGTCGGCCAATCGCGATCGACATCTTCGCCTCACGGCTGTACCTCAACCCGCCGCCGTCGTCAGGCGGCATTCTCATCGCCTTCGCGCTGGAACTGATGCGCGAATATCCCTTTGCGGGGCAACGGCGAGGGTCCGTGGACTACGCGGATGCGCTGACGCAGGCCATGGCGGCGACCGATCGGGCGCGGATCGAAGCGCGGCTTCACGAGGCGGCGGACACGGACGTCGAGCGCATCGCCCTCGATCCGCAGCTTCTCGCCCGCTACCGGCGCTCTGTCGCCGGCGGGCCTGCCGGTCGCAGCGCGACCACCCACATCAGTATTGCCGACGCCGCCGGCAACGCCGCGAGCCTGTCGATCTCCAATGGCGAGGGCTCCGGCTACGTCATCCCCGGCACCGGCATCATGCTCAACAACATGCTCGGTGAGGACGATATAAACCCGCACGGTCGCCAGCGCTGGCCGCTCGACCGGCGTTTGTGCTCGATGATGACGCCGGTCATCGGTATCGACTCTGGCGGTGGTGTCGTGGCGCTTGGTTCGGGCGGATCGAACCGGATCCGCACCGCCATCCTTCAGGTTTTGCTCGATGTCTTCGCCCGCGGCGCGGGGCTTGACGCCGCCATTGCGGCCCCCCGCCTGCACCTAGAAGGCGGGAAGCTCAGCCTAGAGCCGGGTTTTCCCGAGGCCGTCACGGAGGTGCTTGCCGGAGCCTTCGACATCGACGAGTGGTCGGCGAAGAACATGTTCTTCGGCGGCGTCCACGCCGTGCACCGCGAGGCGGCCGGTGGGTTTTCAGGTGCCGCCGACGCGCGGCGGGACGGCGCTGTGTTCTCGGAATGATGGTTTATGCGCATATTCATGCTCGCAATAAGCGCGTGCACCGTGTATACTTCGGGTTGTCTCAAAACGCGGTAGTGCACGCATGTCATCCGCATCGTTCCTGGTCACGTCCGTTGACCTGCGCTTACCACTTCCGCCCGCCGCTCCCGCGGAGGCTGCCGGCAGCGGCCCTCACCTGCTCGCCGGGCTGCGACTATTGCATTCCCTCGATGCCGAAACGCTGCTGGCGATCGAGCGGTCCGGCGTTTACAGGCGGTATTCCCCGCTCGAGCAGATCATCGACCGCGACGGTCAGACGACCGACGTCTTCTTCATCATTCGGGGGCAGGCGCGAATCGTCAATTACTCGGTCACCGGCCGGGAAATCGCGTTTGACGAACTGCAGGCAGGCGACCACTTCGGCGAGCTTGCAGCGCTTGACGACGGACCGCGCTCGGCGAATGTAATGGCTGTGTGCGAAACGCTGGTATTTTCTTTGCCGCAGCGCGCCTTCCGGCAGGTTCTCGGCACCCACCCGCACATTGCCCTACAGGTTATGACCCGCCTGGCCGGTATCGTGCGCGCTGCCGACGAACGGATCATGGACCTGAGCACGCTTGCGGCACACAACAGGGTCCAGGCCGAGCTTCTTCGTCAGGTTCGCCGCCACACGGCCGACGCAAACCGGGGGCGCATCTCGCCGATCCCGGTGCACAGCGATATCGCCAGCCGGGTCAGCACAACCCGGGAAACGGTGGCGCGGGTGCTTAACGACCTCGCCCGACGCGGCGTCGTCGAGCGGACCAAGCAGTCGCTGGTCATCCACGACATCGGCATGCTGGAAATGCTTGTGGACGACGTGCGCGGCTGACGCGCAAAACGCAACGAGCGTCAGGGGCGGGGCGCCCGATCGAGGCCGGCTATTTGATTTTCGCTTCCTTGAAGGCGACGTGCTTGCGCACGACGGGGTCGTATTTGCGCAACTCGAGCTTTCCGGTCGTCGTGCGCGGGTTCTTCTTCGCAACGTAAAAGAAGCCCGTCCCGGCCGTGCTCAAGAGCTTGATCAAGACGGTTGTAGGCTTGGCCATCGGCGCGCCGTTCCTCGGAATGTGCGGAAGGTTGTGGGTGCAGGCTGCACAATAGCCGCACGATCGGCCGTGTCAATGTCGCCTCTCGGCTTGCGCGCAGTCGGGCGCCCTAAGCCAATCCCACGCCGCTCAGGTCAGCCGGCACAGCTCGCGCGGATCGATGCTAACGTGGCGGATCGTCTGCCGGTTCCAGGTGTAGGTGATGTGCACCATGCCGGCCGCGTCGCGGATCACCGCCGGGTAGGAGAACTCGCCTGCATCGCGTTCGAGCACGAGCATCGGTGCCCAGCGCCCGCCAACATCGGAGCTCACCGCAACTTTCAGCGGTGTGCGCCGGCGTGCCGAGTGGTTGTAGACGAGCACGCCGCGGCCGTCTCCGAGAACCACGCCGTCGATGCCGCTGTCCGGATTGGGCGGCGCCGTGGCGCGCATCGGCGACCAATGCCGGCCATCTTCGGAGCGGCACTCGCCGACAACGCCCTGACGCGTTCGGCAGAGGAGCTGATAGCCGGCATCGGGCCAGACGAGCAGACTGGGCTGGATCGCGGCGAAATCGCGGCCCGAGTTGACGGGCTTTCCCGCCTCCCACCTTCGGCCCTGCTCGTGCGCGTACTCGAGATGGACCCGCCAGCGGCGATATTCGCTGGAGGACGGGCAGATCAGCAACCCGTCCGCGGTCTCGACCGGCTTGTTCTTGATTGGGCCGAGAATGCCGCTTGGCAAGCACTGCGGCGCCTGCCAGGTCAGGCCTTGATCCTCCGAGCGCATGAGCATGCCCCACCACCGGCTTGGGGACGGCCCCACCTTGTAGAACAGCAGCAGCGGCCCGGCGCGCGCCTGATGCAGCACCGGGTTCCAGCAGGGGTAGCGCCTGCCGTCCACCTGCACGCCCTCGGCAACGAGACGCGGCTCGGACCAGCGGGCGCGACGCAGGGGCCGCTCCGCCAGCCAGATCCCGACATCGGCGTGGCCCTCGTGGGATCCACCGAACCAGGCCGCTACCAGGCCGCGTTCGGTTTCAGCCAGCGTTGAGGCGTGGGCGCACGGCGTCGGAGCAACGTCGAAGATGAAATCGGCTTCCATCCAGAGCCTCGGCCCCTCGGTCCTACCGGCGCTTCTTCTTCACCCCGCGGCCGCGACCGCCGCCGTTCTTCCTGCCGGCCGGCGCGCTCGGCCGGTGGCGCGGAGCGGCGGGCGTTCCGGCGAGAGCGAAGATGATTCCACCGGTGAGCGGGTTGGCGTCGACAAGGCGAACCTCGAGCGCATCGCCGAGGCGGAACTCCAGCCGGTTGCGGCGGCCGACCAGCCGGTGGCTCTTCTCGTCGTGCTCGTAGAAGTCGTCTGGCAGCGTGCTGATGGGGATCAGCCCGTCGGCGCCGTTCTCATTCAGGGTGACGAACAGCCCGAAACGGGTGACGCCGTTGATCCGCGCGGCAAATTCCGCGCCGATCTTCTCGGCGAGATAGGCGGCGGTGAAACGGTCGAGCGCGTCGCGCTCCGCCGCCGCCGCCCGGCGTTCCGTCCCCGAGATGTGCTCGCCGGCTTTGGCCATGTCGATGCCGGCGGGATCGCCGCCGCCGGCGCCCAGGGCGAAAGCGTCGATCAGGGCGCGATGAACCATCAGGTCGGCGTAGCGGCGGATGGGCGAAGTGAAGTGGCAGTAGCGGCGCAGCGCCAGGCCGAAGTGGCCGATGTTACCGGGCGCGTACACCGCCTGCGACTGGCTGCGGAGCATGACCTCGTTGACCAGCCGGGCTTCGGGCCGGCCGACAGCCCGCGCCAGGATCCGGTTGAGATCGCCGGCGCGCATGACCTGACCGCGCGGCAGACTGATGCCGAGCGTCTCGAGGAAGTCGCGCAGCGCGACCAGCTTGTCGTCAGGCGGGCGATCGTGCACCCGGTACATGCACGGCCGCTTTGCCGCCTCCAGCGCCTCTGCCGCGGCAACGTTGGCGCAGATCATGAACTCTTCAATCAGCTTGTGGCTGTCGAGCCGCTCACGGAACTGGACCCGGTCGATGCCTCCGGTAGCCGGGTCGATGATGACCCGGCGCTCCGGGACGTCGAGTTCGAGCACCCCACGTTTCTCCCGCGCTTGGGCCAAGACCCGATAAGCAGCGTAAAGCGGGGCAATGACACCGCTGTTCAGGGTCGCCGGCGCCGCATCCGGATGGCCGTCAGCCGCGGCCTGGACCTGGGTGTAGGTGAGCCGCGCCGCAGAGCGCATCAAGCCGCGGACGAAGCGGTGGCGGCGTAGCCGGCCTTCCGCGTCGAGCCACAGATGCGCCGCGAGGCACGGCCGGTCCTCGCCCGGAACCAGCGAACACCAGCCGTTGGAAATGTCCTCCGGCAGCATCGGCACGACCCGGTCCGGGAAGTAGACCGAGTTGCCGCGCTCGAAGGCGGCCCGATCGAGGGCGCTACCGGGCCGCACGTACCAGGCGACGTCGGCGATGGCGACGAGCAGGTGCCAGCCGCCGGAATTGGCCGGATCGGCGTCCGCTTCGGCCCACACCGCGTCGTCGAAATCGCGGGCGTCCTCGCCGTCGATCGTCACCAGCGGGATGTCGCGCAGATCCTCCCGGTCGCCGAGCGGCGCCGGTCCGGCGGCCGCAGCCTGCGCGAGCGCGACGTCGGGAAAGCGCACCGGGAGGTCGTGGTCGTGAATGGTGATCAGGCTGATCGATCGGGGCCCCCGCGCCGGACCGCAGCGCTCGACAATCCGCGCGCGGCGCAGCCCCAGCGGCCGGCCCTGATCGACCTCGGCCCAGACGAGCTCGCCGAGCTCGGCGCCAAGCGTATCGACGGTCGCGACCTCCAGCTCCTCGCGGCTTCGGCGATCGACCGGAAGCAGGCGCCCGCTTCCGCCAACCAGGTCGTAGACCCCGAGCGTCCGCACCGCACCGCCGTGCAGCCTGCGGATGACCCGGGCCTCGTAGCCGCCGTCGGCCGCCTGGCTGAGCCTCGCGAGCGCCCTGTCGCCCTGCACCAGCGCCGCCCGACTGCCCCGGGCGGGCACGACCGCGATCTTCGGCGGCGGCGTTTCCTCAGCCCAAGAAACCGGTCGCGCCGTCAGCTCGCCGTCGACATCGACATCGAGGATCTCAAGAACAGCCACCGTCGGCAGCCGTCCGGCCCGGCGGAAGCGCCGGCCCTGGTCGCGCCCGATCGCACCCGTGCTCTCAAGCTCGCGCAGGATCTGACGCACCTCGATTTTCTGCTCGGCGTTGAGACGAAAGGCGCGTGCCAGCTCCCGCTTGCCGACCCGGCCGGAGCTCGCCTGAATGTATTCGAGGATCTGCTCGCGACTGGGCAGCGGCGCGGCAGCGGCTCTGGAGGCTGGTTTCGTCAAGATCGAGAAGCTTCGGAGCTGGAGAGGGGGTTCAGTTACTTGAGTCCGATCGTGGCTTTGCCATGAACGGTTCGGTTGACCCTAGAGATAGACGCGCGCAAGACAAGCGCCAAACGGCAACCTCGGCGGGCGTCGCGGCGAGGCCGGTGCTAGGATGTCGATTTCGCAGCCTTTGCGGACGACATGCCGGCCTTCCCGCTGCCCGACTTGACACCCGACTTCGCACCGGTTCTGCCATGCGCTTCGGCTGTGGGCTTTCCGGTCGACTTGGCAGGTGCCTTGCCTACTGTCTTCGCCGGCGCGCCGGAGCCGACGGGGCCCTTGGACCCTACGCTCTTCGTCTTGGCCCCCGGTGCCTTGGCCTTAGCTGCTTTTGTCCCCGATGCCTTGGCTTTCGTCTTCCCCGCGGTCCCCGCCTTTGCCGCGAGGATCTCGACCGCCCGCTCGATGCTGATCGCGTCTGCGTTCTCATCCCTGGGCAGCGTCGCGCGAACCTTGCCGTGCTCCAGATACGGACCGTAGCGACCGCTCTTGAGCAGGATCGGTTTTCCGTCGGCCGGATGGTCGCCGACGGCCCGGCCGGCCGGCCGGCGCTTCGCCGTGCTGGCCAGGAGATCGACGGCGCGATTGAGGCCGATCGAGAGCACGTCGTCATCGCCCTTCAGGGAGGCGTATACATTACCCACGCGGATGTACGGGCCGAAACGCCCGACCCCGGCGGTGATTTCGTCTCCGGTCTCCGGATGAATCCCGACTTGGCGGGGCAGGGCCAACAAGGCGAGCGCCGAGTCGAGATCCACACTCTCTGGATCCATGCCCCGCGGCACGCTGATGCGCTTCGGCTTCTCGCTGCCGTTGCCGGCAGCGTGGCCGAGCTGGATGTAGTAGCCGTACGGCCCCTTCTTAACGATGGCCGGAAGCCCACTTGCCGGATCGAGGCCGAGCTCGCGGCCGTTGGCCTCGATCTCCTTGATTTCGTCGCTCTCATCGCCGCGGATCGGAACCAGCGGCCGGGTGTGGCGGCAGTCGGGATAGTTGGAACAGCCGATGAAAGCGCCAAACTTGCCGAGCTTGAGACTCAGCCGGCCGTCCGCGCAGACCACACAGCGGCGCGGATCCGGGCCTCCCTCAACCTGGCGAAAGAAGTGCGGGCCGAGAAGATCGTCGAGCTTATCGAGCACTTGTGCAACGCGAAGATCCTTCGTTTCGTCAACGCTGGCGCTGAAGTCGCGCCAGAAGTCGCTGAGCACCGACCGCCAGTCGATCCTCCCGCCGGAGACTTCGTCAAGCTTCTCCTCCATCTCGGCGGTAAAGCCGTACGCAACGTAGCGCTCGAAGAAGCTGGCGAGAAAGGCGGTGACGAGCCGGCCCCGATCCTCGGGGATAAAGCGCTTGCTCTCCAGCCGGACGTAGTTGCGATCTTGCAGAACCGAGATGATGCTGGCATAGGTCGACGGTCGGCCGATCCCGAGTTCTTCCAGGCGCTTGACCAGACTGGCTTCGGTAAAGCGTGGCGGCGGCTGGGTGAAATGCTGCTCCGAAAGGACGCGCAGCCGCTCCAGCGGGTAGGCCTCCTTCAGATCCGGCAGAACCCGGCCTTCAACCTGGGCCTCGGCGTCTCCCTCGGCATCGTCGCGATCCTCGCGATAGAGCTTGAGGAAGCCGTCGAAGGCGATCACCGAGCCGGTGGCGCGGAGTATGACCTGGCGATCGGGCGAGGCAATGTCGACGGCGACCTGATCGAGAACCGCCGACTCCATCTGACTGGCGACCGTCCGCTTCCAGATGAGGGTGTAGAGGCGCTGCTGGTCGCGATCGAGGAACCTTGCAACATCGGCGGGTGCGCGCCGGACATCGGTCGGCCGGATCGCTTCGTGCGCTTCCTGCGCGTTCTTCGCCTTCGACTTGTAGATCCGCGGCTTCTCGGGCAGGTAGCGTGCACCATAGTCGGCGCCGATCAGCTCCCTGCAGCCGGCGATGGCCTCATCCGCCATCTGGACTCCATCGGTCCGCATGTAGGTGATGAGCCCGACGGTTTCGTTGTCGATGGCGATGCCTTCGTACAGCTTCTGCGCCACCCGCATCGTCTGCGATGCCGAAAGGCCCAGCTTACGGGAGGATTCCTGCTGCAACGTCGAGGTGATGAACGGCGGCGCCGGGTTGCGCCGGGTCTGCTTGCGCTCGACCTTGGCGACGGCGTAATCGTGCGCTTCGACGGCGCGTACCGCGGCCTCGGCATCGGTCTGGCTGGCGATCGCCATCTTGTTGAGCTTGCGCCCTTCAAGATGGGTCAGGGCCGCCTCGAATGTCTCGCCCCGCCCGCTGCGGAAGACGCCCTTGACGCTCCAGTATTCCTGCGAGAGGAAATCCTCGATCTCCGTCTCGCGGTCGCAGATAAGCCGCAGCGCGACCGACTGGACCCGGCCGGCGGAGCGGCTCCCGGGCAGCTTGCGCCAGAGTACCGGCGAGAGGGTGAAGCCGACGAGATAATCGAGCGCCCGGCGGGCGAGATAGGCGTCGATCAGCTCCCGGTTGAGATCGCGCGGGTTGGCGAATGCGTCAAGAATGGCGCCCTTGGTGATGGCGTTGAAGACCACGCGCTTGACGCCGACGCCCTGAAGCGCTTTGCCGCCGCCCAGCACCTCGCAGACGTGCCAGGAAATAGCCTCGCCTTCGCGATCCGGGTCGGTGGCGAGGTAGAGATGCTCCGCCCCGCGCAGGGCCTGCGCGATATCCTTGAGCCGGGCCTTGGCTTTGGGGTCGACCTCCCAGTCCATGGAGAAGTCGGCATCGGGCCGGACCGAGCCGTCCTTGGCGGGCAGGTCGCGGACATGGCCATAGCTGGCGAGGACCGTGTAGCCCGGCCCCAGGTATTTGTTGATGGTTTTTGCTTTCGCCGGCGATTCGACGATGACGACATTCATCGGCTTCAGGGCTTCGCAAACGCGATCATGACAATCCGGTTTCCAGGCAGGCGCTCGATGCGGCCCGCCAACTCCCATTCGAGCAAGGTGGTGTGCACCTCGGAGGGCGACAATTGGCAGCTACGGATGATTTCGTCAACGCTCACCGGTGTTGCCGAGAGCGCGGAGGCGATCCGCGCGCCGGCGTCCACGGGAATGGGCTCGCCGTCGCCGTCGCCGCTGGCCGGCTCAAGCCGGAGAGCGTCTGGGTCGACGGCGGGCGGCCGCCAGGCAGGATCTCCAATCGCGGCGAGGACGTCAGCGGCGTTCTCCACCAGCGTCGCGCCCTGGCGGATGAGATCGTTACCGCCGCGAGACCGCGGATCGAGGGGTGAGCCGGGAACGGCCAGAACCTCCCGGCCCTGCTCCAGCGCCATCCGGGCCGTAATGAGTGCGCCCGAGCGCAAGCTCGCCTCGACCACCACCACTGCCCGACACACTCCGGAAATGAGGCGGTTGCGCCTCGGAAAATGCCGGGCCTGCGGTTGCTGTCCGGGCGGCATCTCCGCGATGATCAAGCCTTTTTCGGCGATCGCGGCATAGAGGTCGCGATGCTCGGGCGGATAAATGACGTCGATCCCGCCGGCAACTACGGCCGTCGTCCCGGAAGACAACGCTGCCCCATGCGCGGCCGCGTCGACGCCACGGGCGAGCCCGGAGACCACGCATACACCGGCGGCGCCAAGCTCGCCGGCGAGTCCGGCGGCGAGATGTCGGGCGTTCAGCGAGGCGTTCCGCGCGCCGACGATGGCGATGGCCGGCCGCAGCAGCAGCGACGGCGCGCCGAGCATGGCGAGCAGCGGCGGGGCATCATCGATATGAACGAGAAGCGGCGGGTAGTCGGGCTCGTCCAGAGCGACGAGGCGGGCGCCCAGCATCGCCAGCGCCGCAAGCTCTGCTTGCGCGTTGTCGACGCTGCAGAGCCGCGGACACCGCTTGCGCCCGCCACGGCGAGTGAGCTCGGGGAGAGCACACAATGCCGCCTGCGCCGACCCGTACCGCTCCAGCAACCAGCGGAAGGTCACCGGACCGACGTTCTCGCTGCGTATCAGCCTGAGCCGGTCGACGCGCTCACGCTCGTCGATGGGCCTCGTGCGCCGCATTGCATTCTCTTGGTGCGACAGCCGCTCATCCTCAGCCGTGGCCGCGGACGTCCCCGGCCTCCTACGGGGGAGTCGTTAACCCACCCGTAGCTAAAGCGGCGTTAAGCTTGCACGCGTTCCTGGTGTCACACGTTTGCAACAGAAGAGGCGATGCGGCGTTGTCCCTGCGCTTTTTCTTTGCGCCCGAACGGCGACCATGGAACATGGTGCGAATAATAGCGAAAATACTGTGGGACTTTTGTCCCTTCGAACAGAATCCCATCGGGAGGCACACGTGAACCCACGAGCAGTAGACCATTATCAAGACCCCGACGAGGCTGACCCTGCCGCGGAACTGACCCTGTCCGGGCAATTCCATGCTTCGGCTCCTGCCATCGCCGACAGCAGGCCCTACAACCTGTCGATGTATCTGGATTTCCTCCCGGGAACCGACTGAGCGCGCAGAGAAGACTGGCCGGTCGGCCAGCCGGGCGGTTCAGACGTCGAGATTAGCGACCATCAGGGCATTTTCCTCGATGAACTCGCGGCGGGTCTCGACGGTCTCCCCCATCAGCGTGGAGAACACCTCCTCGGCATCATCGGCATGGGCCACCTTAACCTGCAGGAGCGTACGCGCTTCCGGATCCAGCGTCGTCTGCCAGAGCTGGTCGGGGTTCATTTCGCCCAGCCCTTTGTAGCGTTGGAAGGCCATGCCCTTCCGCCCGACCTCCATGATCGCGTCAACCAGCGCGACGGGGCCGTTGATGGCGTGAACCTTGTCCTTGACCATCAGCCGGCCCGCCCCGTCATATACTGTGGCAAGCGCTTCCGCCTTGCCTTGCAGCCGCCGCGCCTCGGCGCTGTCGAGCCAGGATAGTTCCAGCAGGTAGCGGTCGCTGACGCCGCGAACGGTCCGGCGAAACTCCAGTCCCTCCTCGGGCAGCAGCGCGACTGTCCATTCCCCGACTCCAAGCACGGCCAGCGTGTTCAACCGCTGCGCCAGACGCGCGCAGACACCTCTCGCCCGATCGCTGTCGCTCGCGAGCGAGCCGTCAAGGGCGCCGGCAATGGCCGCCTGCTCGACGAGAGGGAGGGGAACGGTCTGCGCGACGCGTTGCAACCGGCCCTGGATCGCGCGCGCCTCCTCGACGAGGCGGCGCAGGTCTGCAGCCGCGATCTGCTCTCCGGCGGCGGTCTCGAAAACCGCGCCTTCGTCGATGGCGGCGCCGAAGAGAAACGCCTCAAGCGCCGCCTCGTCCTTCAGGTAGACCTCGGATCCACCGCGCTTGGCGCGATAGAGCGGCGGCCGGGCGATGTAGAGATAGCCGCTCTCGATGATTTTCTTCATCTGCCGGTAGAAAAACGTCAGAAGAAGCGTGCGGATGTGACTGCCATCCACGTCGGCGTCGGTCATGATTACGATCTTGTGGTAGCGGCATTTACCGATGTCGAAGTCTTCGCTTCCGATACCGGTGCCGAGCGCGGTAATCAACGTGCCGATCTCGGCCGAACCCAGCATCTTGTCAAAGCGGGCCCGCTCGACGTTGAGGATCTTGCCGCGCAGGGGCAGGATCGCTTGATTGGCGCGGTTGCGCGCCTGCTTGGCGGAGCCGCCGGCGGAGTCGCCTTCGACGATGAAAAGCTCGCTGTTCGCCGGGTCGCGCTCCTGGCAATCGGCCAGCTTCCCCGGCAGGGACATGACGTCGAGCGCGCCCTTCCGCCGGGTCAGCTCCCGAGCCTTGCGCGCCGCCTCACGGGCGACCGCGGCCTCGACGATCTTGGCGACGATCTTCTTGGCCTCGGCCGGATGCTCCTCAAACCAGCGGCCGAGCTGCTCGCCGACAACGGCCTCGACCACCGGGCGAACCTCGGAGGAGACCAGCTTGTCCTTGGTCTGGGAGGAGAACTTGGGATCGGGCACCTTGACTGACAGCACGCAGGTCAACCCCTCGCGGGCGTCGTCCCCGGTGATCGTCGCTTTTTCCTTTTTGGCGACGGCAGAGAGGACATAGGCCTGGATCGTCCGCGTCAGCGCGGCCCGGAACCCTGCAAGATGGGTTCCGCCATCGCGTTGGGGGATGTTGTTGGTAAAGCACAGCATCGTCTCGTGATAGCTGTCGTTCCAGTGCATGGCCACTTCGACGACCGTCCCGTCGCGCTCGACCTTGATCATGATCGGCTGCTCGATCAGCACCGTCTTTGACCGGTCGAGGTAGCGGACGAACGCGCTCAGCCCGCCCTCGTAATGAAGGTTCACCTCGCGGGACGGTACCGAGCGCACGTCCTTCAGCGTCAGGCGCACCCCGGAATTCAGGAAGGCCAGCTCGCGCAACCGGTGTTCAAGGGTGGCGAAGTCGAATTCCGTCATGGTGAACGTGCCGGTCGACGGCAGAAACGTGATCTCGGTGCCGGTCCGCGGCTTCCGCCTGACCATGGGCGCGTCGCCGACCACCGCCAGCGGCGTTTCCGCCTCGCCGTCGCGAAAGCGCATTGCGTGCGTCAAGCCTTCACGCCAGACACGCAGCTCCATCCACTCGGACAGGGCGTTGACGACGGAGATGCCGACGCCGTGAAGGCCGCCAGAGACCTTGTACGAGTTCTGGTCGAACTTGCCGCCGGCGTGGAGCCGGGTCATGATCACCTCGGCAGCCGAAATCCCCTCTTCCTTGTGGATATCGACCGGGATCCCGCGGCCGTTGTCCGAGACCGTGACGGAGCCGTCGGCGTTGAGCTGAACTTCGATGGTGTCGCAATGGCCGGCGAGCGACTCGTCGATGGCGTTGTCGACGGCTTCGTAAACCATGTGGTGTAGGCCGGTCCCGTCGTCGGTATCACCGATGTACATGCCGGGACGCCGCCGGACGGCCTCGAGGCCACGCAAGACCTTGATGGAGTCGGCGTCATAGGCTTGTTCCGCGGCGGTGCCCGCCGTTGCTTTACTCATCGGTATTCCTCTTTCGAATTCAGCTGGCGGCGGTCCCGTCAGCGGACGAACCCTGGCCAAGGGAGACGAACTGGACGCTGCCGGTGAGCGGCGCGAATACGGTGCGGTCGGTTCCGGCGTACCACGCCTGAGCCCCGAGATCAGCGACTTCGGCGAACAGAGCGGCGCGATGACGCGCGTCAAGGTGGGCGGCAACCTCGTCAAGCAGGAGCAGCGGCGCCGTGCCCCGCTCGGCTTTCTGCAACCGGGCGCTGGCGAGGACAACGGCAATCAGCAGTGTCTTCTGTTCACCGGTGGAGCATATCCGCGCCAGGCGGCCCGTCCTGGCGTGGCGAACGACGAGATCGCTGCGGTGCGGCCCGATGCTCGCGCCGCCGACTTCGGCATCCACCGCGCGGGCCTGCTCCAGCGCTTCGCGCAATCGGCATTCCACGGCAAGCGCGGTCCGGTTCTCCGCCAGCCAGTCCTCGACGGTGCCGACCGCGGCCAGTGTCGCGCCGGCGAAGTACCCGCGGTCCGCGGTATGCCCACTTAATCTTTCAGCGAAATCGCGGCGGGCCGCAGCGACGGCGACCGCTTTGGCGGCCATGGTCTCCTCCAGCGCCGTGAGCCAGCCGGCGTCGCCGATGCCGCTCCGGAGCAGACGCGACCGCTCCTGCATCGCCGCCTCGTAGGCGCTCACCCGGCGGGCGTGGTCCGGATCGAGACCGAAGACAAGCCGGTCAAGGAAGCGCCGGCGGGCCGAACCGCCCTCGGCGAACAGGCGGTCCATCTCAGGCGTCAGCCAACTGACGGTCAGGATCGACGCCAGCGCCGCGTGCGCCCGCGCCGGCTGCGCGTCGATACGGACGTGCCGGCGTTCCCGGCCCGCACCGGCAAGCGCCGAATCCAGTCCCGTACCGATGTCCCTCTCGCCGGACGGCGTTCTGAGCTTCGCTGCAACCGCCCAGGCGCCGCAACCGGCCCCATAACTGGCCCCGTGAGCGTCCCCACCACCGTCGACACCAAGCCGCTTCAGCTCGTCCAGCCGGGCCCGCCGCAGGCCACGGCCGGGTGCGAGCAGCGACAAGGCCTCCAGAATCGTCGTCTTGCCTGTGCCGTTGGCGCCGATGAGAACGACGCTCTCTGAACCCACATCGAAGCGCTGATAGGCGTAGCAGCGAAACGCGGAGAGCGTCAGACGGGCAACGGAGATCGGGGGTGGTCCACAAGACCCGTCCCCGGCCGCCGACTTCGGCTGCACCACGTGATGAAGGTTCAATCCGTCCAGCGTGAACAATCCTGCGATCGCGTCCGGCGCCGCGATCAGACGCGCATCGGCATCAGCACGTAGATCGCCCCGGAGTCACCCCGCTCCTGCAAAATCGTTGGCGAGGCAGCGTCAGCAATTGAAAACCGGGCCTCCTCTCCCTCTATTTGCTGGGTTATATCAAGAAGATAGCGCGAGTTGAAGCCGATTTCCAGGGCTTCGCCCCGGTAATTGACCTCAAGCTCTTCGGTTGCGCTCCCGCTGTCGGGACTGGTCGCCGAAAGAACCAGCGTCCCGTTGCTCATGGCCAGCTTGACCGCGCGCGAGCGATCGCTGGAGATCGCCGAAACCCTGTCTACGGCGGCCGAGAACGCCTTGCAGGCTACGTCGAGCGTCTTGTCGTTGCTGGTAGGGATCACCCTCTCGTAGTCCGGGAACGTTCCATCGATCAGCTTTGACGTCAGGACCGCCTTTTCGGCTGCAAAGCGGATCTTGGTGGAACTCAGCCCAACCTCGATCCCGTCGTCGCTTTCGTCGATGAGCTTGCGCAGCTCGGCGATTGTCTTGCGCGGAACGATGACACCGGGCATCCCCGCCGCCCCGTCGGGCAGCGGCACTTCGACGCTGGCCAGGCGATGGCCGTCGGTGGCGACAGCGCGCAGCACATCCGCGCCGCCGTGTTTGATCTCATGCAGGTAGATCCCGTTGAGATAGTAGCGGGTTTCCTCGGTCGATATGGCGAATCGGGTCCGGTCGATGAGGCCGCAGAGCGCGCGGGCGCCGAGGCGGAAGGCGTGCGGCAGCTCTCCGGCGGTCATGACCGGGAAGTCTTCGACCGGCAGGCAGGCGAGGGTAAAGCGGGACCGTCCGCAGCGCAGGACCATCTGCTGGCCGCCGCCGGCGGTTTCGATCTCGATCTGCGCGCCGTCGGGCAGCTTGCGCACAATCTCGTAAAGCGTGTGCGCAGACACGGTTGTCGCGCCGGTCGTGCCGACATCCGCCGCCGTGGCCTCGGAAACGTCCAGATCCATGTCCGTCGCCGTCAGGCGCAGCGCCTCGCGTTCGGCTTCGATCTTTACGTTCGACAGGATAGGGATGGTGTTCCGCCGCTCGACGACGCTTTGAACATGCGCCAGGGCCTTAAGCAAAGCGACACGATCAAGCGTTAGTTTCATTCTGCGTACAACCCAACCAAGGTTCTTTCGCCGCGAGCGCGACGCCCGCTCGTCATAATGGAAACCCGCCCGCGCCTGATCGACGCCGGCGACGCGCCGCGCGGCCCAACGTACTATATCAGCAGCAACCGGTGGGGGCAGATAAATCGACGCACGCGCCCGGCGAGACGCCCTGCGTCAGCTTCGCAGCATCCGCTGAAGCAGTTCCAGATCTTCCGCGAAAACCGCGTCCTGAGCACACAGCTCCTCGACCTTACGCACCGCGTGCATCACCGTCGTGTGGTCGCGGCCGCCGAACTTGCGGCCGATCTCCGGCAGCGAGCGCGACGTCAGTTGCTTCGCCAGGTACATGGCGACCTGCCGTGGACGGGCAATGGCACGTGCCCGCCGCGCCGAATGCATGTCGGAGACGCGGATGTTGAAGTGCTCGGCGACGCGCTTCTGGATGTCCTCGATCGACACCCTCCGGTCGTTCGACCGCAGCAGATCGTGAAGCACCTCCTGTGTCGTCTCCAAGGAGATATCCCGACCGACAAGCTGCGCGTGGGCGACGACCCGGTTCAACGCGCCTTCCAGCTCGCGAACATTCGAGGAGATGCGATGGGAAAGGAACTCCATCACCTTTCGCGGGATCTCCACATCCAGGCGCTCCGCCTTGGTCTGCAGTATGCCGAGGCGCAATTCGTAGGTGGTCGCATGAATGTCGGCGACGAGGCCGCAGCTCAGCCGGGATTTCAGGCGCTCCTGCATGCCTTCCAGATCGGATGGCGACTTGTCTGCCGATAGAACGATCTGCCGGCCCTGGTCGACCAGGGTGTTGAAGGTGTGAAAAAATTCCTCCTGGGTCGAGTCCTTGCCGCTGATGAACTGAACATCGTCGATCATCAGCACGTCCACGGAGCGGAACTGCGCCTTGAAATCGACCGTGTTCTGCTCGCGCAGGGCGCGGATGAAGCGGTAGAGGAATTTCTCCGCCGAGAGGTAGACCACCGTCCGCGATGGCTCCCGCCTGCGGATATGCCAGGCGACCGCGTGCATGAGGTGCGTCTTGCCGAGGCCGACGCCGCCGTAAAGGAAGAGCGGGTTAAACGAGACCTTGCCGGCTTCCGCGACGCGGCGGGAGGCCGCGTAGGCAAACTCGTTCGGCTTGCCGACAACGAAGTTGTCGAAGGTAAACCGCGCATCCAGCGGCGCGCCTATGTCGTTCGGGTCGTGGCCTTCCGGCCCCGTCGACAGGGTCCGTTCGCACGGCCGCGACCCGGCGCCTGCTCGGCTGCCGGCGGCGACCTCCCGCGGATCGCGCTCGCAGGCGTCGGCGCCGTTGCGGTCCGCCTCGACGACGATGTCGATCTTCTGGACGGCCGGATTCTCGCCCCCCCACAGCGCCCGCATCCGGTCGGCATAATGAGCCACAACCCAGTCGCGCATGAAGCGGGTCGGGACCTTCATCGTAATGAGGCCGTCCCGCTCGCCGCACACCGCCATCGGTCTCAGCCAGCTCCGGTACGCCGCCTCACCAATCTCCGCGCGGAGGAGACCGCTGACCCGTTGCCATTGAGTGTCCAGAAACGCCCCGTGCTCAGCCACGCATCATCATCCCGTTCCTGCCTTCGTGCGCCTTCCGGCGCCGACACGACGGGATGATTGCAGGACGTCGCGTTCGGCGCCCATGGCGCCCGAACGTTTCGACTGGAGTCTTAGCCGGGCCCCGCGCCACCCACGCGGGCGCAAGCACGAAAATGCCCCTGGCTGGTCAAGTCTCCGCTCCACCACTGAAGCGAGCGCCGTCGGGGAAGAGCATGCACGATTCTCGTACCCGCCCCGATCGCCCGCATTCGCGGTATTTCCCACAAATCCGTCCCGTCTATCACTTATTATAATTGGCGCTGTCGCGCTGGTATTCCGAAAAAGACTGAATAAAGCTCAAGCCGTCAACTTTGAGTTCCTTGCCTTAACCAGTCAATATTGACCATCGATGCAAGCCCAAGGCACGCGTTGCAAGTTCTCGATGAACTGGTACTTGCTGAAGTGGCGATGACTGTAACTGACGACGATCGCCCGGCGCAACATGGCCGAATGCAGAACGACCAAAAAAATTTGCTTGACAAACTGGAGAACAACCCAAGCGAGATACAGCCAAAGCGGGAAGATCAGCCAAAAGAGTCCCGTCGGCATCTCCGTTCCGAAAGTGCAGGAGTCGCAATGACCAATCGGGGCGGCGCCGCAGGGCCGGCGCCAGCCGGCCGACGCGATCGATCACTGGCGGTTGTATTAGGCTGATCGCATAAACATCGGCCGCCTGGACGAGCGCATCCGCGGCGCGCCGGCGGACGGGGTGGGAGACCCCGGCGTAGCACGACTTTAGCCGCTGATCGGCTCAGCCGGCCATGGCTTTGATGCGCGCCGACATACGCGAGAGGCGCCTGGCGACCGTGTTGCGATGGATCAGGCCTTGCTTGGCACCGCGCATTAGCTCCGGCTGCGCCGCCTGGAACGCTACCCGGGCGTTGTCCTTGTCACCGCTGGCGATCGCGTCTTCGACCTTGCGGAGGAAGGTCCTGATCCGACTCATGCGCATTCCGTTGACTTCGGTGCGCCGCTCGATCTGTCGGATCCTCTTTTTCGCGGAAGCGTGGTGCGCCATTAGCTCAATCGAATCCCGTCGTCACTGAAAAGGGGCATGCTTGATGCGAAGCGCATCTTTATCCAGGCAAAGGTCCGGCGTCAACAATCCAGCCGCCGGACACTCTCCGGACACGCGCTTCGACAGCCATTCCAGCGCAGCGCGATGCTCCGGCGACGACGCCATGCCGCGGAACCGCCGCTATCGGTTCTTGAACGCCGGCTTGCGCTTCTCGACGAAGGCGCTCATGCCCTCCTTCTGATCCTCCGTCGCGAAGATCGCGTGGAACATGCGCCGTTCGAAGCGCAGGCCCTCGGCGAGCGGCGATTCGAATGCGCGATTGACCGCCTCCTTGGTGATCATCGCCAGCGGCCGCGACATCCGCGCAATCTTCTCGGCCGTCTTCAGCGCCTCGGCGACGAGATCGGCCGCCGGCACGATCCGGCTGACCAGGCCGCTGCGTTCGGCCTCTCCGGCGTCCATCATTCGCCCGGTCAGGCACATTTCCATCGCTTTCGCCTTGCCGACGGCGCGCACCAGTCGCTGGGTTCCGCCAAGACCCGGGATGGCGCCGATGGAAATCTCCGGCTGGCCGAACTGGGCGGTGTCGGCGGCGATGATGATGTCGCACATCATCGCCAACTCGCAGCCGCCGCCCAAGGCATAGCCGCCCACCGCCGCGATGATCGGCTTGCGGCAGGCCGCCGCCGCCTCCCATCCATGGGTGAGAAAGTCGGCCAGATAGGCCTCCATGAAGGACTTGTCCTTCATTTCCTTGATGTCGGCGCCGGCGGCAAAAGCCTTGTCGCTTCCGGTCAGAACAATCGCGCCCACGGCCCCGTCGTCCTCGAAGCCGGCCAGCGCTTCCGCCAGCTCCGCCATCAGCGCCGCGTTCAGCGCGTTCAGCGCTTTCGGCCGGTTCAGCGTGATCAGCCCGACCGCGCCGCGCGTTTCGACGATGATGTTCTCGTAGGCCATGGTCGGCTCTCCTCAAGTGCCGCGACGAGACGCAACTCCGATCCGCTATATCATCAGCGCTGACGCTTCGGACAGAAGAAAGTCGCCCGGCCGGCGATGACCGAACGGCGGATGCCGCCGGTCCTGGCCACGGCGCAGTGGCAGTCGGGGCAGGGGGCGCCGGCGCGGTCGTAGACGGCGAATGCGTGCTGGAAGCAGCCGAGTTCGCCGCAAGGCCGCTGATGATTGCGCAAGGACGAGCCGCCGGCGGCGATGGCCTCGGTCAGCACCGTCCGGATGGCGTCGACGAGCCGCCGTGACCTGGCCCGGCCGATGCCGCCGGCCGGGCGCTGCGGCGACAGCCGGGCGCGGTAAAGCGACTCGCTGGCATAGATGTTGCCCATGCCGGCGACGGCGCGCTGATCCATGAGCGCCGCCTTCAGCGCCATCGTCCGGCCGGAGAGGCATCCGGCGAGATAGGAACCGGTGAACCCGTCGCCGAGCGGTTCGGGTCCCAGGTTTTCCAGCATCGGGTGCGCGGCGAGGGTATCCGTCGCTACCAGATCCATAAAACCGAAGCGTCGGGCATCGTTGAAACGCACGCTCGCGCCCACTTCGGTGGTGAAACACACGTGATCGTGGGCCCGGCGCGGGCTGTCGGCTGTCGCGATCTGGAAGTGGCCGGACATGCCGAGGTGGGCGATCAGGGTCAGCCGATCCTCGAGGCCGACCAGGAGAAACTTGGCCCGCCGCTCGATCCTCTCCACCCGACGGCCGGTCAGCCGGGCGGCGAAATCCGCCGGCAACGGGAAGCGCAGTTCAGGTCGATGGGCGCTGACGGCGACGAGACGCCGGCCCAGCAGCACCGGGATCAGGCCGCGGCGGACGGTTTCGACTTCGGGAAGCTCAGGCATGGCCGCAAGGTAGCGCGGCCCGGGGCCTTCGGCTATGGTGCCGGCGATGTCCCATGAAGATGCCCGCGCGCCCTCGGCTTCGGCCGGCGGGGAGGACGGCTCTAGCGCCGACTTCGGCTTTCGCCGCGTCGCCGCGAAGGACAAGGCGCGCATGGTCCGCGCCGTGTTCGACAGCGTTGCCGACCGCTACGATCTGATGAACGACCTGATGAGCGGCGGCATCCACCGACTGTGGAAGGCGGCCATGATCGACTGGCTGCGGCCGCGGGCGGACATGCATCTGCTTGACGTCGGCGGCGGGACCGGCGACATCGCCTTTCGCTTCCGCGACGCCGGCGGCGGCCCGGTGACGGTCACCGACATCAACGAGGAGATGCTCAAGGTCGGGCGCAGCCGCGCCGAGAAGGATGAGCGGAGCGGCGCTCTGAGCTGGCTATGCGCGGATGCCGAGCGGCTGCCGATCGCCGACTCCAGCCTCGACGCCTACACCATTGCCTTCTGCATCCGCAACGTCACCCACATCGACCAGGTGCTGAATGAGGCCCGGCGAGTGCTCAGGCCCGGCGGCCGTTTCATCTGCCTTGAGTTCAGCCGGGTCATCCTCCCGGTCGTGGACCGGCTTTACGACAGCTACTCGTTTCGCGTCATCCCGGCCATCGGCCGGGTCGTTACAGGCGATGCCGAGGCCTACCGCTACCTCGCCGAAAGCATTCGCCGCTTTCCCCCGCAGGACCGCTTCGCCCGGATGATCGGCGAGGCCGGTTTCGATCTCGTCCGCTATCGCAACCTGTCCGGCGGGATCGCCGCCCTTCATTCGGCCTGGCGGACATGACCGGATCCGGCGGCGGTCATACGTCGGCTACGACCGGGACTACGGCCACGACCGCGTCGCGCCCGGTGGCGCAACGGCGGAAGCACGGCGTCCTGCTGATCCGGCGATGATCCGCAGCCTCCGCAACCTCGTTCGGCTGATCGCGATCGCGCGGACGTTGGCGCGGCACGACGCGCTGTTCATGCTCGACTCCTTGCGCGTTGCCCCGCCGGTGATCTGGCTTGCCCGCAGGATCTGGCTTCGCGACGATACCGGCCGGCCCGGCGAGCGCCTGGCCCGCGCCCTTCACGAGGCCGGGCCGTCGTTCATCAAGCTGGGGCAGGCGCTTTCGACCCGCTCGGACCTGCTGGGCGAACAGGTCGCCGAGGATCTGTCCCATCTTCAGGACAAGGTGCCGCCCTTTCCGGGCGCCCAGGCGCGAGCGATCATTGAGGAGGAGTTGGGCCGCCCGGTCGACGAGCTATTCTCCCGGTTCGACGACACGCCGATCGCCGCCGCTTCCATCGCCCAGGTTCATCTGGCCGTCGACAGCGACGGCCACGAGGTTGCGGTCAAGGTTCTCCGCCCCGGCATCGACAGCGCCTTCGATCGCGATGTCGATCTGTTCGCCTGGGTTGCGGAGCTTATCGAATCGGCGCGACCGGACCTTCGCCGGCTGAAACCCTTGGAATCTGTTCGCACGCTGGCCGGAACCATCAAGATCGAGATGGATCTACGCTTCGAGGCGGCGGCCGCGGTCGAACTTGCCGCGAATTTCGCCGAC
This sequence comes from Rhodospirillales bacterium, assembly GCA_038250645.1. Taxonomy (GTDB): domain Bacteria; phylum Pseudomonadota; class Alphaproteobacteria; order Rhodospirillales; family Defluviicoccaceae; genus JAEULH01. The sequence continues at coordinate 22,779 of JBBSCD010000018.1, forward strand.
GACCCGATGTTCAAGGTGCCCGCGGTCCACTGGCAGCGGACGGGCCGGCGGGTGCTGACGGTCGAACGCATCGACGGCATTCCGCTCGACGAGCGTCAACGGATCATCGCCGCCGGCCACGACCCAGAAAAGGTTATCGGCATTGCCGCGCGAGCCGTTTTCCAGCAGGTCTTTCGCGATGGTTTCTTTCATGGCGATCTGCACGCCGGCAATCTTTTCGTCCGGGCCGACGGCAGCGTGGCGGTGGTCGATTTCGGAATCATGGGCCGGCTGGACAAGGCGAACCGTCGTCACCTCGCCGAGCTGCTCCTTGCCTTTCTCAGCCGCGATTATCGCCGGGCCGCCGAGGTCCATCGGGACGCCGGCTGGATCCCGGCGGATGCAGCAATCGACGCATTTACCCAGGCCTGCCGATCCATTGCCGAGCCGATCATGGATCGGCCGCAGAACGAAATCTCAATCGCCCGGCTGCTCGGCCATCTGTTCCAGGTCACCGAAACGTTCGAGATGGAAACGCGGCCGGAACTGCTGCTGTTGCAGAAGACCATGCTCGTCGCCGAAGGCACGGGCCGCAGCCTCTGCCCCGATATCAACATGTGGCTGCTGACGCGGCCGCTGGTCCAGGATTGGATGATGACCGCGTTCGGGCCGGAGGCGCGTCTGCGCGAGGCCGCCGAGACTGTCGCCGCCAACGTCGCGCGGCTTCCCGAGCTGATCAAGGCAGCGGAAGCCACCGCACGGGTTCTGGCCGACGGCCACGTCAAGCTGCACCCGGAGACGATCGCCGCTCTCCTGCGCGGCGCCGAGCCGCAGCCGTTCAACATGCACGGATTGTTCTGGGTGATTCTCGGCGTGATCATCGCGCTGGCGCTGATCAGCTGACGCGACCTCTTCCACGATTTTGCACCGGCAATAAAAAGAAGCCTTGCCTGCGCGCGGACGAGGCCTTAAGTCTACAACACTTAAAAAAAGTTAAATATATCGGATCTGGTTGTGCTTGCCGGTAGAACTATCCTCCTCGTCATCTCCGGTGGGATCGCGGCCTACAAGAGCCTCGAGCTGATCCGCGGACTGAAGGAGCGAGGCGCGTCCTGCCGAAGCATCCTGACGGCCGCCGGAACCCAGTTCGTCACGCCGCTCTCGGTCGCCGCGCTGACGGAGAGCAAGGTCTACATGGACCTGTTCTCGCTGACCGATGAGAGCGAGATGGGCCACATCCAGCTGTCGCGCGCGGCCGATCTGGTTGTGGTCGCCCCGGCGACCGCCGACCTTCTCGCCCGCATGGCGTCGGGCCAGGCCGACGATCTGGCAACAACCGCGCTGCTCGCGACCGACAAGGACGTGATCTGCGCTCCGGCCATGAATGTGCGGATGTGGGAGCACCCGGCGACGCAGGACAATCTCGCGACCTTGAAGCGCCGCGGAATCCGCTTCGTCGGTCCGAGCGAGGGGGACATGGCGTGCGGCGAACGGGGTTTCGGGCGGATGGCCGAACCGGCCGAGATCCTGGCCGCGATCGAGGCCTACTTTGTCGGTGGCAAGACCCATCGGGGCCGGCCGCTCGCCGGCGTACGCGCACTGGTGACGAGCGGGCCGACCATCGAGCCGATCGATCCGGTCCGCTTCATCTGCAACCGCTCGTCGGGCCGCCAGGGCCACGCCATTGCCCGGGCGCTGGCGGCGTCTGGCGCGCGGACGACACTGGTCTCCGGTCCCACGGCGCTGCCGGCGCCGCCCGAGGTCACCATGGTGGCGGTTGAAACGGCGCAACAGATGCTGGCCGCCTGCGAAGCCGCGCTGCCGGTGGATGTGGCGGTCTGCGCCGCGGCGGTCTGCGACTGGCGGGTCACGCATAACACCGCCGAAAAAATCAAGAAGGATCCGGGTGCTCCGCCGCCGATGCTGGCGCTCGCGGAAAACCCTGACATCCTCGCGACCCTGAGCAGCAGCGGCGACGGGCGGCCGCGGCTGGTGATCGGGTTTGCCGCCGAGACCTCCCATGTGGTCGATAACGCCAAGGCTAAACGCGCACGCAAAGGCTGCGACTGGATCATCGGCAACGACGTCGGCCCGACCAGCGGCACCTTCGGCGGCGAGGACAACACGGTCTGGCTGATCTCCGCCGAGGGCATCGAGCCGTGGCCGCGCATGTCGAAGGACGCCGTCGCCGGTCGTCTCGTCGATGCGATCGTTCGGGCACTGGAGCGGTGAACATGGCGGCGCTGACAATCGATATCCGCCGGCTCGCGCACGGCCTCGATCTTCCTCTTCCGGCCTACGCCACGGCGCACAGCGCCGGGCTCGATCTCCACGCCGCCGTCGCCGAATCGCTCGACCTTGCACCGCGGGCCCGGGCGCTGGTGCCCACCGGCGTGGCCATCGCCCTGCCCGACGGCTTCGAGGCGCAGGTTCGCGCGCGCTCGGGTCTCGCCATCGGCCACGGGATTGGAGTGCTCAACAGTCCCGGCACGATCGACGCGGACTACCGCGGCGAGATCGCCGTTATTCTCGTCAACTGCGGCGGAAGTGCCTTTCGCGTCGAGCGCGGCATGCGGATCGCGCAACTCGTGGTCGCGCCGGTGGAACGCGTGGCCTGGCGCGAGGTCGACGATCTTGCTGAGACAGTGCGTGCCCATGGCGGCTTCGGCTCGACGGGAACGACAGAGCCCTGACGGCTGCTCGCGGAAGGATGACGACATGTTGCGTCTTTCGAGAAAGACACTCTTCGCCATAGAGGCGGTTCTCGATATAGCCTACCACGCCGGGAGCGAACCGGTGCAGAGCCGCGAGATTACCCGGCGGCAGGGCATTCCCCGTCGCTACCTGGAGCAGGCGCTGCAGAGCCTGGTCCGCAATGGTCTGCTGGTCGGCGTGCGCGGGCCACGCGGCGGCTATCGCCTCGCCAAGGAACGGCGGCGAATCACTGTCGGCGAGGTCATCCGGATCATTCGCCAGGTCGAGACGGCGGAAGATCCGTTGCAGGAAGCAAGCGGCTCGCAGCTCGCCCAGCGGGTCGTTCGGCCGCTGTGGATGGAATTGCAGGGCGAGCTCATGGACCGACTCGACCAGGTGACGATCGACGATCTCTGCGTCCGCGCCAATGGCGCCGGCATTGCCAGTGAAGGCCGGACCAACCTTGACTTCTCCATCTGAGGCGCCGCCCCATGGCGCGAGCAAAGAAGGTGAGGACACCATGACCGAGCAACCGACGCTCGTGCGCAATCGACCCGGACCCGACGCGATCGGCCGCGGGCGCGTCTACGACAGCATTCTCGAGACGATCGGCAACACACCGCTGGTGCGCCTGGCCAAGCTGGAAGCCGAGACAGGCTGCGGGGCGCGGCTGCTCGGTAAGTGCGAGTTCTTCAATCCCCTGAGCTCGGTCAAGGACCGGATCGGTCTCGCCATGATCCAAGCCGCCGAAGCCAGCGGCCGCATCGGTCCGGGTGCGACGCTGGTCGAGCCGACCTCCGGGAACACCGGCATCGCGCTCGCCTTCGTCTGCGCCGCGCGCGGCTATCGGCTGATCCTGACCATGCCGGAGAGCATGTCGGCGGAGCGGCGCAAGATGCTGGCCCTTCTCGGCGCCGAGATTGTCCTCACGCCGGCGCAGAAGGGGATGCCGGGGGCGGTGGGTCATGCCGAGGAGATCGTCGCGCAAACGCCGGGGGCCTTCATGCTCCAGCAGTTCAGCAATCCGGCTAATCCAGACATCCACCGCCGGACGACCGCCGAGGAAATCTGGCGCGATACCGGCGGCGTCGTCGATGCCTTCATCAGCGGTGTCGGCACCGGCGGAACCTTGACCGGCTGCGGCGAGGTGCTGAAGGCGCGGCGGCCGGGCGTGAGGATCATTGCGGTCGAGCCCGAGGACAGCCCGGTACTTTCGGGCGGCATCCCGGGGCCGCACAAGATTCAAGGGATCGGCGCCGGGTTCGTGCCGGCCGTGCTCCGCGTCGATCTGATCGACGAGGTCATCAAGATTGCCAATGAAACCGCCTTCGCCATGTCCAGACGCGTCGCCCGGCTGGAGGGACTGCCGGGAGGCATCTCGACCGGCGCCGCGCTGGCCGCCGGCGTCGAGGTCGGCAAGCGGCCGGAGATGGCGGACAAGACGATCGTCGCCATCCTGCCGTCGTTCGCCGAACGCTACCTCTCGACGCCATTGTTTGAAGGCCTCGGCGGCGACTAGATCAACCTGCTTACGGATCGAACAGTCCGAAAGCAGAAAGTTGATCGATTACAAAACGATCGAGCATCTTATCTGCGCCCATCCGGGTGCAGGATGCTCTAGAAGGCGAAGTCCATGTGCGCGCCGCCGGCCCCGCCCAAGGCGTTCAGCGACGGTCAGCTCGTCCGCTACGCCCGTCACATCCTCCTCGACGAGATCGGCGGCGCGGGGCAGGCAAGGCTGCTTGCGGCGAAGGTTCTGGTCGTCGGCGCCGGCGGACTGGGCTCGCCGCTGCTGATGTATCTGGCGGCGGCCGGGGTCGGCACGCTCGGCATCGTCGACGATGACGTGGTCGAGCTCAGCAATCTCCAGCGCCAGATCGTCCACACCTCGGCGCGGATCGGCGAGGCCAAGGTGGCCAGCGCGCAGCGGACGGTGGCGGCCTTGAACCCGGAGACCACGGTCATCGCGCACGCGGAGCGGTTGGACGCCGGCAACGCCCTGGCCCTGATCGAGGGCTACGACGTGATCGCCGACGGCAGCGACAATTTCCCTACCCGCTTTCTGATCAACGACGCCTGCTTCTTCGCCCGCCGTCCGCTCGTCTCCGCGGCCGTGCTGCGCTTTGAGGGTCAAGTCGCGACCTTCAAGGCCTACGAGCATGGAGACGACGGCAGCCACGGGCCGTGTTATCGCTGCCTCTTCCCCGCGCCGCCGCCGCCGGGCGAGGTGCCGTCATGCGCCGAAGCGGGCGTTCTTGGCGCTTTTTGCGGCGTCGTCGGCTCAATGCAGGCGACCGAGGTGATCAAGGAGGTTTGCGGGATCGGCGAGAGCCTTTCGGGCTCGCTGGTGCTGCTCGACGGCCTGCGCGCGCGCTTTCGCAAGATCAGGCTCGGCAGCGACCCCCGCTGCCGGCTATGTGGCGAGACGCCGTCGATCCGTGATATCCGCCAGCATGACTGACGCCGCCACGCACGCGCAGCCGGAGAAGATCTCGCTGATCGTCTTTTCCGGCAACTACGAGCGGGTGCATTACGCACTTTGCATCGCGGCGAGCGCCATTGCGGTCGGCACCGCGGCGACGCTGCTTTTTACCGGGCAGGCGATCCGCGCGCTGGTCGGCGCCATCGGCAGGGATGGCGTTTCAGGTCCCGGCTGGCGATCCCTGCCGGGTGGCGACGGCCGAGCGGGTGGCGATATCGACGACGACTATCGCGCCCGCGGCGTCGCCGGCTTCGAGGAGCTTCTCGCCGCCTGTGCCGAATTGGGTGCACGCCTGATCGTCTGCGAGATGGGACTTCGGGTCGCGGGTCTTGAGCGCAGCGCCCTGCGCCAGGATCTGGTGCTTGAGGAGGCGGGTCTGGCGACGTTCCTCGCCGATGCCTCGGCCGCGGGGGCCATCACCTTCATCTGAGGGAGGTTGGGTCCGCGCAAGCGCCATCCGGTCAGAAGCGCCACCCGTTCAAAAGCGAACGTCCTCGGGCAGGATCCGGTTGGGCGGCTTGTGTCCGTCGACGAAGCTCTTGATGTTGATCAACACGCATTCGCCCATGCCGATTCGGCCCTCGATTGTCGCCGAGCCCATGTGCGGCAACAGGACGACGTTGTCGAGCTGCAGCAGCTTGGGATTGACTGCGGGCTCGTTGACGAACACGTCCAGCGCGGCGCCGGCCAGCTCCTTGTTGCGCAGCATGCGGATCAGCGCGGCCTCATCGATGATTTCGCCCCGGGCGGTATTGACGAGGTAGGCGTGGGACGGAATGAGTTTCAGCCGCCGGACCGACAGCAGGTGGTAGGTCGCCGGAGTGTGCGGGCAGTGGACGGTGATGAAATCCATCCGCGCCAGCATCTGATCGAGGCTTTCGTGGTAGATCGCCTCCAGTTCCGCCTCGATGTCCGGGTGAACACGGCGGCGGTTGTGATAGTGGATGCTCATGTCGAAGGCCCGCGCGCGACGCGCCACGGCCTGGCCGATCCGGCCCATCCCGAGAATGCCGAGGCGCTTGCCGGCGACCCGGTGGCCGAGCATCCAGGTCGGCGACCAGCCGTTCCACTCGCCCGCGCGCAACACCCGTTCACCCTCGGTCAGCCGGCGCGGCACGCTCAGCATCATGGCCATGGTCATGTCGGCCGTGTCCTCGGTGAGGACATCCGGCGTGTTGGTGATCGTGATTCCGCGCCCGTGGGCCGCGCGAACGTCGATGTTGTCGATGCCGGCGCCGTAGTTGGCGATGAGCTTCAGCCGGTTCGACGGCGCGTTCAGCATCTTCGCATCGATGCGATCGGTGACCGTCGGGACAAGAACGTCGGCGGCGGCGGCCGCCTCGGCCAGACGCTGCGCGCTCATCGGCGTGTCGTCCAGATTCAGACGCACGTCGAACAGCTCCATCATCCGCGTCTCGATGACGCCGGGCAGCTTCCGCGTAACGATAACGAGGGGTTTCTGCTTCGCCATGATAAGATGCGCCGCCGGCCACGATACCGCGCGGCTCCTGTTTACCGTCCATTGGCTGGTGACTTGACCGCCGATCGCCCGAGGTCACTATAGTCAGCGGCCCGGCGTTGTCACCGCATACCGTTCGTGAGGCTATCCCATTCCTATCCGCGTCTTTCTACTGTGCGCCGTCCTCCTGGCGGGGCCCAACGCTGCAAGCGCCGCATCGACTCAGCAGCCTATCGAGTCCCGCTACGTCAGTCTGCGCGCCAGCGAAGTCAACCTCCGCGTCGGTCCCGGCGACCAGTACCCGATCGCCTGGGTTTATCATCGCCCGGGCCTGCCGCTCGAAATCACCGCCGAGTTCGATGTCTGGCGCCGTGTCCGCGACTGGCAAGGCGAAGAAGGCTGGATCCACTCCAACATGCTGAGCACGCAGCGGACGGTGATCATCATTGACGGCGTTCAGCCTCTGCGAAAGAAGCCTAACGGGGGCAGCACGATGGTCGCCACCGCAGAGACGGGCGTCGTCGCCCGGCTGCTCCGCTGCCCGAAGCGCACCGAGTGGTGCCAGATCGAGGTCAATGGCATGCGCGGCTGGACTCCCCGCGTGCACATCTGGGGAATTCACCAGGGCGAAACCTATGACTGAGGCGATTTTTGGTCGTCGAAGACCTGTTGTACATCGCTCACATGTTTATGGGGGGCGTTTTCGCCGGGCGACGGCGATATCGAGGCTCATCAAGAAGATATCTGCTTAACTATCCGGCTCCGGCAACTCTTGCAGCCGGCTTGAAGACTTGAGCCGGACGGACTCCGGTTAACGTACCGATAGTCGCCGGGCAGTCGGCGGTGGGAGGCCGCGACAACATGGTGCGGGACAGCCAAGAACATCTCTGGTAATTCCTAGAGGCGTACGCAGCGCGTACCTGGCATCGCGCTCGGTAATCGCATCAAAGCTTTCTTCGTCGGGCTGATAGTCACTGCTGGGCTGCAGAGCAGCACGGCAGCTGCACTGATGATCACGTCCTTCGCGGCGCGTGGTCTGGTCGAGTTCGTACCGGCGCTCGCAGTGATGCTCGGCGCCAACGTCGGCACCACGATCATCGTTCAGGCCATGGCCTTCGATGTATACAAGGTGGCGCCGATCCTCGTGCTAGCCGGCCTGTTGTTGTTCCGGCGCGGACGCACGTCGCGCACCCGCGATTTCGGGCGCGTCGCCATCGGTCTCGGGCTGATGCTTTTCGCCCTCCGGGCACTGATGATCATGGTCGCGCCTTCTGAAGACACCCCCTTTCTGCGGCTGCTGCTCGACTCGATCACTTCGGATCCTCTGATAGCAGCGGCGATAGCCGCCGGTCTCGCCTGGGCGGCGCACTCGAGCGTCGCCGTTGTGCTGCTCATCATGTCGTTCGTCGCAAACGGAGCGATTCCACTCGATGCCGCGCTCGCCCTGGTGCTCGGCGCCAATCTGGGAACCTCCATCAACCCCTTGGTGGAAGCGCAACCGGCGGCGATGCCACCGCAAAACGGCTCCCGCTCGGCAATATCCTCAGCCGCCTCCTGGGGTGCGTCGTCGTGCTCCTCATTATCGATCGGGTCGGCCCGTTCATTAGCCGCCTGGAGCCGAACCCGGTGCGGGCGCTAGCGGACTTCCACACAGGCTTCAATCTGCTTCTGGCTTTGATTTTCCTGCCGCTGTTGGGGCCGTGGGCAAGCCTTCTCCGTCGTATGTTCCGCGCCCCTGTCGCGCCCGAGGATCCGTCGCGTCCGCGTTATCTCGACGCGTCGGCGTACGAGAACTTGAGCGTGGGGCTGGCTGGCGCCGCACGTGAAGCGCTGCGAATGGCCGACGTCCTCGAGGCGATGCTGCAGGGTGCGCTCGACGGTCTCGATGGTGGAGATCGCAAGCGAATTTCCGAAACCAAGCGCCTGGATGACGTCCTAGACAGCCTCGACAAGGCTATCACCGGCTTTCTGACGCAGATGGACCCGGAGGAAATGGGCGAACAGGAGAGCCAGCGTGTGGCGAAGATCCTGGCGTTCACCAAGAACATCGAGCATGCCGGAGACGTTATCGAGAGGAGTTTGATGCCCCTCGCCGCCAGGCGCCTGAAACGTGGCTTCACCTTTTACGATGATGCCGCGGCCGAGATCCGCGAAATGATCGAGAGGTTGATGGCCAACGTTCGTGCCGCCGCGGCCGTGTTCATCACCCACGATATTCAAGCGGCAAGGCGCCTCATTGGCGAAAAGGAGGTTTTCCGCGACCTCGAGGCGCTGGCTGCCGAAGCGCATTTCGCACGCATCCGGACGGGCCGCGTAGAGATCATCGAAACCGGAGCACTGCAGCTCGACGTACTTCGGGATCTGCGGCGCATCAACGCGCATATCGTCACCGCCGCCTATCCGGTGCTCGAAGAGCATGGCGAGTTGCTACCGAGTCGGCTCCGGCTGCCGGCCTGACGATGCGCCGATCTCATGCGCTCGGGGCAGCTAGCTGAAGTCTTCGCTCAGCGACCGCAGCGCCTCCTCCGAAAGCGCCGCCATGTGGCTGTAGTTGGGGTGCTCGATCGCGAGCAGGACGCGCGCCCCCTTTACGGTCCCGGTGGCGCAGTCATGAACTGATCGGCAGCTTCAACAATTTTGCTTGACCCAAGTGTGCTAAGCAGCGACGATTATGATAATTAATATAAGGTTCGACTAATAATACTAAGCTGCGCTTGGGCCGGCCGGATATGGGGGCGACATGCGGGTTCTGGCGGCGGCGGTGCTTGTCTTGTGTGGATGCGGGACAAGCCTGGAAGTTACTGGTGTCGGTCCGCAGTCTCCACCCGTCATGCAGGGCATCAGCTACCAGCTGCCCGCGCTCACGTACGACATCGTCGTTACCCGCGAGCTCGTCGATTGCGAACCGGCGACGCACGTTCCGCGGTTCCAGATTGGCGTCGAGATCGCCCGACGGTACGGTCCAGGCGAGGCCTTCGTCATCGATCCGACGCGCCTGTCGAGCTGGCGCAAGACAAGCAAGGCCGAACTGAGCTTCTACGACGACGGCGTGTTGAAAGCATTCAATGCCGGGATGGTCGACCGCAGCCCGGAGATCGCCACGGCGGCAGCCGCGGCTGCTTTTACGATCGCGCGTCTGGCGCTTGTTCCGTCCGTTGGAATTGGTATAGACGAATCGGGCGGAGGCGCTCCCAAGCCTGAAGAGACCGGTTTCCAATGCCCACGCGATACGTTGCAACATATTGCTTCCTACGACGGCATTGAGCGCAAGCTGAGCGATGATCTGGCAGCCGCCGTTCGGAAACTGGAGCCCCTGCGTCAGGCCGCCTTAATTGGAGCGCTCTCCAAGGCTGAGAAGAAGACGGCGGCGGGCCTCATTGTGACGATCGCGGACCTCAACCGCCGCATCGGCATTGCGACGGCGGCCCGCGATGAGCTCCGCGCTGACCTCACGCTTCGCCAGTCACACGAGATCGTACCGGCTCCGTCGGCGCAATCGGTTCAGCTGTTGCCGCATCCCGAGTTGCTGAATCAGTGGTCAGCGAAGTTATTGGCTCTATTTGCAATTCGTATTGACGTTGATGCTGCCGATGGCGGCGGCGAGGCAGTATCGCGGGGTCGGGTCGGGATGAAGGACGATGAGATGGAACCAGCGCAGGTAGCTGTCGAGATACCGGGTGGCGATGCCGCGGC
>JBBSCD010000019.1:0-31662 GCA_038250645.1 Rhodospirillales bacterium
AGCCACATCGATTCAGAAATTCGCCACCCTGTCACCTGTCATATGAGTTCAGAGCCCTGGTGGACACCCCGCGCGGCTTGCGCCGGTCGGCCGTGAACGGCTATATTAGAGGTGTCGCGAGAGCGACTATGGCGATAAACGCTTTGCGAAATAGGCGTTGCGGACCCGGGGGCAGTGCCCGGCGCCTCCACCAATTCCGGCGTTTCGATATGAAACGCCGGCTGCGGGGGCGAAACAGGATCGACGTGCGTAGTAAAGGTGGAGTTTTCGCCCGGCATGGTACCGCCGTTATCGGGCTACTTTTACAGATGCCAACGATAATGAGGCATATGCTCTCGCCGCATAAGGCTTGAGCGGGGTTCGGGAGGCGCCTGGCACCAGAAGCCTCCCACTTACCCTCGGGCGGGGTTGCGGTGGAGTTTCGGGTCCGCCACGATGACTATGCCATGACAGATCATCACGCCGAAGACTTTCCTTATGCCGTATGGGTCGAAGACGCCCTGCGCGGTGTCGTCCGCCGGACCTTGGCGTACGCCGCCGACCACGGACTAGCCGGCGAGCATCACTTCTACATCTCGTTTCGCACCACCGACGACGCCGTTCACATCGCCGACCACCTTCGCGCCCGCTATCCCGGTGAGATGACCATCGTCCTGCAGCATCAGTTCTGGGATCTGGAGGTCGGCGCCGAGGCGTTCAGCGTCTCGTTGCGCTTCGGCGGGAGGCTGACGCCGTTGCGTATCCCCTTTTCGGCCATCACAGCCTTCGGCGACCCGTCGGTGAATTTCGGCCTGCAGTTCAGCGCGCCGGCGGACGCGCCGGCCGAACCCGATCCAGCTCCGGCCAGCCCTCCCGCGAGCCCGGAGCAGCCGACGGCGGAGGCAGACGCGGCGGCCCGGGTCATCGCCTTCGACGCCTTCCGCAAGAAGTAGCCGGCCGTACCGTAGACGGGCGGGACAAGCAACAAAAACCGCCGCGTTGCCCAACAGGTCGCTAGCCCGGACGGTGAGCCGCCTTCGCGCCGATCTTCGACTCCTCGCCGCTGAGCAAACGGCGGACGTTGCCGGCATGGCGGGCGAAAATCAGCGCCGCCAGGGTGATGGCGGCCAAGGCCACCAGCAGCCGGTCGGGAGCGGGGACGAGGATCAGGGCCAGGAGCGGCGAGGCCGCGAAGGCGATGAGCGCGGCCAGCGACGAGTAGCGGGTGGCGAACGCCGTGATCAGCCAGACAGCGCAGGCGGCGAGGCCCACCGGCCAGGCCAGGGCGAGGAGCACGCCCAGCCCGGTGGCAACGCCCTTGCCGCCGCGAAAGCCGAGCCAGACGGGGAAGCTGTGGCCGAGAACGGCCGCGAGGCCGGCGACGACGGCGAAGTCGAGGCCCCAGCGATCGAAGATCAGCACCGCGACCGCGCCCTTGCCGGCGTCGAGCAGCAGGGTCGCCGCCGCAAGGCCCTTGTGGCCGGTGCGCAGGACGTTGGTCGTGCCGATATTGCCCGAGCCGATCTTCCGCACATCCCCGAGTCCGGCGGCGCGGGTCAGCAGCAGCCCGAAGGGGATCGAGCCGAAGAGATAGCCGACCGCCGCGGCGATGGCGAAATAGACGAGCATGATCAGCCGCCCAGCGAGAAGACGCGCCGGCCGTCGATGACCGTGAGCAGGACGCGGCCCTGCAGCGGCTTGTAGTCGAACGGCGTGTTCTTGGACTTGCTGTACAGCTCGTTCTCGCGAACCACCCACGCCCGCTCGGGATCGAATAGGGTCAGATCGGCGCGACCGCCCGGCGCCAGGCGGCCGGCAGGCAGATCGAGCAGGCCGGCGGGCCCGCAGGTCAGCGGGCGAAGAATGTCGAGCAGCGGCAGATGGCCGTTGTGGTAGAGCTCGAGCGAAACGGCGAGCAGCGTCTCCAGGCCGATGCCGCCGAAGCTGGCCTGAGCGAAGGGCAGCCGCTTGGCGTCCTCGTCTTCCGGCGCATGGTCGGACGCGATGGCGTCGATGGTGCCGTCCAGCAGCCCGGCGATGACCGCGAGGCGATCCTCCTCCGCACGTAACGGCGGCGACAGCTTGGCGAAGGTGCGGTAGTCGCCGATCGCGTTCTCGTTGAGCGCAAAATAAGGCGGCGCGGTATCGCAGGTCACCGGCAGGCCGCGGGCCTTGGCCCGGCGCACCGCGTCGACGGATGAAGCCGTCGACAAGTGCGCGAAGTGCAGCCGACCGCCGGTCAGTTCGGCCAGACGCAGGTCGCGTTCGACCATGATGATCTCGGCTTCGCGGGGAACGCCGGCGAGGCCGAGGCGGGTCGCCATTTCGCCGGCGTTCATGTCGCCGCCGGCGGCGAGGCTCGGCTCTTCCGGATGCTGGACGATCATCAGCGAGAAGGTCGCGGCATATTGCAGCGCCCGGCGCATGACCCGGGCGTCGGCGACGGCGCGCACGCCGTCGGTGAAAGCGACCGCGCCGGCCTCGGCGAGCATGCCCATTACCGCCAGCTCGCGGCCTTTGAGGCCCTTCGTCACCGCGGCATAGGGATACACCTTGGCGAGGCCGAGCAACCGCGCGCGCCGGGCGACGAACTCGACCACCGACATGTCGTCGATCACCGGCTGTGTGTTTGGAAGGCAGACCATCGAGGTGATCCCGCCGGCGGTCGCCGCCCGCCCGCCCGAAGCGAGCGTGCCCTTATGCTCCTCGCCCGGCTCGCGCAACTGGACGCGGATGTCGACCAGCCCGGGACAGAGGCAGTGGCCGTCGCAGTCGGTCACTTCGGCGCCTTCGGGCACCCCTTGCGCAAAGAGGTTCGGGCCGACCGCGGCAATCAACTCGCCCTCGCACAGCAGGCCGCCGGACGCGTCGAGCCCGCTTGCCGGATCCAGCAATCTCGCGTTCACATAGGCCGCCCGCGCCGGGGCCTCGGAGAGCTTCGGCCACAGGGTCCGGGTCGCCGGCGCCGCGCTCACAGATTCGCCCCCGCGTGCTCGGTTAGGTTGGCGCTGAGCAATTCAAGGCAGGCCATGCGCACCGCCACCCCCATCTCCACCTGCTCGCGAATGACGCTGCGGCCGTAATCGTCGGCAACGAGGGAATCGATCTCGACCCCCCGGTTCATCGGGCCGGGATGCATGATCAGCGCGTCAGGATGGGCCCGCTCCAGCTTGTCGTAGTTCAGGCCGAAAAAGTGAAAATACTCGCGGATCGATGGAAAAAAGTTCGACTGCATCCGTTCTACCTGCAGGCGCAGCATCATGACGATGTCGCAACCCTCCAGACCGGCGGCCATGTCATGAAACACCTCGACGCCGAGGCGCTCCACCTCGTCCGGCAGCAGGGTGCGCGGGGCGACGACGCGGACACTGGCGCCCATCGTGTTGAGCAGGTGGATGTTCGACCGGGCGACGCGCGAGTGGAGGATGTCGCCACAGATCGCGACCCTCAGCCCGTCGAGGCGACCCTTGCGCCGGCGGATGGTCAGCGCATCCAGCAAAGCCTGGGTCGGGTGTTCGTGACTGCCGTCGCCGCCGTTGATGACGGCGCAGTTGACCTTTTCCGACAACAGCTTGACGGCTCCGGACTCGGGATGGCGGACGACGAGAACGTCGGGGTGCATGGCGTTCAGCACCGTCGCGGTGTCGATCAGGGTCTCGCCCTTGCGCACGGAACTGGTCGAGACCGACATATTGATGACGTCGCCGCCAAGGCGCTTGCCGGCCAGCTCGAAGGACGTGCGCGTGCGCGTCGACGCCTCAAAGAACAGGTTGATGATGGTCCGCCCGCGCAGCAGCGACTTCTTCTTGTCGGCTTGGCGATTCTGCTCGACATAGCGCTCGGACCGGTCGAGGAGAACGGTAATTTCCGGCGGCGACAGGCCCTCGATGCCAAGCAGGTGGCGATGACGGTACGAGAACGGGTGATCGCCTTCGGTCATATCGCGCGAACTATAAGCGGGCGTCCGCGGCACGCGCAACGTCGTGATGATCTGCGGCTGTAGCTTGCACACGATCTGTCCGGCCCAACCCTGACAAATCACCGGCGATCTGGTCGATCGGACGCCGCCTGTCCCCGGCGGCCATCGAAGGCTTCAAATTCAAATTGTTCACAGATTCACTATGTCGGCATGAACCCCGCTTCGGGCTGTGGCAACTCGTTCTCTTCAAACAGCTTTCTCAGATAAACTTAGGCCGATGCACTTACATTGGTGAGATATGGGAGTTGGTCTGGAGCAGCGGAGGCACAAACATGAGCAAGACGGCAGAGAAGTCCGATCCGAAGCTTTGGGAGCAGGTCAAGCAAGAGATTACCGCCGGCGACAAGGGCGGCGATCCCGGACAATGGTCGGCGCGCAAGGCGCAGATGGCGGTGCAGGAATACAAGAAGCGCGGCGGCGGCTATGCGGGTGGTAACAAGGAAGACACATCCCTGAAGCAGTGGACGGACGAGCAGAACGAGGCGGAGGGCGTCGACCAGGCGCCTGACCGTGATGAGCCGACCAAGAATGAGCTCTACGACGAAGCGAAGAGCCGTGACATCTCTGGCCGCTCGAAGATGGACAAGGGCGAGCTGAAGTCCGCGATCGACGACGACAAGAGCGGTTCATGAGGGACGACGGCGAAAGGACGGAACTGCGCGCGGAGTTCCGTCGCTGCGTCAGCATGGCGCCGAAGGAATTGGAGGGCTGGCTCGAGAGCGAGGAGAGCCGCTCGGTGGGCTACCCCCGTAATGGCCGACACCTGCTGGCGCTATTCGCTGATGAACTGGGGCCACGACCCGCTGAGAGCCGACTGAAACTTCCTTCGCAGCGACCAACGCAGGCGGACTCCGATCTGAATTACGCGGCGAGCGCATCGCGGGCGAGCGCCAAGTCCGCGACGAAGCGGTCGTACTCGCGCGCCCTGGTCTCCTCGTCGGGCAAGCGCAGCAGGTAAGAAGGATGCACCGTGATCAGCGCCGTCTGCCCCTGTCGAAGCTCGATGATGCGGCCGCGCTCGCGGCCGATCTTCACCTCGCGCGAAAACACCCCGCGACCGGCGGTCGCGCCCATAGCGACAATGACCTGCGGCGCCAGAGCCTCGATCTCGGCATCAAGCCAGTGGCGGCAGGTGTCGATTTCGAAGATGCTGGGCTTTTGATGGAGCCGACGCGTACCGCGGATCACGTACTTGAAGTGTTTTACGGCATTGCTGACATAGACCGTCTCCCGCTCGATTCCGGCGTCGTTGAGCGCCCGGTCGAGAACGGCGCCGGCGGGGCCGACGAACGGCCGCCCGGCGACGTCCTCCTTATCGCCCGGCTGCTCGCCGACCAGCATGAGCGGCGCGTCGGCCGGTCCCTCGCCGAACACGACTCGCGTGGCCGGCTCCCATAGTGGACAGCGCCGGCAACTCGCGGCCTCCTGCCTGAGCTGCTCGAGCCCTGCGAGCGGCATGATTTCCTTCTCCCTCCCCGCCTCGGTTCGCGGCCGCACCGATCCAAAGCGAGCGGCGCGCCGCGGCGGCTCGCTGGGCGGCGCGTCCATCATGCCGGCCGTGCGCCGGCCGGCCTCCTCCGTCAGCGGCCGGATCAGCGTGGCCTCGGGCAGATTTCTCCAGTATTTCACCGGCATTTGCGCCTTCATGGCCGCCGTATTCAGCCGCGCCGGATTGAAAATGCTGGCATAGTAGGTTCGCCAGTAGTCCTCTAGCGCATCATCGCTTGGCACGTCGGCTTTTCGAGCGCCTGGACCGTACGACAGCGTCGTCAGATCCCAGTGCGCGCTCGCCTCCGGGGTCAGGATCGACCACAACATTCCGGCGAAGCGGTCAGCGAAGAATGGCGCCGTCGCGGTCAGGATATGATGGTCCGGTTCGAACCAGGCGATATAGAAGGCGGCGTCATCCTCTCCCTTCACGTCACGGAAGCGGACAAAGGCCTTCATCTTGTGAATGTCGCGGCGAACGGCCTGAGCCATCGCCTCAGCGCGGCGCACCTGTAAGTCGGCGGCGATCTCGAGCAGGTGACGCTCGCCACCGGCGATCCGCCACAACATTGCGTAGAGCAAGGTAAAGCGGTCGGCATCGCGATGGCAGACAACATCGCGGGCGAGATCTACAAACCGCCGCGGGACGCGGAGCTCAGCGTTCGCTGCATTGGTTTCGGACCCCGGCCCGTCCGCAGTGTTCTCGGCGAACAGGTCGGCGGCGGCGACGCCGATCCGAAATGTAACCTCGTCGGGTGGATGACCGGCAGCGATCAGCCGTCGCGCCTGAGATCGCCAGCCGACAAAGTCGGCCTCCCCGGCAAGGGACGCCTCGATCATAATGCGAACAGCTCGAGTTGGCGCGGCGGTGGCGCAAGGCGGGCACGAAGCCCTTCTGCGTCGAGGTCGTCGATCCGCGGGCGATAGTCTGCCGTGACGATGAACGGCATGACCTTGCGCAGGGCGACACGCAGACGTACCAGATCGTCAAGACGAACGGCCCTGTGACGACGAGTAGCGAGGATCCGCGCGACCGTGCGTGCGCCGAGACCGGGTACGCGCAGCAGACTCTCGCGCTCGGCGCGATTGACATCGACGGGGAAACGATCGCGATGGACCAGCGCCCAGGCGAGCTTGGGATCCATGGCGAGGTCGAGCATGCCGGCGGCGCATGAGCCGACGATCTCTTCCAGTTCGAAGCCATAGAAGCGCAGCAGCCAATCGGCCTGGTAAAGACGGTGCTCACGCACCAGCGGCACCGCCTGCAGCGGTAATCGGGCATGCGCATCGGGAATCGGGCTGAACGCCGAGTAGTACACCCGCCGCAGCCCGTAGGACGCATAGAGCCGGGCGCTGGTCTGCAATATTGCGCTGTCGTTGGCCGCGTCGGCGCCGACAATCATCTGCGTGCTCTGCCCGGCGGGCGCAAAGCGGGGAGCATTGCGCTCGGCCTTGGCCTCATCGATCCGCTGCCGCAGGTCACCCATCTGCGCCCGGATCGCGCGCCCGTCCTTCTCCGGCGCAAGGGCGCTTAGGCCCGCTTCGGTCGGCAGCTCGATATTCACGCTTAGCCGGTCGGCATGCAGTCCGGCGGCGGCGATGGCCTCGGCGGAGGCGTCGGGCACCGCCTTCAGATGAATGTAGCCTCTGAAACCATGGTCGAGCCGCAGCTTGCGGGCGACGGCGGCGAGCTGCTCCATGGTGTAATCGGGGTCGCGGATGATACCGGAACTCAGAAACAGCCCCTCGATGTAGTTCCGCCTGTAGAAGGCGAGCGTGAGATCGACGACCTCGTCGACGCTGAACCGTGCCCGGCGGACATTGCTCGATCGCCGGTTGACGCAGTAGAGGCAGTCGTAGGTACAGAAATTGGTCAGCAGGAGCTTAAGCAGCGAGATGCAACGCCCGTCGGGAGCATAGCTATGGCAGATGCCCGTGCTGCGGGTTGAACCGATGCCCTTGGTTCCAGCCGTCGAGCGCCTCTGCGCGCCGCTCGACGCACATGAGGCATCGTATTTCGCCGCATCGGCGAGGATCTCGAGCTTGTCCTTTAATGCCATGGCTGTATGAATCCGACCGACGTCCTTGCCTTGTTCGATATCTGTTCCGATCCGCGGCGCTGCAAGAGCGTTCGGCACGATAGCTCGGCGCCCATGCCACGACGCGCCGACGGCTCGTCTTGTTCCGCAATCAATAGGGCACGCCACCGGTGCGGGCCGCCCGCAGCGCGTTTGCATACCATACGAGCTCGTCCAGAAAGCGGCCGACCCGGCGCTCGTGGGCTTTGTCGAGAGCTGCGCCCTCTTCGTCGAATTGCGTGCTGACCTTCGGCACCGGGTAAAGCGATGGGATGGACGGCATGCCAAGCTCGGCCAGCGTCGCCCGGAGCTGCATGGCCGCGCGCACGCCGCCGAACATGCCGGCCGAATAACAGGCGATGGCCGAAGGCCTCCAAAACCACTCCTCGAGGAAATGGTCGAGCAGGTTCTTCAGCGCCGCAGGGATGCCGTGGTTGTACTCGCCGCTGACGATAATAAAGCCATCTGCCCGGCGAAGACGCGCCGCTATCTCTTCCAGGGGCGCCGGCGCGTCGCCATCCGGATACTCCTTGTACATGCGATCGAGCAGCGGCAGTCGGAGCTCGAGCGGATCGAGCAGGTGGGCGGCGTGGCCGCGGGCTTCGACCTGATGAACAAGAAAACGGGCGAGCTTGATGCCCTGTCGAGCGCCTCGAACAGAGCCGTAGACGATGACAATATCGAGCGGCATGTCGAAACACTCCTGCGCTGGGGCCGACGGCGCGTCGGCCGCAGCGAAGCGAGCTTAACGATGCACGGCGAGCATTGCACCAGCCGAGGCGGGATGACATGGTGCCGAGCCTGCGCTGCTTGGGCCGGGTGGCGCCATGCAAGCGAGACATTAATCCATCAGATGATGACCGCTTGCGTTGCCCGGCCGACGCGGGCCAGCGGTTGTCCTAAACCATAAGGAGATTTGCGTGAGCATCGGCATCAACACCGCAGCAGGCGAGAAGCTGATTTCATACGCCGAGCGGATGGAGAGGCTCCTCGACGACATCGACGCGCTCAAGGACGACCTCAAGGATCTCAAGGCCCAGATAAAAGGTGACGGCTACAACGTCCCGGCGCTGACCCGCCTTGTTGCAATCCGTCGCAACAAACGGCGTGCCGACCTGGAAGCCGAGCTACTGAACGATCTCATTCTCTACGCGCATGCTACTGGGACGCCGCTTGACATCGCCTTTAACGGCGATGAGCCCTCGGAAACGCCGGCGATGGCCGGCGAGGCCATCGGCGACAACTAACCCGGGCGAAGACACGGCCTCCGGTCTCGGCAGCACTGCACTACCAAAGAGGGTGATATCCGTCACTGCCACACGCATTCCGTTAAGCCATTGTCAAGATCTTGGCAGCAGTGGCAGCGACGGAGGACACGACAATGGCACGGGCGTTCGGAACATGGGCCGAAACAACGCTGCTAGCTGGTGCCGCGACCGGCAGCGTTAGCCGCGAACAAACCTCCGGCGCTGAGGATCGGTCTCTACCGGATCTTAGCCGGCTCGGCCTGCTGCTCTGCTTCGCATCGGCCGTGTTGACCCTGATCGGCGTCGGCTCGGCCTTGCAGCAGATGCTCTCATAGATTGCGCTCCTGGATCGGCTGGCCAGGAAACGCTGAGTCCTTGCTCAATGTCGCCAGAAGCGCGGTGAAAACAGCGCCAGCACCGTGAAGAACTCGAGACGGCCGAGGAGCATGGCGCCCGAGAGAAGCCATTTCGCCGAGTCGGGCAAAGACGAGAAGTTGCCCGCCGGGCCGATGATGGGACCGAGGCCGGGTCCGACGTTGCCGAGCGCGGTCGCGGCGCCGCTGACGCAGGTGATCAGGTCAAGTCCGGTCATGGCCAGCAGAATGCTCAACACTGCGGTGGTGATCAGATACAGGCCCATGAACAGCAATACGCCGGCGACGACGTCACCGGCGACGGTCCGGCCGTTGTAGGTGGACGCGAACGCGCCATGCGGGAAGATCAGGCGCTGGATGTAAACCTTCAGCGCCAGGCCGAGGATATCGAAGCGGAACGCCTTGATGCCGCCGGCAGTCGAGCCGGTGCAACCGCCGACGAAGGTAAGGAGAAAGAACAGCACCTGGGCGAAATCGCCCCACACGGTGTAGTCATTGGCAGCATAGCCCGTCGTCGTGATAATCGAAATCGTATTGAAGACGGAGAGGCGGAGTGCGTCGTTGGCGTCCAGATCGCGCATAAGCCACAGCCAAATCGTGAGGCCGAGCGCGACCGCAACAACGAAGCGGAGGTAGCTCCGCACCTGCTCGTCACGGAGCAGGAAGAAGCGGCCGCGGCGCTGCGCCATACGGACGTAGAGCAGAAACGGCAGGCTGCCGAGCAGCATGAACAGCGAAATGATCCACTCGATCGCGGGGCTGCGGAAGTACCCCACCGAGTTGTCGGAGGTGGAATAGCCCCCGGTCGACAGGGTCGTCATCGCGTGGACCGCGGCCTCGAGCCAGGTCATCCCGGCGAAGTGCAGAAAGCCCATGCAGACGATGGTCATGCCGACATAGACCAGAAGCAGCATGGCTGCGAAACGGCCGGCCTGGGGCACAGCCTTGTCCGAGCGCTCGGAGGACTCGAGCCGAAAGAGCTGCATGCCGCCGATCTGCAGGAAGGGCAGCATGGCGAGGCCGACGACAATGAAGCCGATGCCGCCAATCCACTGAAGCAGGCCTCGCCACAACAGAATGCCGGGTGGCGCCGTGTCCAGCCCGGCCAGTACCGTCGAGCCGGTGGTGGTCAGGCCGGACATGGTCTCGAAGAAGGCATCGGTGAAGTTCATCCCCAGCCCTGAAAACATCAACGGCAGGGAGCCGGCGACCGATGCGCACAGCCAGACTCCGGTTGTGAGGATAAAGCCCTGGCGAATGCTGAGGTTCAGGCGCGCGCCACTCGTCGTCAACAGCAGGGAGACCCCGGCGAAAACGGTAACGCCGGCTGAAACCGAGAACACCTTCCAGTCGGGATTGCCGTAGGCGCCGTCCACCAGAGCCGGGACGATCATGACCGCGCCCAGCGCGGTCACGAACCAGCCGATGATATGGATGACCGGAACCAGCGCGAGGTTCTCGTGTGCCCGCCCCGTTCGGCTCATCGCAGCCATGCTTGCCCCAGTAGCAGCGAACGATCCTTCCAGCTGGACCGCAGATGGAACCTCATGAAGCGGAGCGCTTCGCCGCCGCTCGCGCCTCAGACGCTTCGCTTGATCATGGGTCCGAGCGGCCGGCCGGCGAAGATGTGCACGTGAAAATGGGCGACTTCCTGATTGGCGTCACGGCCCATATTCGAAAGGATGCGATAGCCGCTGTCGACGACTCCGAGCGCGCGCGCCGTCTCGGCCACTGCGATGAAGAAGCCGCCAACCTCGTCAGCCGGCGCGGCCGTCGCGAAATCGTCAAGCGAGACGTACCGGCCCTTCGGAACGACCAGGACATGAACCGGCGTTTGCGGCTGGATGTCGTGGAACGCCAGGGCGAAGTCGTTTTCGTAGACCTTCTTGCACGGGATCTCGCCACGGAGAATCCGGGCGAAGATATTGTCGTTGTCGTAAATCCCTGTAGCCATCGTCTGCTCCCTCAGTCCGGCCGTCCGCTGCGCTTCCGCGCCGCCTTCTCGGCAAGCCCCGAAATGCCCTGTCGGCGCGCGAGCTCGGCCCACACTTCGGCCGGCCTTAGCCCCGCATCGGCCCAGAGAACGAGCAGATGATAGAGAAGATCGGCGCTTTCGGCGGCGATGCGTCCGGGTTCGTTCAGCGCCGCCACCACCACCTCGATAGCTTCCTCCCCAAACTTGCGGGCGATCTTGCCGCGGCCTTCGCCAAGCAGACGCGCGGTGTAGGAGGTCTGTGCGTCGCCGCCGCGGCGCTCTTCGATGACCGCGAAAAGCGCTTCGAGAATACGGGCATCGACTTCAGCCGACATCGACAGCGGATCCGGCGTCCGTGCGCACGGGGATCCCGGCGCGGCTGAGATGGGCCTTCGCGTCGGCGATCGTGAACGTGCCGAAGTGGAAGATCGAGGCGGCAAGTACGGCCGAAGCATGGGCGTCGCGTACGCCTTCGACGAGATGGTCGAGCGAACCGACACCGCCCGATGCGATCACCGGAACGCGAACCGCATCGGCGATCGTGCGGGTCAGCGGAATGTCGAAGCCGACCTTGGTCCCGTCGCGATCCATTGAGGTAACGAGCAGTTCGCCCGCACCGTAGCCGACCATCCGCCTTGCCCAGACGACCGCGTCGATCCCGGTCGGGGCGCGACCGCCGTGAGTGAAAATTTCGAACCGATCCGGCCCCACTGTTTTCGCGTCGACCGAGACGACGATGCACTGGCTGCCGAACTTTTCCGCCGCTTCAGCGACGAATTCCGGCATCTTCACCGCTGCGGTATTGATCGAGACCTTGTCGGCGCCGGCGAGAAGGAGCCGACGGATGTCCTCGATCGTGCGCACGCCGCCGCCCACCGTGAGCGGCATGAAACACTGCTCCGCCGTCCGCCGGACGACGTCGAGGATGGTGTCGCGATTTTCGTGGCTGGCGGTGATGTCTAGAAAGCAAAGCTCATCGGCGCCGGCGGCGTCATAGAGCCGGGCCTGTTCCACCGGGTCCCCGGCGTCGATCAGGTCGACGAAGCGCACGCCCTTGACGACGCGACCGCCTTCGACGTCAAGGCAGGGAATGATCCGGACCTTAAGCATCGCCACGCGCTCCCGCTGCACCAGCCCGCGCCGCGCCGGTGCCGGTGTTGGTGTTGGTGGCAAGCAATGCCACTGCCGCGGCCGGGTCGATGCGGCCATCGTACAGCGCCCGTCCGCAGATCACGCCGGCGATTTCGCCCGCCGGTGCCGCCGAATTGAGCGCACGCAGGTCGTCTATCGAGGCAATTCCGCCCGACGCAATCACCGCCGGAGAAACCGCCCGTGCCAACGCCAGGGTCGCCTCGATGTTCGGACCCGCCAGCACGCCGTCGCGGGCAATGTCGGTGTAGATGATCGCCGCAACGCCGGCGTCTTCGAAACGGCGGGCGAGATCGAGCGCGGAGATCCCGCCGGCCTCCGACCAGCCCTCGACCGCGGCCTCGCCGTCGCGGGCGTCAATCCCCACAGCGATGCGTCCGGGAAAGGCGCGACAGGCGTCGCGGACCAGCGCCGGCGTGCGCACTGCCGCTGTCCCGAGCACCACCCGGCTTACCCCGTTCTCCAGCCATTGGGCGACGGTCGCCATGTCGCGGATGCCGCCGCCGAGCTGCACGGGGATATCCACCGCCGCGACAATCGCGGCCGCCGCTGCGGCATTGACCGGCCTCCCGGCGAAGGCGCCGTTGAGATCGACCACGTGGATCCATTGACAGCCGGCCGCGGCGAATGCGCACGCCTGCGCCGCCGGATCGGCACTGAACACGGTCGCCGTCGCCATTTCGCCGCGCAGCAGGCGGACGCAGGCGCCGTCCTTCAGGTCGATGGCGGGATAGAAGATCATGGCCGCCACGCGAGGAAGTTGCCGATCAGCCGCAGCCCCACCGCCTGGCTTTTCTCCGGGTGGAACTGGGTGCCGACCAGGTTGTCGCGGCCGATGACCGCGGTGACGGGGCCGCCATAGTCGACGGTGGCGAGGACATGACCGGGATCGGCGCAGACAAAGCCGAAGCTGTGGACGAAGTAGGCATGGGCTCCCGACCCGATGCCGCTGAAAAGCGGATGCGCGGGACGCACCAGGTCGAGCTCGTTCCAACCCATGTGCGGAATCTTCAGCGCTGCGTCCGCCGGCTCAAGCTCGGCGACCTCACCATGAATCCAGCCGAGCCCGGGATGATCCCCATGCTCGCGGCCAATATCGGCGAGGAGCTGCATACCGACGCAGATGCCCAGGAAGGGACGGCCACGTTCGATCACGTTGCGCCGCAGCGCGTCGACCATGCCGGGCAGCGCGTCGAGCCCGCGACGACAGTCAGCGAAAGCGCCGACCCCCGGCAGGACAATGTGGCCGGCCTGGTCAACGTCGGCCGGGTCGGCGGTCACGCGAATTTCGGCTGCGAGACCCCCCTCGCGCGACGCCCGCTCGAAAGCCTTGGCGGCGGAGCGCAGATTACCCGAGCCATAGTCGACGATCGCCACGGTCACGGCGCGTAATCCGCGGTGAGCTGCGGGTGGCGCTCGAAGAACCGATGCTCGGCCGCATCGCCGTCGGAAGCGGCGACGATATCGCTCTGGACGAAGCCGCGGCGATCGAGGCTCCAACGCCTCAGGTCGTTGCCGATGACCCCGATAATGAGAGCGAGACCAAGCGAAATGACCGTCTGGGCGGTAACGCTGGCGTTCAGCCAGGCCATGATCACGTTGACGAGCGTCTCGACAATGAAAATGGCGAGGGCGACGAGCCAAAGCCGGCACCAGATCGCCCACACCAGGGAGAAGAAGAAGGCCGGCCAGCAGAAGCCTTCCTTGACGACGACGATGTCGCGGTCGGGATCGAGGCCGTGGCGGCGCGTGTGGACCGTAAAGACCTTCATCGCCCTGCTGAATCTTCCCTATACCGGCTGCTCACAGCGAGCCGCCGAGAACGCCCTTGGTGGAGGGCACGGCATCGGCCTTGCGCGGATCGATCTCCACCGCCTCGCGCAAGGCGCGCGCCAATCCCTTGAAGCAGGATTCGCAGATATGATGGCTGTTTTCGCCATACAGCGTTTCGACGTGCAACGTCAAACCGGCGTTCTGGGCGAAAGCCTGGAACCACTCCTTGACCATCTCGGTATCGAGCGCACCGAGCTTCACCTGCCTGAAGTCAACTTTCCAGATCAGGTACGGCCGGTTGGAGGCGTCGATCACCACCCGCGTCAGGGTTTCGTCCATCGCCGACAGGGCCTGCCCGTAGCGCCGGATACCCCGGCGCTCGCCCAGCGCCTGCGCCACCGCCTGGCCGATGACGATGCCGACATCCTCGGTGGTATGGTGACTGTCGATATGCAGATCGCCCTCGGCCTTGACCGTCAGATCGAGAAGGCTGTGGCGGGCGAGCTGGGCCAGCATGTGGTCGAGAAAGCCGATGCCGGTGGCAATGTCGTAGCGGCCGGCGCCGTCCAGTTCGACCGTCACCGACACCTGCGTCTCGCTCGTCGCCCGCTCGATGGTTGCCGTGCGCATGGGCTCTCCGTTGCCGTCTTCGAGGCGGTTTTAGCAGCATTGTGCAGCGCGCGCACCGCCGCTCATCGCGGGTATGGCCGCGACCGCGACGCGGTGGCGCAACTTGACCCGCTCCGCCTTCCCGCCTACATGGTCGAAGCATTCCACACCGGCGCCGGAGGCGTCGATCTCCATCCGGAAACCGCTCCCCATGAAACCCGATGATCAACGTTCGTGGCACGGCACAACCATCCTCGCCGTTCGCAAGAACGGGCAGGTCGTGATCGCCGGCGACGGCCAGGTCAGCCTCGGCAACACGATCATCAAAGCCAATGCGCGCAAGGTCCGCCGGATCGGCGACGGCGCGGTGCTCGCCGGTTTTGCCGGAGCCACGGCCGACGCTTTCACCTTGTTCGAGCGCCTGGAGGCCAAGCTGGAGCAGTATCCGGGGCAACTGACCCGAGCCTGCGTGGAACTGGCCAAGGACTGGCGGACGGATCGCTACCTGCGTCGGCTCGAGGCGATGATGGCCGTGACCGACGTGCAGGTCTCGCTGGTGCTGACCGGCACCGGCGACGTGCTCGAACCAGAACACGGGCTGATTGGCATCGGCTCCGGCGGCAACTACGCCCTGGCGGCGGCCCGCGCGATGATCGACCGAGACGACATGGACGCCGCCGCAATTGCCAAGCGGTCGCTGGAGATCGCTGCCGACATCTGCGTCTTTACCAACCGCAACATCCTTATTGAAAGCCTATGACCAGCTTTACCCCGCGCGAAATCGTTTCCGAGCTGGACCGCTACATCGTCGGCCAGAATGACGCCAAGCGGGCGGTCGCGATCGCGCTGCGCAACCGCTGGCGTCGCCAGCAGCTCGACGACGGCATGCGCCAGGAGGTGCTGCCGAAAAACATCCTCATGATCGGCCCGACCGGCGTCGGCAAGACCGAGATCGCGAGACGGCTGGCGAATCTGGCGCAGGCGCCGTTCCTCAAGGTCGAAGCGACCAAGTTCACCGAGATCGGTTATGTCGGTCGCGATGTCGAGCAGATCATCCGCGACCTCGTCGAGATCGCGGTGCACATGACCCGCGAGCGGCTGCGCAAGGAGGTCATCGCGCGCGCCGAGCTTGCCGCCGAGGACCGGGTCGTGACGGCGCTGGTCGGCGACAAGGCCAGCCCCGAGACCCGCGACCGGTTCCGCCGGATGCTGCGCGCCGGCGAGCTGGCGGAACGGGAGGTC
Organism: Rhodospirillales bacterium; assembly: GCA_038250645.1. Classification (GTDB taxonomy): domain Bacteria; phylum Pseudomonadota; class Alphaproteobacteria; order Rhodospirillales; family Defluviicoccaceae; genus JAEULH01. The sequence continues at coordinate 15,894 of JBBSCD010000019.1, forward strand.
GAGATCCAGGTCACCGACAGCGGCGGAATGCAGCTGCCGACCTTCGACATCCCGGGCATGCCGGGGGCGCAGATGGGCATGCTGAATATTAACGAGATGCTGAGCAAGGCCTTCGGCGGGTCCCCGACCAAGACAAAGAAAATGTCGGTCGCGGACTCCTACGACGTGCTGGTCAGCCAAGAGGCGGACAAGCTTCTCGACGAAGACCGGATCGTCAAGGAGGCGATCGAGGCGGTCGAGAACAACGGCATAGTCTTTCTCGACGAGGTCGACAAGATTACCGCGCGCTCCGAACGGGTCGGGGCCGACGTCAGCCGCGAGGGGGTGCAGCGCGACCTGCTGCCGTTGATCGAGGGCACCATCGTCGCGACCAAACGCGGCAACGTCCGCACCGATCACATCCTGTTTATCGCTAGCGGCGCGTTCCACGTGGCCAAGCCGGCCGACATGCTGCCGGAGCTGCAGGGCCGTCTGCCCATCCGCGTCGAGCTGAAGGCGCTGACCCGCGACGACTTCGTCCGCATCCTGACCGAGCCGGAGGCCAGCCTGATCAAGCAGTACAAGGCGCTCATGGCGACGGAAGAGGTGACCATCGGCTTCACCGACGACGCGATTGAGGAAATCGCTACGCTCGCCGCGGAGATCAATCAGGGCGTAGAGAATATCGGTGCCCGCCGGCTGCAAACGGTGATGGAGAAACTGGTCGAGGAGATCAGCTTCTCGGCCTCGGAGCGCGGCGGCGAGCGCATCGAGATCACCGCCGCCGACGTCCGCACCCGGGTCGGCGAGCTGGCCAAGAACGCCGATCTGACCAGGTTCATTTTGTAAGCCTTCAGCTTTCACCTCGCAGCCGGCGGAGTAGGACGTAGAGCGCTCCGTCGCCGCCATCGGCGGGCGCGGCGTGGGTGAAAGCGAGGATGCGCGCCCGGTTCCCGGGCAGGTTGAGCCAGTGCGGTACGTTGGTCCGGAGCACGCCGACTGCGCCTTCCGTGCGATAGCCCTTGCCGGTGATGACGAGCACGCAGCGCTTGCCCGCCGCCTGGGCACCGGCGAGAAAGCCGTCCAACGCGGTGTGGGCCTCGCTCTGGGTCATGTTGTGCAGGTCGATCCGGCGTTCGGGCGCAATCAGCCCGCGGCGGAGCTTCGCCAGGGTGCGCTTGTCGAGGCCGGCGGCAACGCCCGGCGTCAGCTCCGGCGGTGCGGCAGGACGGACCCGGATTGGCGCTGACGGCAGCGGGACAGGAGATACGGGATCAGGCTTGCGGGCGGTGTCTTCGACTGCTGACTCCCGGCTTGGAACCGGCGTCCTGACGAGGGCCGGAGGCGGCGGCCGCCGCTTCTTCAGCGGCCTGATCCCCTCGGTTACCCGCTGCCATAGCTCCCGGTCGGGCGCCTCGCCGTCGCCGTTCCTATCCTCGCCCGGCATCGTCCTCGCCCGTGGTCATGACCGCTCCGCTGGCTCCACCGCCTCATCGACGAGGATAATGTGCAGCCGCCGCGGCCCATGGGCGCCGAGAAGCAGGGTCTGCTCGATGTCGGCCGTCCGTGAGGGCCCGGTGATCCAGTTGATCACCCGCGGCATGACGCCGGCGCCGTTGCGCGCCCGCAGCCGCGCCCAGGCGTCCTCATAGCTGCCGACGATCCGGTCGACGAAGAGCAGCGCGATATGAAAGTCCGGGAGAAAGTTCAGCGTCGTCGGGCTCGCGGGCCCGGAAAGCAGCACCAGCGTCCCGGTTTCGGCGACGCCGGCGAAGCTGCCGGTCAGCGAAACCGGGTCGTGGTCATCGGCCTTGCCGGTGGCGATCTGCAGCAGCGGTTCGCGGTTCCAGGGAATGCCGGCGAGATCCGGATCGGGCGCAACCTTCAGCCCGGCCGGCAGGTTGGCGGCCTGCAGATAGGCGCGCACCCGCTCCGGCACATCGGCGAGAGCGGCGACCCGCTCGGTGGTCGCGTTGACCCGCTCGGCTTCGGCAACGAACCGGGCGACCGCGTCCGCACCCTGGCTCCGGCCCCGCTCGGGCACAACGTTGGCTTGGGGATTGGCAAGACGGGCCGCAACCGCGGCAGCGGCGACATCCGCCGGCTCGCGGCGGTCCAGCGCCCGGCGGATCGAGCCGAGAATGGTCGCGTGCGCGTCGCTCATTGCCGACGGCCTCCGCGCTCCGACCACATCTGCTGGAAGGTCTTGCCGGCCGGCGCCGGCAGGTCGCGCGCGCCGGTCCATCCCTGGGCAAGCGGTAACCGGCGGAACCGGCCGCCGTTCCGCTTCAGCCGGCCCATGCGTCCAAGGCCGCCGACGCCGAGTCCCATCGCCAGCTTGTACAACGACGGGCGGCGGGCGAGGAACGCCCAGCCGCTCAGGCCGTAGCGGACCGCCGCGGGCGACTTCCGGGCCTCGTGTTGGCGGTTGCGGAGCTGGCGCAGCATCCGCGGCAGCGGGATCTGCATCGGGCAGACCTCCTCGCAGCGGCCGCACAGGGTCGAGGCGTTGGGCAGGTTGCCGGCCTCCTCGATCCCGATCAGGTTGGGGATCAGGACCGCGCCCATCGGCCCGGAGTAAACCCAGCCGTAGGCGTGGCCACCCACCGCGGCGTAGATCGGGCAATGGTTGATGCAGGCGCCGCAGCGGATGCAGCGCAGCATCTCGCGGAACTCGTTGCCGAGCATCTCGGTCCGGCCGTTATCGAGAAGCAGCACATGCACCTCGCTCGGACCATCGAGATCGTCGCTGCGCCTCGGCCCGGTGGTGAAGGTGGTGTACACGGACAGATCCTGGCCCGTCGCCGAACGGGCGAGGACGCGCAGGATGGTCGTTGCGTCCTCCAGCGTCGGGACGACCTTTTCGAGGCTGGCAATGACGATCTGCACCCGCGGCAGCGTCTGGGTGAGATCGCCGTTGCCTTCGTTCGTTACCAGCACGACCGAGCCGGTCTCGGCGACCAGCATATTGGCGCCGGTGATGCCGAGTTCGGCGGCGAAGAATTCCTGGCGCAGGACCGCGCGGGCCTCCGCCAGCATCACCTCCGGTTCCTCCAGCGGCCGTGCCTCCGGGTAGTCGCGGTGGTGGCTTCGGAACGCGTCGGCGACCTGGTCCTTGGACAGATGCACGGCCGGGGCAATGATGTGACTGGGCGGCTCATGGCGGAGCTGGATGATGTACTCGCCAAGGTCGGTTTCGACCGGACGGATGCCCTCGGCCTCGAGAAACTCGTTGATGCCGATCTCCTCGCCGATCATCGATTTGCCCTTGGCCACCGTCTGCGCGCCGCTGTCACGGCAGATCTCGAGGATCTTCTTTCGCGCGGCTTCGGCGTCGGTGCACCAATGGACCCGCGTCCCGTTGGCCGTGGCCTTTTCGGCGAAGCGCTCGAGGTAAAGGTCGAGGTTGGCGATCGCGTGATCCTTGATCTCGCGCGCGGCCTGACGGAGCGCGTCGAACTCCGGCATCCGGTCGACGGCAGCACGCCGCTTGACCGGGAAACCTTCCTTGAAGCGGCCCAGCGACTGCTGCAGCTTGGCGTCGTGAAGGGCGCGATGGGCGTTGGCGACGAAAGAGTGGGCGGTGGAGTCCACGGCGTTCACCTCCGGATGCGGTTCCCGCCGGCTTCGCCGCCGGCCAGGTTGTTGACCGACGACCGGCGCGGAAGGCCCACGCCGAAGTCGTCAGGCGATCTTGGTCTTGGCCTGCGGCGTCTCAATCTCACCGATCGGCGGCGCGTCCGCGCAGGTTCCGGCGAGGATCTCGGCCACATGGCGCACGTGCACGTCCACTCCCCGCCGCTGCAGCCGGCCGGCCATGTTCATCAGGCAGCCGATGTCGCCGCCGACGAGCATCTCCGCTCCCGTCGCCGCGATGGCGTCGACCTTGACGTCGACCATCTTCTCTGAGATCTCGGGATATTTGACGCAGAATAGCCCGCCGAAGCCGCAGCAGGCCTCGGCCTCGTCCATTTCCCGCAACTCGAGGCCGTCGATGCCAGCCAGGAGCGCGCGCGGTTGTTCCCGGATGCCGAGCTCGCGCAACCCGGAACAGGAATCGTGGTAGGCGGTGCTCGTCTCGAGCCGGCCTGCGATGGACCCAACCTTCATGATGTCGTTGAGGAAGGTGGTAAGTTCGAACGTTCGCTGGGCGAGCTCGCGAGCGCGGTCGAGCCAGAGCGGATCGTCAGCGAACATTTCAGGGTAGTGGACCTTGATCGTCCCGCCGCAAGAGCCGGACGGCAGCACGACAAATTCGAAGCCGGCGAACGCCTCAATGACATTACGGGCAAGCGCCCGGGCATCCGCCACGTCGCCGGCGTTGTAGGTCGGTTGACCGCAACACGTCTGCGCCGCCGGCACGACCACATCGCACCCGGCTTGCTCCAGAAGCTTCACCGCAGCGAAGCCGACCGCCGGTCGCATCAGGTCGACGAGGCAGGTTACGAACAGGCCAACAGTAGGGCGACGCTCCGGCATGTCGTGAAAATGGGGCACATTCTCAGCGTTGACAACATCATTTCGTTCATTTGGCGGACAGCGCCCCGCCCGCGGCGGTGGACCCACGCGGCAGTAGAAGGTAATAGCGGCCGCGGTCCTTCATGGCCCCGGCGCGATCGCCGGCCGCGGCGCCGGAGCCCCAGAAAAGGTCGCCACGGACAGGCCCCTTGATGGCGCCGCCGGTATCCTGCGCCACGACCAGCCGGCGCAGCGGCATACGCGTCAGCGGATCCGTCGTTTCCAACCACAGGGGCGTGCCGAGCGCGATAAAGGCCGGGTCGACCGCCAGACTGCGCTCCGGCGTAAGCACGACGTTCTGCGCCCCGATCGGCCCCGGTCCGTCGATCCGCCGGAAGAAAACGAATGAGGGATTCCTTGCCATCACTTCGGCGGCCTCCTGCGGATGGCCGGTGAGCCAGGCGCGGATCGCCCGCATTGACATCTGCTCCTCGGGGATGGCGCCGCGGCGGATCAGCTCCCGGCCGATGGCATAGTAGGGTCGCCCGTTCTTGCCGGCGTAGCCGAGGCGGATGATCCGCCCGTCATCCATGATCACCCGTCCGGATCCCTGGATATGCAGGAAGAAGGCGTCGACGGCGCTATCGACCCAGAGCATCTCCAGACTGCGGCCCGAAAGGGCGCCGCGCTCGATTTCGGCTCGATCGGGAACGGGAACGACCGAGCGGCCGGCAAGCTGGCCGACAATTTGCTGGCCCTTCAAATCATCGCGAAAAGTGCCGAGATCGACGGTGACCAGGTTGTCGGGCAGGCGGAAGATCGGCGTCTGATAGACGCCGCCGCGGGTTTCCGACCCGCGCAGTTCGGGCTCGTAGTAGCCGGTGAACAGGCCCTCAGGATTGCCGTTGTCGGTTGCCAACGCCGGGTAAAAGTTCTGCTCGAAGAACAGGCGGGCGGCATCCGGCTGACCGAGCGGCACGGCGGCGGCGGTGGCGCAGACCGCATTCAGAGCCTCGCGGCTGACGCCGAGGCGTGTCCAGCCTTCGCCGTCCGCGCCCGTCTGCAGTCGCGAACACGAGACGAGGAACGCCGCCAGCGCCCGGCCGTGGTCATCGTCGGCCCAGCCCGCCAACGACGCAAACGACGCCGGTTCGAGACGAAGCGTCGGGGAGGGCTGTGGGGCGCAGCCGGCGAGATCCAACAGCAGCAGTGCGGTCGCGATGAAGAGCCACGCCCGGCGCCAACGCGAGGCCGCGGCGCACGATGCCACGCCACGCAATGCCATCGGCGAGCCGGCGGTCGGGCAGCGCGGCGCCAGTAGCCGTTACTCGCTCGATCCGGTGGCCACCAGGATCCAGTTCGGGTCCGGACTGCGGGTGTCGCGGGCAAACGTCCAGACGTCGCTGACGGTTGTTACCCGTTCCGGGTCGCCCTCGACGATTTCCCCGGCGGCATTGCGGGTGACCGTCACCTGCTCGCTGGTGAAGCGGACGGTGACGTGAGCCATCCGGCCGACCATGGCGGCGTCTTCAATCTCGCTCTTCTGAATGCCGACCAGGGTCGTCTCGAGGACGTCTCCGGCAGCGCTGCGATCGGCGATCGAGGTGGAGAAGTTGGCGAAAACTTCCGGGCTCAACAGCGGCTTGAGGGTTGAGACATCGCCGCCGACGTAGGCGGTCAGGATCATCTCGAAAGCCACTCCGGCGCCGGCGATAAACTCTTTCTCGTCGAAGCGCGGATCGGCGATCCTGATCTGGGTCAATCCCGCTTGGGGTGCGCCCGATGCGATATCGGCCGGGATCGGCCCAGCCTCGCCCCGTTCGGGCAATCGGACCACCTCATTGTCTGCGGCCTCTTTCTTCGGCTGCGGCCGAAACGGATCCTGCGCCGGACCCTGATGACCGTCCCTGCGTCCAAGGACGCTGCGCAGCCGCAGGATCAAGAACGCCGCAACCAGCGCGAAGAGGATGATGTCGATAAACTGAAAGCCGCCGCCCATATCGTTTCCTAGCTTCGTAACAACGGGTTAAAGGCGCCTGAACCGTCGTTATCTATAAACAACAGTAGCCGTTTGTGGATCGCTGGTCCACCCAACCCATTGCTTTTCAAAAAACACCGCTTTTCTCCTTGAACAGATGGACCTCAACGCGCCGGGAGGCAACGATGGGTTTAGTACTGTTTGGCGTGATGATTCTCGTTCCGATCCTCGAGATCGCGGTTTTCATCCTTGTCGGCCGCTTCATCGGTCTATGGCCGACGCTGGCGGGGATCCTGCTCACCGCTCTCATCGGTAGCGCAATCATTCGCCATCAAGGAGTCGGGATCATCGCCAAGGCCAGGCAGATGATCAACGCCGGCGAAGCGCCGGTCGGCGCGATGCTCGAAGGGCTGGCGTTGCTGATTGCCGGTGCGCTTCTGGTAACGCCGGGCTTTGTCACCGATACCTTGGGCTTCCTGCTGCTCATCCCGACCCTGCGGCGGGCGGTCGCGGCGTCGCTGATCGCTCGCGCGGCGGCCAGGCGGGCGGGCGCCCGGGTACAGACATCGCGAACGAGATCGGGCGCAGGGCGGGGCCCGGCGGCGGGAGGTCGACCCAGCCGCGAGCATGCCGGAGCAGGCGTGACCATCGAGGGCGAGTGGCAGGACCTGAGCGAGACGGAGACGCCGGAGCGCGAGCCCGAAGATCCGGGCGATCCAGTGGATGCGGCCGAAGCGCCACCGCCCGGCCGGGGTTGGCACCGCCGGAACGATGCGGTCCGCGACGATGGCGGCGAGCCGCCGCGACCGCGTCGCGCCGAACCCTAGCGCGGCGCGCTTGCACGTTGTGCTCCGCTGCGATCCATGTTAGCCAGCGCCGATCCTTCAAGGATGCGGGGGACGAAAATGAGTGACGAAACTGCCGCAGGCGACAAAGTGGACGCAGCGGCCGAAGGCAATGGCGCCGGCGGCAGCACGCCGCCGCTGATCGTCAATGCTCAATACATCAAGGATCTGTCCTTCGAGGCGCCGAACACACCGGCCGTCTTCACGCAAATGCAGCAGTCGCAGCCGGACATCACGGTCAATGTCGACGTTCAGGCGCGCCCGCTCGAAGCGCCCGTCTACGAGATCGTGCTCAACGTCCGCGCCGACTGCAAGGCCGGCGAAACCCAGGCGTTCCTAGTCGAGCTGTCCTATGGCGGCGTCTTCACCTTGAACATACCGCAGGCTGACATCCATCCGGTCCTGCTGATCGAGTGTCCACGGCTGCTGTTCCCGTTCGCCCGCCAGATCGTCGCAACAACGACCATCAACGGCGGCTTCCTGCCGCTGATGCTGGGGCCGATCGATTTTGCCAGCCTCTACCACCGCCAGCATCACGACGCCGCGGTCGCCCAGAATGCCGCACCGCCGCCCGCCGGGTCGTCGATCTAGAAACACCCCCTGAAACCCGTCGCGGTCGTTCCTCACCCTCCCGCTGACGCAGGCCCCCCCCTTTCCTGAAGCGAGAGGTTTGGGGTGAGCACCCATAGGCACCCGGGTAGTCGGGCAACGAAGGCTTCATGCGCCGCGGCCTCGCCCGCCGTCGGCTGGATCAGCACGGGCTTGCGGGTGATCGGCGAAACAGCGCCTGCGCGGCTTGCGGCCGGCGCAGCCGCCAGCGTCAGCTTCGGCTGCCGGCCGCCGATCAGCTCGAGGTAAACGGCGGCGAGGAGCTGCGAGTCCTTCAGCGCTCCATGCAGTGCCCGGTCGCTGAGATCGATCTCGTAACGACGACACAGCGCATCCAGGCTCGCCGGCGCGCCCGGAAACATCTGCCGCGCCCTCGTCAGCGTGCAGATGGCGCGCTCAGCAGCGATGGGCTGCCGGCCGCAGCGCGCCAACTCTGCGTTGAGGAAGCCGATGTCGAAGACAGCGTTGTGAATGACCAGCGGGACAGCGCCGATGAAGTCGATCAGGCTGTCGGCGACGACGGCGAAGCACGGCTTTTGAGCGAGAAAGGCATCGGACAGACCATGAACTGCGAAAGCACCGGTCGGCATCGGCCGCTCTGGATTGACATAGGTGTGGTAGACCTGTCCGGTCGGCACATGGTTGACCAGCTCGACGCAGCCGATCTCCACAATCCGGTGACCGCCGGCCGGATCAATGCCCGTCGTTTCGGTATCGAGAACAATTTCGCGCATGCAGCCTGATTGCCCTGCCTGATCGCCCCGCCTGAGAGGCAGCGCGCAGCTCCGTCACGATAGCGCCAATGGCATGCATGGACCAGGCCCGTCCGAGGCCGGTTGGGATGACGAAGTCGGCGCGCCGGCGCTTTTCACGATCCGCCATCTGCCGGGCGAGGGTGGCGCTGATCCGCGCCTCGTCGAGGCCCGCGCGTTGGCGAAGCCGCTGCCTCTGGATGAACGCCGGCGCCGAGACCACCGCGACCATATCGCAGACGCGGTCGCCGCCCGATTCGAACAGCAATGGGACGTCGAGAACGACGACCGGGACCTTCGCTCGCATGGCGCGGCTCAGGAACCGGCGCTGGTCGGCGTAGACCAGGGGGTGGATGATCGCTTCGAGGCGGCGCAGCGCATCCGGGTCGCCGAAGACCCGCGTTGCCAGCGCCGCCCGCTGTACCGCGCCATCGAAAACGACACCGGGAAAGGCGGCCGCAATGGCCCCGACCGCACCGCCGCCATGGGCAAGGAAGTTGTGGACAACCGCGTCGGCGTCCCACACCGGCACGCCCAAGCGGCGAAACATCGCCGCTGCCGTCGACTTGCCCATGGCAATGGAGCCGCTGAGGCCAAGGACGATCAAAACGAGGCCAGTGCCCGTTCGAGATCGCGGCGCAACGCCGGGGTCACCTCCGGATCGACGCCGTACCAGGCATGAAACGCGGGCCGCGCCTGATGCAGCAGCATGCCGAGACCGTCGACCGTCACGAACCCGCGCGCCGCCGCCTGCTCTAGCAGGCGGGTCCGGAGCGGCACGTAGACGATGTCGTTCACGACCGCGGTGTCCGGCAGCCGGCCAAGATCAAGTTCGAGTTCAGAATGCCCGCCCATCTCAAGGCTGGTCGCATTGACAACCAGCCTCGCCCCTGCAAGCGCGGCGTCGCGCGCGGACCATGGCCGGACCCGGATGGCTGCGCCGCCGAGTGCTTCCGCCAGCCGCCGGGCCCTGGCTTCGTCGCGATTGACCAGCCGCAGCTCAGGCACGCCGGCGTCGAGAAGAGCAAGAACAACGGCGCGTGCGGCGCCGCCGGCACCCAGCACGACGGCGGGACCCTGGTCCGCGCGCCACGCCGGCGCGCCCTCCTCCAGGTTTGCGAGGAAGCCGAACACATCGGTGTTGGTGCCGTAGAGGCGTCCCGAGGCTTCGACAATTACCGTGTTTACCGCGCCGGTTCGGGCGGCGACGTCCGAACGGGCATCGACAAGGATGCAAGCCCGTTCCTTGTGCGGAATGGTCACGTTGGCGCCGACGAAGCCGAGCGTGGCGAGCGCCGCCAGGCCGTCGCCGAGGTGATCAGGTCGCACCGGCATGGGCACATAGGCCCCGTCGATACCGTACCGGCGCAGCCAGTAGCCGTGCAGCCGCGGCGACAGCGAATGGGCGACCGGCCAGCCGATGACCCCGGCGACACGGGCCGCGCCTGACAAATCCGCCGAGGCAGCCGCCGTCTGCGCATCGCCCGGAAGAGATGCTGTCATGGGTTCAGTCCGCCATCGCGCCGCAGCCGCGGAGGTAGCCGAACAGCGGCAGCAGCGGCAGGCCGAGAATCGTGAAGACGTCGCCCTTGAATGCGGAGAACAGCTGAACCCCGGATCCTTCGAAGCGATAGCCGGCAACCGTATCCAGGGCCTCGGCGCCGGCGGTGAGCAGATAGTCCGCCAGAAAGGCGTCGGAGAACGCACGCATGGTCATCACCGCAACATCGATATGGCGCCAATGGCACCGGCCGTCCTGCGCGACCGCAACCGCGGACAGCAGGCGGTGGGACCGATCGCGGAGGATCTTCAGGCTGGCCTCGGCATCGGCGAGATCGCGAGGCTTCTCGAACCATCGCCCGTTGCATTCGAGGATCTGATCGGCGCCGATGACCAGGGCATCGCGATGGTCCTGCCAAACCGCCAGCGCCTTTGCTTCGGCCAGGGCCAGAGCCGTGTCCGCCGGCGAACGACCGGCCGCCCGCATGGCGGTGCGCACCGCCGCCTCATCGACGTTTGCCGACGCGGCAAGACACGCCACGCCCGCTTCGGCAAGAAGGCGCCGGCGCGTCCGGCTCGCCGAGGCCAGCACCAGCCGCGGTCGAGGAACATCCCGCCGGTTTGCCCCCGCTTGCCCGGCCGCGGCAACGGCGTCGTTCATCACGCCCAGCATCGCCGATCGGATCCCGCCACGGTCGGACCCGAGGGCCGGGACAACATGCGGATAAAATGGGGATGGGCACACAGATCGGGGCGGCGCCGCCGATCGGCGTCCGTCAGCGTTCCACTGACATGTCGCTTGTCAGGCTGTTGACAAGGCCCGGCGCGATCGCTCTGCCATGTGCGCGGCCAGCAGAGCACGCAGTTGTCCCCATCCCTCGAACCTCGACCCATCGCGTTCATCGGCAACGGCCTCTGGCAGCGGTCGGGCTCGTTACCCACATGCTTGTACACTCTACCGGCGATGCCCGCACTCGGATCAACCTTTTCATCCACATCCGTTAATCCCCGACTCTCCCCGCCCTACTACAACAACTACCTTTTTTCTTAAAGAATAGAGTCTTGTAGTGGCCCTTGGCCGAAACGGTAAAACCTCTGTCGTGAATGTCGACGCACCGGCGAAGCGGCTGCTCGGCGCCTTCGCCGACCCATCGCCCGCCGTTCCGGAGCGCCCGCCGTTCTGGTTTCTCCGTCAGGCCGGGCGCTACCTCCCGGAGTACCGGCGGCTGCGTCGCGAAGCACCGGACTTTCTCACCTTCTGCTATACCCCGGCGCTCTGCGTCGAGGCGGCGATGCAGCCCTTGCGCCGCTTCCGGATGGACGCAGCGATCCTGTTCAGCGACATCCTCGTTATCCCCGATGCCCTTGGTCAGCGCGTCGTCTTCGTCGAGGGACAGGGACCGCGGCTGGAGCCCTTGCGTGATGCGGCTGCAATTGCCAGGCTCGATCTGGCGCGCCTGGACGCCCACCTGGAACCGGTTTACGCCGCGATCGCTGGAACGGCTGCGGCGATGGGGCCGACCACGGCGCTGATCGGCTTTGCCGGTGCGCCGTGGACGCTGGCCCTGTATATGATCGAGGGCCATGGCGGGACGGGCGGCGAGCGGGTGCGAGCGATGGCCTGGCGTGCGCCGGAAACGTTCAACGGCCTGATCGCGCGGCTAGTCGATGCAGTCAGCCGCTACCTGTGCGCTCAGATTGATCACGGCGTCGAGGTTGTCCAGATCTTCGACAGCTGGGCCGGGCTCCTCGCCGAGAGCCAATTCCGCGCCTGGGTCATCGCGCCGACCGCGGCCATCGTTCGCAGGGTCAAGGAGCATGCGCCGAGCGTACCGGTGATCGGCTTTCCGCGCGCGGCTGGCGCGCTGTACGCTGACTACGTCCGTGAGACCGGGGTCGACGCGGTCGGACTCGATGCCGGCGTGCCGCTCGCGTGGGCGGCCGGCGCGATCAAGCCGCACGCGGTGGTTCAGGGCAATCTCGACAACCTGCTGGCCATGGCCGGAAGCGACGCACTGGAGGACGAAACCCGGCGAATCCTTGCCGCCCTCGGGCCCGAACGGTTCATCTTCAACCTTGGCCACGGCGTCCTGCCGGAGACGCCGCCGGAGCATATCGCGCGGATCGCGGAGACGGTCATGGGCTGGAAACGCGCGTGAGCGGCAAGGGGGAACGGCGTACGGCGGTCGTTCTGTTCAATCTGGGCGGACCCGACCGGCTCGAGGCGGTCCGGCCGTTCCTGGTCAACCTCTTCAGCGATCCGGTGATCCTCGGCCTACCGGCGCTGCTACGCCGACCGCTAGCCCGGCTCATCGCCCGGAGGCGCGCACCCGTCGCCCGCGAGATCTACGCGCAGATCGGCGGCCGCTCGCCGCTGCTGGTGCTGAGCGAAGAGCAGGGCGCGGCGCTCGAAGCCGCCCTTGCCCGTCGCGGGCATGTGGCGCGGACGTTCGTCGCCATGCGCTACTGGCACCCGATGAGCGACGAGACGGCGGCCGCGGTTGCCGACTGGCGCGCGGACGAGATCGTTTTGCTGCCGCTCTATCCGCAGTTCTCCACAACGACGACCGGCTCATCGCTGCGGGCCTGGAAGGCGGCGGCGAGACGCGTCGGGCTGGACCGCTCGGTCCGCGCGATCTGCTGCTATCCAACCGATCCCGGCTTTATCGCCGCCATCGCGGGTCTGATCGTCGCGGCGCTGGATGAGGCGAAGGCGCTGGGAGGAACGGCGCGGCTGTTGTTCTCCGCCCACGGTCTCCCGGAACGGGTTATCACCCGCGGCGATCCGTACCAGGCGCAGGTGGAGGCGACGGCGGCCGCGGTCATGACCCGGCTGGGCGAGCCCGTCCATGACCACGTCATCTGCTATCAGAGCCGGGTCGGTCCGTTGCGGTGGATCGGCCCGGCGATCGAAGACGAATTGAGGCGGGCGGCTGACGATGGCGTCGCCACAGTAGTTGTCGTGCCAACGGCCTTTGTCTCGGAGCATTCGGAGACTCTGGTCGAACTCGACATCGAGTACCGCGCGCTCGCGGCGAAGCTGGGCATTGAGAACTACATCCGGGTGGCGACGGTCGGGACCACGGCCGCGTTCATCGAAGGACTGGCCGACCTGGTCGCTGGTGCGCTAGAAGGATCGGGCAGATTGGCGAGCGGTTGCGGCGGGCGCTGGTGCGCGCCGGCTTTCGCCGGTTGTCCTTGCGCCTGTTCGCCGGCTGATCGGCCCGGGCGATAAAGGTGGAGTTGGCGCGATGATGGACGGATACCTCTGGGCGCGCGCTCTGCACGTCATCAGCTTCATCGCCTGGATGGCCGGGCTGCTCTACTTGCCCCGGCTGTACGTCTACCACTGCCAACAAATGGCGGGCTCCGACGCTTCCGAGACCTTCAAGGTGATGGAGCGCCGTCTGCTCCGGGCGATCATGAATCCGGCCATGATCGCGACCTTCGTCTTCGGCGGGATCCTGATCTGGTACCTGGGCGAGGCCGCGTGGACCATGGGCTGGCTGCACGCCAAGCTCGCGCTCGTCGTCGCGATGGCCGTGATTCACGGCTACTTGGCCAAATGGCGCAAGGACTTCGCCGCCGACCGCAACCGGCGGTCGGAGACTTTCTACCGCGTCATCAATGAAGTCCCGACGGTCCTGATGATCGCAATCGTCATTCTGGCGGTGTTTAAGCCTTTTTGAGAACCGCCGCAGTTTAATTGCTGTTTGACATGCTCCGTCAACCTGATCCATTGTGCACGTTGTGTAGTGTCCCTCTTCCGTTCCCCGCTCCTCGCAGGCACGTTCGCAGATTAGCCTTCCACGGCTCGGCCGCTTGCCGTTGATCGTTGCCAGCCGCCTCTGTTGCCGCCCCTTGGAACTCGCTTGGCGAGCAGCCACCGTGTCCATCTCCACGAAGAAGCGCAAACAATGAATTTGAAGGAACTGAAGTCCAAGCCGCCGGCGGAGCTGCTGAGCTACGCCGAAGAGCTCAAGATCGAGAACGCGAGCTCCCTGCGCAAGCAGGAGATGATGTTCGCCATCCTCAAGCAGATGGCCGAGAACGAGGTCGCGATATTTGGCGATGGCGTCCTGGAGATTCTTCAGGACGGTTTCGGTTTTCTCCGTTCGCCAGAGGCGAACTATCTTCCCGGCCCAGACGACATCTACGTTTCGCCGAGCCAAGTCCGCCGCTTCGGCCTGCGTAACGGCGACACCGTGGAAGGCGAGATCCGATCGCCGAAGGATGGCGAGCGTTATTTCGCCCTGCTTCGCGTCACCCGGATCAACTTTGGCGATCCGAGCGAGGTTCGCCACCGGATCAACTTCGACAACCTGACCCCGCTCTATCCCCAGGAGCGGCTGAGCATGGAAATCGAGAACCCGGACCGGAAGGATCTGACCTGCCGGGTAGTCGATCTTATTGCCCCGATCGGCAAGGGGCAGCGCGCGCTGATCGTTGCCCCGCCGCGCACCGGCAAGACGGTGATGCTGCAGAACATCGCCCACTCGATCGCCGCCAATCATCCCGAATGCTACTTGATCGTGCTCCTGATCGACGAGCGGCCCGAGGAGGTCACCGACATGGCCCGCTCGGTCAAGGGCGAGGTCATCAGCTCGACCTTCGATGAGCCGGCGGCGCGCCACGTGCAGGTCGCCGAGATGGTGATCGAGAAGGCCAAGCGCCTGGTCGAACACAAGCGCGATGTCGTCATCCTGCTGGATTCGGTCACTCGGCTGGCCCGCGCCTACAACACCGTGGTGCCATCCTCGGGCAAGGTGCTGACCGGCGGCGTCGACGCCAATGCGCTGCAGCGGCCGAAGCGGTTCTTCGGCGCGGCGCGGTGCATCGAGGAAGGCGGCTCGCTGACGATCATCTCGACCGCGCTCATCGACACCGGCTCGCGCATGGACGAGGTCATCTTCGAGGAGTTCAAGGGCACGGGCAACTCCGAGATCATCCTCGACCGCAAGCTGGCCGACAAACGGAGCTGGCCCAGCATCGACATCACCCGGTCGGGCACGCGGAAAGAGGAACTGCTGGTCGACAAGTCGACGCTGTCGAAGATGTGGGTTCTGCGCCGCGTGCTCATGCCGATGGGCGTGGTCGACGCCATGGAGTTCCTGCTTGACAAGCTGCGCCAGTCGAAATCCAACCGCGACTTCTTCGAGGCGATGAACAGCTAGAGCGGCTTGCCACGCGCGTGGCTCGCGCAGAGGCGCCCGACGGGGAGAGAAAGGGATCCTGCTAGGGTTGGAGCACGGTTGAACCCGTCGTCTTCCGCGCTTCGAGATCGCGATGCGCCTGGGCAGCGTCGGCAAGGGCAAAGGTCCGGTTGACGTGGATCCTCACCACGCCGCTTTCGACAACGTCGAACAGCTCGGCAGCCGTCTTCTGCAGATCGGCCGGATCGGCGGTATAGGTCATCAGGGTCGGCCGGGTCAGGAATAGCGATCCCTTCGCCGAGAGCAAGGCGGGTTCGAAGGTCGGCACCGGACCCGACGCGTTGCCGAACGACACCATCATCCCCATCGGCCGAAGACAGTCCAGCGAGGCCATGAACGTGGATGCGCCGATGCCGTCATAGACGACGGCGACGCCACGACCTTCGGTGATCCGCTTGACGGCCGGGACAAAGTCCTCGCGGGTGTAGACGATGG
>JBBSCD010000020.1:0-31435 GCA_038250645.1 Rhodospirillales bacterium
CCGGTGGTTCCGGCGTGCTCGTCTCGTCATGGTCCTCTCCTGATCCGCGGCGATCCTCGCCGCCCTCAGGCAGAAAATCCACTTATCCCCCTGTCCAGATTCCCCAGGCCACCTCTGCCGTAGCGGTCCATGGTGACTTGCAGGCTGGAGTGACCGGCGAAGGTTTGCACCGTCTTGGGCGAAAGCCCGGCGTCGATCCAGCACGAGACCGCGAAGTGGCGCAGCGCGTGCCAGTTGAAGGGCGCAACGCCGGTCTTCGCGAAGAGCGGCTTGAAGCGGCGCTTGACCATGTTGGCGTGGACGACGTGGATCGCCGGGACAAGCCCGGCGATGACGGTATCTACTCGATATGTATGTTTCCTCCGTCATGGCGAGGAGGGCGCAGCCCGACGTGGCCATCCGCAGCAAGTCGCGCAGGTCGCAAACGTCGCCTGCCTCTGACCCCTCAGTGAGCGGCGTCCCATGAGCGGCCGGCGCCGGTGTCGACCACCAGCGGCACGGTGAGGCTGGCGACGGCGGTCATCTCGCGAACGACGAGATCCCGCGTTGCCTCGACCTCCGCCTCCGGCACCTCGAAGACCAGCTCGTCGTGGACCTGGAGCAGCATCCGCGCCCCCAGCCCGGCGCGGACGAGGGCGGCCGGGATGCGGATCATCGCCCGCTTGATGATGTCGGCGGCGCCGCCCTGGATCGGCGCATTGATAGCGGCGCGCTCGGCGAAGCTGCGGACCGAAGGGTTGCGATCGGCGATGCCGCGGACATGACAGCGCCGGCCGAACAGGGTGGTGACGTAGCCGCGCTCGCGGGCGATCTTGCGGGTCCGCTCCATGTAGTCGCGGATGCCGGGATAGCGGGCGAAGTAGGCCTCGATGTAGGCCGCCGCCTCGCCCCGGGGGATGGCGAGCTGGCGGGCGAGGCCGAACGCGGAAATGCCGTAGATGATGCCGAAGTTGATGGCCTTGGCCTTGCGCCGGATCCGCGGGTCCATGCCGGCGATGGGCACCCCGAAAACCTGGGACGCGGTCATCGCGTGGATGTCGATGCCGTCGCGGAAGGCCTCCTTGAGCGCGCCGATGTCGGCGACATGGGCGAGCAGGCGCAGCTCGATCTGCGAGTAGTCGGCGCTGAACAGCACCGCGCCCGGCTCGGCGATGAAGGTGCTGCGGATCTTGCGCCCCTCCTCGGTGCGCACCGGGATGTTCTGCAGGTTCGGGTCCGCCGACGACAGCCGCCCGGTCGAGGCCACGGCCTGCTGGTAGCAGGTGTGAACGCGGCCCGTGTTCGGGTCGATCTGCCCGATCAGCGCATCGGCGTAGGTGGTCTTGAGCTTCGTCAGCTGGCGCCAGTCGAGCACCCGGGCCGCGAGGGCGCTGGCATGCGGATCCTCGGCCTCGGCGACAATCGTTTCGAGTATGTCGGCGCCGGTGGCGAACGCGCCGGACTTGCCGCGCCGGCCCGTCGCCACCTTCAGCCGGTCGAACAGGATCTCGCCCAGCTGTTTCGGCGAGCCGATGGTGAAGGGGCCGCCGGCGAGCCCGTGGATCTCGGCTTCCAGCGCCTCGATGCGCTGGCCGAATTCGCCCGAAAGCGCCCGGAGCCGTTCCGCATCGACGAGGATGCCGTGCGCCTCCATGGCGGCGAGGATGCGGATCAGCGGCCGTTCGAGCGTCTCGTAGACGCTGACCAGCCGCTCCGCCAGGAGCTGCGGCTTGAGCTTGCGGTGCAGGCGCAAGGTCACGTCGGCGTCCTCGGCGGCATACTCCAGCGCCCGGTCGAGCGGCACCTTGTCGAAGGTCACCTTCGATTTGCCGGCGCCGGCGACATCGGCGAACTTGATCGTGGTCAGGCCCAGATGGCGTTCGGCGAGTTCGTCCATGCCGTGGCCGTGGAGGCCGCCGGCCAACACGTAGGACAGCATCATCGTGTCGTCGATGGGGGCGACATCGATGCCGCAGCGGGACAGCACCTGGATGTCGTACTTGATGTTCTGGCCCACCTTCAGCACCGCTGAATCCTCGAACAGCGGCTTGAGCGCCGCAATCGCCGCCGCCCGGTCAATCTGGCGCAGCGGCTCGGCGGCGGGATCGCCCAGGTCCGAGGATGCGGGAAGACCGCCGTGGCCGACATGGGCGATGGGGATGTAGCAGGCGCGGCCCGGCTCCAGCGCCAGCGACACGCCGACCAGCGCGCAGCGCATGGCGTAGAGCGAGGCGGTCTCGGTATCGATGGCGACGAGGCCCTGCGCCGTCGCCTCTTCAACCCAGTGCGCCAGCGTCGCCTCGTCCTGAACCAGCGTGTAGTCGCGCCGGTCGAAAACCGCCGCGCCGTCCTGTTCCGAGTCCGGCGCCGGCGCCGGTTTGCCGGCCAGCAGGCCGCCCTGGCTTTCGATCCGGGCAAGGAGCGTGCGAAACGACTGGGCCTCGAGGAAATCACGTAGCGCCTGCGGATCCGGCGGCCTGACGGCGAAGGCTGAGAGCGGTTCGGGAAGCGGTACCTCTTCGCACAGGCGGACCAGATCCTTCGACAGCCGGGCGTTGTCGGCGCCGTCGATGAGCGACTGGCGCCGCTTCGGCTGCCTGATCTCGGCGGCGCGGGCCAGCAGCGTTTCCAGATCGCCGTACGCGCCGATCAGCTGGGCGGCGGTCTTGACGCCGATGCCGGGCACGCCGGGGACGTTGTCGATGGAGTCGCCGGCTAGCGCCTGGACATCGACGACGCGGTCAGGGTCGACGCCGAACCGCTCGCGCACCTCCTCCGGGCCGATGATCCGGTTCTTCATCGCGTCGAACATGGCGACGCCGTCGCCGACGAGCTGCATCAGGTCCTTGTCCGACGAGACGATCGTGACTTGGGCGCCGGCTGCCCGGGCGACGCGGGTATAGGTCGCGATCAGGTCGTCGGCCTCGTAGCCCTTGGCTTCGACGCAGGCGACGTTGAAGGCCCGCGTGGCTTCGCGGACCAGCGGAAATTGCGGGATGAGCTCGCCCGGCGGTTCCGGCCGATTGGCCTTGTAGCCGGCGTAGAGGTCATTGCGGAAGGTGCGCCGGGCGGCGTCGAAGATGACCGCGATGTGGTCGGCGTCGGTTTCCGCCAGCAGCTTGATCAGCATCTGGGCGAAGCCGAGAACCGCGCCCACCGGTGTGCCGTCGCGCCGGGTCATCGGCGGCAGGGCGTGAAAGGCGCGAAAGAGGAAGCCCGAGCCGTCGATCAGGTAGACGTGGCGAGGCGGCTTCGCGGCCGCTTGCTCGGGCGCCGTCAGTGTCCGGCCGCCGGGGCGGCGCCTGCTTCAAGAACGAAGTGGCGCGAGCAGTACGGACAGACGATCTCGTCATCGTCGCCCATATTGAGGTAGACAAGGGGATGGCCGAGCGCATCGCCACCCCCGTCACACCCGACGACGCGGCTGTCCACCATGATCGCTTTGTCCGACCTCATCGTCACCCCGATCGCCTTGGCTGCCAAGCGCATTGACCCCGCGCGAGGGCGGATGATAGCGAAAGCAGTCGGACAATCAACGCCGCCGTATGGCCGATCCGGGCTGCCGATCCGAGGGGGACCTGATCTTGAACGATGCTAGCGAGACGCCGGCCGGTACGCTGTCAGACGCGCCCGCGAGCGCGGTCGAGGTCGTCGATCTGGTCAAGACCTACGGCGGCCGCCGCGGTCAGGCGGAGGTCCGCGCGCTCAGGGGCGTCTCGCTGGCGGTGCCGGCCGGTTCGTTCTTCGGCCTGCTCGGTCCGAACGGCGCCGGCAAGTCGACGCTGATCAACATCCTCGCCGCGCTGGTCGTGCGCTCGTCAGGCGCGGTGCGGATCTGGGGCCACGATATCGACGCGGAGATGCGGGCCGCCCGCCGGGCCATCGGTGTCGTGCCGCAGGAGCTGAACTTCGACCCGTTCTTCGCCCCGCGCGAG
Source organism: Rhodospirillales bacterium (assembly GCA_038250645.1). Taxonomy (GTDB): domain Bacteria; phylum Pseudomonadota; class Alphaproteobacteria; order Rhodospirillales; family Defluviicoccaceae; genus JAEULH01. The sequence goes on from JBBSCD010000020.1 coordinate 3,915, forward strand.
CTGCTTGAGGTTCAGGCTGGGCTCTACGGCGTGCCGAAGTCGGAACGCCGAACCGAGGAGCTTCTCGCCGCCGTCGGCCTGACGGCGCAGGCGGAAACCTATGCCCGGCGCCTCTCCGGCGGGATGCGCCGGCGGCTGCTGGTGGCCAAGGCGATGGTTCATTCGCCCCCCGTGCTCGTCCTCGACGAGCCGACCGCCGGTGTCGATGTCGAACTGCGTCATCAGCTCTGGGTCTATCTCCGCCGCTTGCGCGCCCAGGGCACGACGATTCTGCTGACCACGCATTATCTGGAAGAGGCGCAGGCGCTGTGCGACCGCATCGCCATCATCAATCACGGCCGGCTGATCGCCAATGAACGCACCGAGGACCTGCTCCGGCGGATCGACGCCAAGCAGCTCGCCGTTTCGGTCGCCGACGCCGGTGGCGAACCCGTGACAACCGTGCCTGCCGGCCTTGAGCGCTTCAACGTCGTGATCGAGCGGCCGGGGCGGCTGAGCTTCCAGTACCCGCCGAGCCAGATCGCCGCCGGCGAGATCCTGGCCGCGGTGCGCGCCGCGGGCCTCAGCATCGGCGAGGTGACCACCCGCGAGACCGAGCTGGAGGACATCTTCCTCCAGCTCACCAACGAGCCGGACGCGGGATTGGAAGCGGAGCCGGTCGTCCCGCTCCCGATCTCCGACGCTGGCGGGCGCATCGATCCGTGAGCCCGCGTTATCCGCAACACCCGCATCGGTGGATGGCCCGCTTGCCGGCGCGCTGGGCGCTGCTGCTGGTCGCGGGGCTTGCCATGGCCTGCAGCCCGGTGGTGGCGCTGCCCGGACCGGCGGTGGCGGCGCCGAGCATTGCCGACGCTGGGCTGGTCGCGCGCGACGGGGCCAAGCTGCCGCTCAGGATCTGGCGCCCGGCGGATGGGGAAAGCCCGCGCGCGATCCTCATCGCGCTGCACGGATTCAACGACTACCGCAATTTCTTCGCTGCCGCCGGAGGCTGGTTCGCCGAGCGCGGCATCCAGTCCTACGCCTACGACCAGCGCGGCTTCGGCGCGGCGCCCACCCGCGGGCTGTGGCCGGGAGCGGCGGCGCTGGCCGACGATCTCAAGGCGGCCGTCAATGCGGCGCGCGAGCGCCATCCGGGGGTGCCGCTCTATGTCCTCGGCGAGAGCATGGGCGCGGCGGTGGTCATCACCGCCATGGCCGGGCCGCAGGCGCCGAAGGTCGACGGGATCATCCTCGTCTCGCCGGCGGTGTGGGGCCGGGCGTCGATGCCCTGGTATCAGACGACGGCGCTGTGGCTCGCGGTCCATACCCTGCCCGGTGGGCAGGTCAGCGGCCGCAACCTCGGGATCATGCCTTCGGACAACATCGAGATGCTGCGGGCGCTGGGCCGCGATCCCATGGTCATCAAGCAGAGCCGGGTCGATGCCGTCTATGGCCTCGTCAACCTGATGGATCAGGCCATGGCGGCGGCCGCCTCGCTGCGCGCGCCGGCGCTGATCCTCTACGGCGAGCGCGACCAGCTCATCCCGCCGGCGGCGGTGCGCGAGATGGTGGCGCGGCTGCCGGCCACCGCTGCGTCGCATCAACGCGTCGTCGCCTACCCCGACGGCTATCACATGCTGACCCGCGATCTCCAGGCCGAGACTGTTCTGAAGGACATCGCGGCGTGGGTCACCGACCCTGACGCGCCGCTTTCCTCCGGCGACGGGGAGCGGGCAGTCGCGCGCTAAACCGCTTCGCAGCCGGGGAACCGCAACCTATATGCGTCGTTATTGATAAACTGGGCGGGCGCTTCAGACCGCGCCGGCATCTGCGGACATAAACGCGAGGGACCGGGCCGATGGCATTGCTGGGATCGAAGACGGGCGACGAGCACGCGAACGTGGAGCTGGGCGAGCAGAAGGTGAGGCGGGGCCAGGGCGGCGAGACCCACCAGGTCGCCGGCGGCGACGTTCCCGTGATGACCAGCCAGCAGGGCGCGCCGGTCAGCGACGGCCAGAACTCGCTGAAGGCCGGCTCGCGCGGGCCGACCCTGCTCGAGGACCACCTTCTTCGCGAGAAGATTTTCCACTTCGACCACGAGCGGATCCCGGAGCGGGTGGTGCACGCCCGCGGCTTCGGCGCTCACGGCTTCTTCGAGACCTACGAGTCGCTCTCCGACGTCACAAGCGCCGACATCTTCCAGCGCGCCGGCGAGAAGACCGAGGCCTTCGTCCGCTTCTCGACCGTCGCCGGCAACAAGGGCTCGTCCGATCTCGCCCGCGACGTCCGCGGGTTCGCGGTCAAGCTGTACACGAAGGAGGGCAACTGGGACATCGTCGGCAACAACATCCCGGTATTCTTCATCCAGGACGCGATCAAGTTCCCCGACCTGATCCACGCCGCCAAGGAGGCGCCGGATCGCGGCTTTCCCCAGGCGCAGACGGCACACGACAACTTCTGGGACTTCATCTCGCTGATGCCGGAGTCCATCAACATGGCGCTGTGGATCATGTCCGACCGCACGATCCCGCGCTCTTTCCGGTTCATGGAGGGCTTCGGCGTCCACACCTTCCGGCTGGTCAACGCCGACGGCAAGTCGACTTTTGTCAAGTTCCATTGGAAGCCCAAGCAGGGGCTGCAATCGGTGGTCTGGAACGAGGCGGTCAAGATCAATGGGGCCGATCCCGACTATCACCGCCGCGACCTGTGGACATCGATCGCGACGGGCGCTTATCCCGAGTGGGAGCTGGGGGTTCAGCTGTTCGACGACGACTTTGCCGACCGTTTCGCCTTCGACGTCCTCGACTCGACCAAGATCATTCCGGGAGAAGAGCTGCCGGTGCGGATCGTCGGCCGCCTGGTTCTCGACCGCAACGTCGACAACTTCTTCGCCGAGACCGAGCAGGTCGCGTTCCACACCGCCAACGTTCCGCCGGGGATCGACTTCACCAACGATCCGCTTCTGCAGGGGCGCAACTTCTCCTACCTCGACACCCAGCTCAAGCGCCTGGGCAGCCCGAACTTTACCCACCTGCCGGTCAACGCGCCGCGCTGCCCGTTCCACAATTTCCAACAGGACGGGCACATGGCCTTTCACAACGTCAAAGGCCGGGCCAACTACGAGCCAAATTCCTGGGGCGGCGCCGCCGGCGGGCCGCGCGAAGCGCCGGAGAAAGGTTTCCGCTCGTATCCGGAGCAGGTATCGGGCGAGAAGCGCCGGCTGCGGGCCGAGAGCTTCGCCGACCACTACAGCCAGGCGCGGCAGTTCTACATCTCGCAGACCAAGGTTGAGCAGGGCCACATCGCCTCGGCCTTCACTTTCGAGCTGTCGAAGGTCGAGACGCCGGCGATCCGCGCCCGGGTCGTCTCACATCTCATGAACGTCGACGCCGACCTGGCCAAAACGGTGGCCACGAACCTGCGGCTGAAGGAGATGCCGGCCGCAGCCGACGCCGCCCGGCCGACAATCATGGACATTCAGCCGTCACCGAAGCTATCGATCATCGCCAACGGGCCGAAGAGCTTCAAGGGCCGCAAGATTGGGGTGCTGATCAGCGACGGGGTGAGCGCCGATCTGGTGGAGGGGGTCAAGGCGGCCGCCAAGAGCGAGGGCGCCCTGGTCGAAATCGTCGCGCCGATGATCGGCGGGGTAAAGGCCGGCGACGGCACCCTGATCGAGGGCGACCAGAAGGTCGATGGCGGTCCGTCGGTGCTCTACGACGCCGTTGCCGTGCTGCTGTCTGCCGAGGGCGCGGCGATGCTGGGCAAGAACCCGGCGGCGAAGGATTTCGTCACCGACGCCTTCGCCCACTGCAAGTTCATCGGCTACAACGCGGCTGCGACGACCCTGTTCGAGAAGGCCGGGGTCGCCGCGGACATGGACGCTGGATTCATTAGGCTCGACTCGGCTGGCGATGCGGACGGCTTCGTCGAGGCCGCGCGCGAGCTCCGGTTCTGGTCCCGGGAGGCGATGCTGCAATAGTGCGGCGGTCGTAAGGCGGAACAGCCGGAAGGCCTGTTCCGCCTGTTGCCTAGCGCCGCGTCCGGCTGCTTTACCGCAGTAGTGACCGCGATTAAGCGGATTGCCGCCAGAACCCGTCGTCGGCGTCGATGTCCTCGCTTATCGCCGATGACTTGTCGCCGAGGTCGTCGGCGAAGAGCGCTCGGACGCGGGCGGCGGCGCGGGCGACGCACTCCAGGGTTGGCAGCGGCTGGCCGTCGGGAAATGCGTCGCCGAGCCACACCGCCAGCCCCGAATCGACCAGGTGGCGGTGGACGATGCGGATGTCCCGCGACAGCCGCTGGGGCCCGAACCGCATCATCTGGCGATACCAGAAGGCATTCCAGCGGGCCTTTTCCCAGCCTTTCCACCACTGGCGGTCGCTGGGCTCGCGGCGGGCCGCGGCGGCGACCGATTCGCGCATGGCGTAGCGGCCCTCGCCGAGATCGAAGATGTAGACGCGATTGTGGGTCGCGCAGGCTTCGGCCAGCATCGACATGCTGTCGCCGGTGACGATGATTTCTTCGGCCAGACCGAGGAACGCGAAGTAGGGGTTATCCGTCGCCCCGGCCGACCAGCGGTAGACATGGGCCGGGCACGAGACCGTTCGCATGAAGGCGTCGACCGCCGGCTGCGGCGTCCGCGCGCTCGTCGAGACCAGGAGCGAGCCGCCGCGGGCGCGGGCCAACGCACCGGCCTGAACGGCGAGACGCTCGGCGGCGGCGCGGTCAAAGCTGAACGGGCCACTGTTGCCGCCGATCATCACCGCGATGTACGGCTTCGGCAGATCGCGAAGCCGCGGCTCCCAGGCCGCAACGTCCTGGCGCAGCCGTTCGCCCGTTATGCGGTGGAGCGGCGTCTTGTTGTGCAGGACATTCGGGCGGATCGGCAGTCGGTACTGCGGCGTCGTGACGATCAGGTCGAACCGCTCGATCTTCGCCCACGGCCGACCGATGTGCACAATGCGCACCCGATGAGGCGCCGCCTGCTTCTGAATCCAGCGGCAGATGGGCTCGTTGCGCCGGCCGGCAGAGAGAATGAGGTCCGGCCACGGCGGGCCCAGCACGCTCGACTTCTCCTTAACCACGCCTGCCAGGGTGACGCCGACCACCAGATTGGTGGCCAGTTCGTACGGCTTGTAGACGAACCGCTTTTCCTCGAACGGCCAGCCGAGCGCCTCGGCCAGGGCGAGGACCTGCGAGTTGTCGCCCGCCTTGTGCCCGAGCATCGCCCATACCCTGGGGGCGCGAACCGCGGCCGCTGCCGGTAAAGTCATTCCGTGTGGCAAGCGTCAATCCTCCAAATTCAACAAGGCACGTTCCCGCGCCCAAGACGCCCGCTGCGCCAACCCTGCTCTTTAATGATTGGCAGTATCAGGTATAGCTCTCAAATCAATCTTTGTTACGGTTTGTTACTCTCATTCTCAAATCAAAGAGGTGCGGTCTCCAAGAACCCGGGACAATCATATAGCGGGTACAAAGCGTAAAGCATCAAGGTGCTCTGGAATGGGACCAGGTTAGCAACGGGGGCGGCCCCAAGCCGACGCCGCAGCGGCTTGACTTCCGCCGTGTCCGGCGCGCATCTATGAACAACCGACAGGCGTTCCATCGCCGCATTCCCAGTGGGACCGGATCATGCCCATCGCCTACCGCAGCATTCTGCGCCACGCGTTCATGTCGACGTTGTTCTTTCTTCCGCCGGAGCGGAAGGTGCCGCTGGAGCGGCGCCTGCGCGGCCGCGAGGAACGCCGCAAGCTCGGCCTCGCCGACGTCGTCATCGTCTCCTTCGGCAAGAGCGGGCGCACCTGGCTCAGGGTCATGCTGTCGCGCGTCTACCAGGTCAAGCACGGTCTGGCACAGCGCCATCTCATCGGCTTTGACAACCTGCACGCCAGGAACCGGCAGATCCCGCGGGTCTTTTTCACCCACGACAACTACCTGAAGGACTTCACGGGTCACGCGGAGACCAAGGAGGACTACTACGACAAGAAGGTCGTGCTCCTCGTTCGCAGTCCGGCTGACGTGGCGGTATCGCAATATTTCCAGTGGAAGTACCGGATGCGGCCGACCAAGAAGGTGATTAACGATTATCCCAGCGCGGACGTGTCCCTCTACGATTTCGTGATGCGGCCCAATGCGGGCCTGCCCAAGGTCATCGAGTTCATGAACGGCTGGGCCCGCGAGCTGCCGCGACTGAAGCACCTGCTTGTCGTCCGCTACGAAGACATGCGCGCGGATCCGGGCGAGGCCCTGCGCCGGATCGTCGAGTTCATCGGTACGCCGGCGACGCCCGAGGAGATTGCCGAAGCAGTGAGATTCGCATCCATCGAGAACATGCGCGCACTCGAGCAGAAACGCGTCTTCTGGCTCAGCGGTGGCCGGATGGTGGCGAAGGATCGTAACAACCCGAACACGTTCAAGGTGCGGCGGGCCAAGGTCGGCGGCTACCGCGAAGACTTCAGCGACGAGCAGACTCGGAAGATCGACAAGATGATTGCGACGAGCCTCGATCCGGTCTTCGGCTACGGCCCGGCTGCAGCGCCGGAGTCTGGGCCGGCTGCGGAAACGGCGCGGGAAACGTCAATGGACGCGGTGGACTCGGTGACGACGGCCGCGCCGGCCTGAGCTGCATCAGGGCGAGCGAGTTTCACGGAGGTTTCAGGGACGCGATGGACAGTCTGGAGCAGCGAACGGCGGACCATCCGGCGCCTTCGGCCGGGGCAGGCGAGGCCGGTCCCGGCGAGGTGAGCATGAAGCCTTGCGTTTTCATTCACACCAACCCCTTGCAGATGCTGGGCGCCAAGGTGGCGGCGCACGCGCTTGCGCGCAACTCCGCGCACAGCGACACCTTCGACATCCGCATCATCCACACCGGCGACTACCCGTTCCTGCGCGCGCGAGAGGGCCAGCAGTTCCTTCGCGACGGGGTCAAACGGCATTGGCGAATGGACGATCTGCAGTCGTTCACGCCGCTGCGCTTCCTGCCGCCGGAGCTGATGGGCTATCAGGGCCGCGCGGTGGTCATCGATCCGGACATTTTCGCCATGGCGGACATCCGGGATCTGCTCAATCGGGACATGCAGGGCGCCTCGATCATGTGCCGGATGCGCTCCGGGGTGAAGCGCCTGCTCGGCTGTTACGCCAGCAGCGTCATGCTGCTCGACTGCGCCAAGCTGAAGCACTGGCGTTGCGAGGAGCGGTTCAACGAGCTGTTCACCTTCGAGCGCGACTACATGGCCTGGATTTCGCTCAAGCTCGAACCGAAGAACAGCATCGCCCTGTTCGAGAACGAGTGGAACGATTTTGACCGGCTGAGCCCGCAGACGAAAATGCTGCACAATACCGGGCGGCTCACCCAGCCGTGGAAGACCGGTCTGCCGATCGATTTCACCCCGGCGGACACCTTCCCGCTGTTCCCGCCGGTCGGCTGGGTGATGCGCCTGCGGCGACGCGCGTTCGGCGATCACGCGTTGCTCGGCCGCTACCGCCGCCATCCCGACGCCAACCAGGAGCGGCTTTTCTTCGGCCTGCTGCGCGAGTGCGTGGAGACGGGCGCGGTCAGCGAGGAAGAACTGCGCGAGGAAATGCGCCTCAATCACATTCGCCGCGATGCCTTCGAGATCCTTGAGCGCAGCGCGGTCCCGGAGCGGCTGGCGGCGTGACCGGCCGGCGCGCCGGCCGGCGCCGGCGGAACGCGGTGGGCGGCTGTGGCCGATAACGGCGCAGCGGCTCAGGATCCGGCAACCATTTTGTCGTCGGCCGCCGTCGGCGGGGACGGCCTGCGCGTCGAGACCGTCATCGGTCGGCGCCAGCTCGTCGAGTTCCTCGAGATGCCGCGGCGACTCTACGCCGACGACCCGTTCTGGGTTGAGCCGCTGCTGTTCGAGCGTCTCCAGCATCTCGATCCGCGGAAGAATCCCTTCTTCGCCCACGCCGAGGTCGCCTGCTGGATTGCCCGGCGGGGCGGCAGACCGGTCGGGCGGATCAGCGCCCAGGTCAATCAGGCGCATCTGCAACGGCATGACGACGCGACGGGGCACTTCGGCTTCATCGAGGGCGAAGACAGCGCCGACATCTTCGCCGCCCTGCTGCGGACGGCGGAGGATTGGCTGCGCGCACGCGGAATGCGTCGCGTCCTCGGTCCGTTTACGCTGTCGATCAACGAGGAAAGCGGCCTGCTCATCGAAGGGTTCGACACACCTCCATTCCTCATGATGGGCCACGCCAGGCCCTATTACGCCAAACGTCTCGAAGCCGCCGGCTACGCCAAGGCGAAAGACCTGATCGCCTACGCCTACAATGCCGCGGAGGACCCGGATCCGGCGCTAACCGCGCTGGTCGAGCGGACCACGAGCAAGCACGGCATCCGCTTCCGCAATGCGGATATGAAGCGCTATGACGACGAGGTCCGGACGATCTTCGAGATCTTCAACGACGCCTGGGCGGACAACTGGGGGTTTGTCCCGTTCTCCGCGGCGGAGCTCGATCATGTCGCCGCCTCGCTGAAACCGCTGCTGCGCGCCGACGACGTCGCCATTGCCGAGATGGATGGCGAGGCCGTCGCGATGGCGGTCAGCATGAGCAATATCAACGAGGTTATCGCCGACTTCGGCGGCCGGTTGTTGCCGTTGAACTGGGCCAGACTGCTCTGGCGGCTCAAGGTGCGGGGGACGAAGACGGCGCGCCTGGCGCTGATGGGCGTCCGTCGCCGCCATCAGGGCGGCGCGATCAGCGCGGCGCTGGCCATCGGCGTGATCGACCAGATCCGGCTTGCCCACCGGCGGCGGGGGACGCTGCAGGGCGAGCTGTCGTGGGTCCTCGAAGACAACAAGCCGACGCGACGAATTATCCAAAAGTCCGGTGCGCGACCCTATAAAACATACAGGCTCTACGCCAAGGACCTGTGATGAACGCGCCGTTGTCGCTCGATACGCCAGGGAAGTTCACCGCCCTCGTCCTCGCGGGCCGGCGCGGCGGCGAGGATCCGCTGGCTAGCGCCGCCGGCGTCAGCCACAAGTGTCTCATCCCGGTCATGGGCATGCCGATGCTGACGCGGGTGCTCCAGGCGCTCGCAAACACCAGACAGATCGGCCTCATCGGCATCTCCATCGATGACCCGGACGCCGCCGCTCCGGCTCTCGCTCGGCTGAGCGAGGAGGAAGCTGCGCGGGTGCGCGTCATCGCCAGCGCCGAATCGCCGAGCCTTAGCGTCCTGGCGGCAATCGAGGATCTGGATCAACCGCCGCCGTTGCTGGTGACAACGGCCGACCACCCACTGCTGACGCCGGAGCTTATCGAGCTTTTCACCGCCGAGGCGGCGCTCTCCGGCGCCGATCTGGGCGTCGGGATGGCGTCCGCGGCCAGCTTGCTCGCGGCCTACCCGGACGCGCGGCGGACCTGGCTGCGATTTCGCTTTGACCGTTACACCGGCTGCAACCTGTTCGCTTTGCTGACGACGGAAAGCCGACTTGTGCTCGATTTCTGGCGGCGGGTCGAGGACGACCGCAAGCGGCCGCTGCGGGTCATCCGAGCCTTCGGCCTGTTTTCCCTGTTGGCCTACATGAGCGGTCGCCTCACCCTGACCCAGGCGATGGAGCGGGCGTCGACCCGGCTCGGCGCCGAGGTCCGGGCCATCGTGCTGCGTTCGCCGGAAGCCGCCGTGGATGTGGACAAAACGGAGGATCTGGCTCTCGTCGAGCAGATCCTGACGGACCGGCGGATGAAGTCGGAACGGACTTGATGTTCACGCTGGCGCATCTGTCCGATCCGCATGTCCCCTCGCCGCTGAGCGTCGGCTTGTCCGCGCTCGCGACAAAGCGGGCCTTCGGCTACTGGTCATGGCGGCGGCGTCGCGTCTACATTCACAGCACCCAGGTGCTGGACGCGTTGACGCAGGATCTCGCCGAGACCGCCCCCGACCACGTCGCGGTAACCGGCGACCTCGTCAACATATCCTTGCCCAGCGAGTTCGTCGCCGCCGCGCTCTGGCTGGAGGCACTCGGCGGCGCCGAGCGCGTCAGCATCGTGCCCGGCAATCACGACGCTTACGTCGCCGTGCCATGGGAGCAGTCATGGGGTCTGTGGCGCGCCTACATGGCGAGCGAGAGCGAGGCCGGGCATGGAGTACCGGTTGCCGGCCCGAGCGATTTCCCGTATGTCCGCCGGCGCGGGCGCATCGCCATTGTCGGCCTGTGCACCGCCGTGCCGACGCCGCCGGGATGGGCTTCCGGACGTCTCGGCCGCGACCAGCTCGCCCGTCTCGGCGGGCTGCTCTCGGTGCTCGGCGACGCCGGGCTGTTTCGTGTCGTCCTGTTGCATCACCCGCCCATAGAAGGAGACAACGCGCCGCGCAAACGGCTGACCGACGCCGCGGAACTGCAGCGGGTCGTCGCCCGGCACGGTGCCGAGCTGCTGTTGCACGGTCACGACCACCGCTGCAGCATCCGCTCCATGGTCGGGCCGGCGGGCGCCGTGCCCGCCGTCGGAGTGCCGTCGGCATCGGCCTCCGTCGCGACAAGGAAGCCCATCGGCCAGTATCATCTCTATGACATCGCCGCGTCGCCTTCGGGCTGGAGGATCGACCTCAGGGTTCGCCGCTACGATGCGGCCACGGGGCAGTTTCAGGATGCCGGCGGGCAGCGGGTGGCGCCGCAGACGGCGGGCGTAGCGGTGCTGAGCGAGCCGGTCACGGCGGACGCCTGAGCGATTGCTGCGGCACGAGGGCGACCTGGCGGCGCTCTCGCGGCGGTCTCGCGGCGTCGGATCGCGAACAACGGCGATCGCGACTGTTGCCCCCGCAGGTCTGGACGATGATGATGGCGACCGGCAGGTCGAACCGGATTCATGGCAACCATCGACAACTACATCCTGCGCGCGATCCTGCGGCCGTTGGCGACGGCGCTGGTTGTCGCCCTCATGGTCTTCATGATCGAACGCCTGTTGCACCTAATCGATCTGATTCTCGGCGCCAGCGGTCCGCTGAAGGTCGTCCTCGAGATCATGGCCTATCTCGTGCCCCACTACATGAGCGTCGCCCTGCCGCTCAGCTTTCTCATCGGGCTCCTGATCGGGTTCAACCAGCTCAGCCGCGACGGTGAGCTGGACGCGCTGCAGGCCGCCGGGATCAGCCGGCTGCGCCAGCTCAAGGCGGCGTTGTTCGCGGCCGTCGCGATGATGGTCATCGCCGCTGTCATTTTCGGCTACCTGAAGCCCTATGGCCGCTACGCGTTCCAGGCCATCATCTACACCATTACCAATGCCTCGCTGCAGTCGCTGGTGCGTGCCGGCGTGTTCGCGGAGCTGGGCGGCACAACGCTGCTGGTCCAGGACATCCGCCCCGATGAAGCGGGCTTCAGCAAGGTGTTCATCGTCCAGGGCGGCAACGACGCCGGCGGGCCGGCGCAGGACGGCGATCGCACCGTCATTACCGCGAGCCGCGGCCGGTTGGCGCAGGGCCCGCTCGACCAGCCGCCGATTCTCCGCCTGTTCGACGGTATCCGCATGACCTTGCCCGCCGACAAGGTGGCGTCGTCGGCAAGCTCCGACGGCGGCGCGCTCGGCATCGTTCGCTTCGAGGAACTGCGCACGGGCATCGGCGGCGACCAGTTCCGCGTGTTCCGCCCGCGCGGCAATGACGAGCGGGAAATGACCATCACCGAGTTGTGGCAACGGCGCGGCAGTCCGCCCGTCGGTATCCGCGTTTCGGATATCGAGGCGGAGCTCCACGTCCGCATCGTTCGCACCGTCTCGATACTGTTCCTCCCACTGCTTGCCTTCCCCCTGGCGCTCGGGCGACGACGCTCGGATCGATCGACCGGCATCGTCGGTGCTCTCCTCGTGCTGATCGCCTACGACCGCGTTCTCGATTTCGGCAAGAATCTCGTTGAAAGCGCTGTCGTCGGCCCGGGAATCGGGCTGTGGCTGCCGTTCGCCCTCTTCGCCGCGCTGAGCATGATCCTGTTCTGGCAGGTCGCCGCCAGGGTTCCGGCAAGCGGCCGGTTCGCCTTCGCCGGCCTGTTTACGCGGACCCTGGCGCCGGTGCTTCCGGCGGTGGCGCGGAGGCGGCGACGGCCATGATCCTGACGCGCTACATCGGCCGCCGGCTCGCAGCGAACGTGGTCATCGTCCTGGTCATCATTACGACGCTGTCGCTGACCTTCGAAGTGATGGAAGAGGGCGACAACATCGCCAACCGGAGCAGCAACGCCGTTCCGGCCATCACCCGCTACGTCGTCCTCAGGCTGCCGGAAGTCGCGGCGGAACTGATGCCTTTTGCTGCCCTTATCGGCGCGGTGATCGCCATCGGCCTTCTCCTGCGCCATAGCGAGTTCGTCGCGATCTGGAACAGCGGCGTGTCCGCTCTTGGCATCATGCGCGCGGTCCTGCCGATGGGCCTCCTGCTCGTTGCGATCCAGATCGGTCTGGACGATCAGCTCGTCCCATTGACGCGGGCCGCCCTGGAAGACTGGGGCGTGGGCAAGGCCGCCGAGCGGGAGGGGATGCTCAAGAGCAGCTCGGCGTCCGTCTGGCTGTTGACCGAGGGCGACGTTGTGCACATCCCGGCGTCCGCGGCGACGGAAGCGCATTTCCAGGATCTGGAAATCTTCCGTCGCGACGAAGCGGGCCTGCTGACCGACTATATCCACGCCGCCGATGCCCGGCGAGACGGATCGCGTTGGCTGCTCAGCAATGTCATTCACCGGACGGTCACGCCGCCGTCCATTGAGACGGTCCCGTACATGGACTGGCAGCCGCCACTGGCGGTGGAGCAGATCCCGCTCATCTCCAGGCTGCTGAAGGATCTTCGCCTCGACCAACTCTGGCAGCTCGTCGTCCATTCCGGCTACGGGCAGCGCTCGCCGGAGCTGTACCGGACCTGGTTCTACTATCGGATTTCCTCGGCTTTGTCGCCGCTGCTTCTCATCCTGCTGGTGGTTTCGCTGGCGCAGCGCTTCCAGCGGACGGGCACCTTCCTCCGGCTGATGATCTCGAGCATCGGCATCGGCTTCGCCTTCATGGTCTTCGAGGGAACCAGCCTGTCCATCGGCGAAGCCGGACTGCTGCAACCGTTCGTCGCGGCCTGGGGCCCCAACGTCCTGCTCGCCAGCGTCATCGGCGCGCTCGTCTTCGCCCGCGGCGGCTGAGCCGTGGCCGCTCCCGCGCCCCGCAAGCCCGATCCGCCGTGCGCGGGGAGTCGATGACACAAACGGAAATCGGGCTGATCAGCAACGTCTGCAGCGAACGCAACAAGCGCGGCATGGACGATCTCGACCGCGCCGTTGCCGATCTTCCCGGGATCCGCCACGAAAAGATCTGCGCCATCGACGGGCTGGCCGGCATCCTCGCCGCCTTCGCCGCCAACGGCGTCAAGGCAATCGCCGTCAACAGCGGCGACGGGACGATTCAGGCGCTCCTGAGCGTCCTGCTGGAGCAGCGGCCGTTCACCGACGTCCCGCCGGTATGCATTCTTGCCGGCGGCATGACCAACATGACCGGCGCCGATGTCGCACCGCGAGGCCCGCGTGTCGCGGTCCTCCGTCGCCTGGTCGATCTGGTTGCGTCAGGAACCGTCGATCGTCACCTCGTTCACCGCCACATCCTGCGCCTCGACAACATCGCGGACCACCCGCCGCAGCGGGCGATGTTCTTCGGCGCCGCCGGCATCGTCGAGGCGATCCGGCTGTGCAAGGCCGAAGTGCATTCGCGCGGGTTGTCGTCGGAGTGGGCGAACGGTGCGACGCTGGCGCGGATGCTCGGCGGCTGGCTGATTGCAGGCGAGCGCAACCGGCGCGATCTCGGCGCCGACATGGCCATCGCGGTCGATGACGAACCGGCCGTCGAAGGCCGCCGCCTGCTTGTCCTGGCGACAACGCTCGACCGGCTGGTGCTGGGCTCGCGGCCGTTCTGGAACACGCAGGCCGGCCCGCTCCGCTACACCGCCATCGCCTATCCGCCGCGCCGGCTGCTGCTCAACGCGCCCCGGGTGCTGTTCGGCCGGTCCCGCCGGCGGTTCGCCGATCCGAGCTACGCCAGCCGGGGCGTGCGCCGGCTGACGCTGGCGATGGATGGGCCGTTCACCCTCGACGGACAGTTCTTCACCGCCCGGCGCGACAAACCTCTGATCGTCACCGCCGACGAGCGGGTGAGCTTCGTCAAGTTCCGGCAATGACAGGGAGTGCCGGGAACACCACCGCTTCCGTCCTGGCGGTGGTAACCGCCGATAGCGCCGTCATGGTCCCGGACCGTGTCGCCGCCATCGCCGACGCCGCCCGCGCCCGCCATGGGGACAGCGTCTGCGCCGTCCTCGCCTACGGCAGCGCACTGCGCGAGCGCGACGATCCGAGCCGGATGGTCGACCTCTACCTGGTCGTCGACAGCTACCGCGCCGCTCAGGACAAAGGCTGGTTGCGCGTCGCCAACAGGGTGCTGCCGCCGAACGTGTACTACATCGAGATCCCGTTCGCCGGGAGCGGCGGGAGCGACGGGCGCAACAAGGTCCGCAGCAAGTACGCCATGGTCGGCCTTGGTCACCTCGAGCGGCTGGTTGGCGCGGAGACGCTGCATCCGTACTTCTGGGCCCGATTCGCCCAGCCGACGGCGCTCGTCTGGGCCCGCGACGAAGCCATCGCCGACCGGGTGCGGCGGGCGCTGGCGCGGGCGGTGCTGACGCTGGTCGAGGAGGCGTGGCCGCTGACGTCGCCGGCCGATGCGGCGGAGACGCGCTGGGTGCGCGCCTTCGTCGAAACCTACCGCACCGAACTGCGCTCCGAGGGTCCCGAGCGGGCGCGCGCGTTGTACCGCGCCCATGCCGGCCGCTACGAGGCGATCGCCGCGGCAACTGCGGTGAATAATAGAGAGCCCGGTAACAGAAGAGACACCGGAAAGCGGGCCAAGATCCAACGGCGCTGGTTCGTCCGCCGCGCCATCGGCAAGCCCCTGTCGGTGCTGCGCCTGCTGAAGGCGGCCTTCACCTTCGAGGACGGGGCGACCTACCTCGCTGCCAAGATTGAGCAGCACTCGGGCGTTGAGGTCGGCCTGACCGAGTGGCAGCGCCGCCACCCGATCCTCGCCTCACCGGGCCTCGCCTGGCGCCTCTACCGCCGGGGCGCGATCAGGTAAGGAGCGCGGCTGCTCATGCCGACCACGATAGGCACGTTACCATCTTCCCCATGATGCACGCTCAGCATAGGCATGGAAGTTCCTGACAAACAGGTCGAGAAAATCCGGTTCACCTTTCGCAAAACCCGCTTTTAAGAGAGCCTCTCTGATAAGATCCATCTGTATCTCAGCCACAATCTTGTTAGCTTTCTGTTTATGCCACACGGCTCGTCCCACGGGCATAAAAACCTTCTCAACTTGCTGTGAAGCGACTTGCCGGACGAAGTCTTTTTCGTTCCGTTCGAAGTGCGCCATAGAACCAAGCAATTCGAATCGGTCGAACATCAGCTCGAAATCTGGTGTCAGCCCGGTGAAGCTGTGATGCCAATCGGAGAACAAAGTGAATAGATGATCGCTGAGCGGCGTCAAGCGTTGCCCAAGCCCGTCGATCAGCTCCCAAGTATCATTGCTCCCACCGCTCCAGCTCCACAGGAAAAGCGTCTCTATCACCCGAGCGGGCGCCTCGGACCGCCGCTCAACAGGCGAAGCATAGAGGCTGTGGAGCGCGCTCCATCGTTGCGCCCGCGTCAGGCCAAGCCCATACGCTGTGAAAACAAGCACGGCAGGATAAAAGCGAAGACCGAGAAGGCTAGAGATCCCGCTCCCGACCTTTTCAGCATGGGCGCAAAGACTACGGATTACGTCGAGGACAAGCGGCTGCTCGCTGTCGTTGCCCCACCTGCCGAGCACACCCGCCATCTTCGCCAGTGCCTCAGCTGCGGATTCGTAGGTTACGACCCGCTTACGGATAACGGTCTGATCGTACCGGTTTGCTCCCGCAAATTCTGGACCGTCGATTTTAACGATCAATCGATCCATCTCCTCGGCACAAAGCTCATCAAGCTGGATCCTGAACTCCGGCTTGGACACGCGCTTCGCGCTGGCAACCAGGAGCTGGACGCTGAGCGGGTTCTGGCGGTGGCTGTACTCGAGCGTATGCACGCGCTGAAGCAGCGTCTTGAAAAAGGCATCCCCATCATCAACGGGAATAATTCCGGCCTTGCGATGATCGACAAGCTCCTGGGCTCGGCTACCGAGCTCTCCGCGCAGAGCCCAGTACGTTGAATAGCGGCGGTTGGGCGCGCGGAGGAAGGCCGCGCGGAGAGCGTCATCCCAGTCTCCCGACCAACCGCAGACAATCAGACCATGTTCGTCGAGGATGCGGTCCAGCAGCACATTGTATTGCTCCGGGTAGCCCCCTAATTCAGCTTCGGTATTGAGGATTCGAGCGTCCTTATAGTCGCCGTGAAGCTTCAGAAGAAAGCATTTGCTGTGCGTAGGCGGTTCAGCACCGTTCAGAGCGTCAGCTGAAGCAACAACCGTTGGCTCAACTCCCCGCTCATGCAGCGCATTCTCCATGAGCCGATCGAAATTGGTAGTGATGATCAACCGGATGTAGCCGTCGCGAACGAGTTCGGCGATTGCATTGTGAGCCGCGGTCGGGGTCTTTCGCCCTTGTTCCCGGTCCTCTTCAGTCGGCTCGATGTAGCTGTGCAGGACGGCGCGACGCTCGGCGGGAGATGCGGCGACTTCCTCGACGAGTGCGGAGTATTCCGGCTCGCGCCCCGTCTTCGCGCGATACCATGCCGACCAATCTGACTGTTCGTCCGTACCTTGCGCTAGAGCGATGCGACGGATGAGATCGATTGTGATCTCCCAGCCAGTCGGTATCTCTGCGGCGCGCGAAAGTCCAGAGCCGAGCAAGACGGCGAAGACGCCCTTGTTCTCGTATAGCGAGAAGCCGAGCTGCGTCATCGGGTCGTTCGCTAGAAGAACCACGGCGGAAGGTCCTGCGGCCGCCGGCGCTACAACCTCGCCGGGACGCGCGACGCCGTCGCTCGTTCCAGCGCGGCGAGGTCTTCGGCCAGCGCCGCAAACCGGGCGATGACCTCGGCGATCTGTTCGGGCGTATGCGCGGCCGAGACGCTGGCGCGGAGCAGGCAGGCGCCGTTCGGGGTGCCCGGCGGCAGGGCTAAATTGACGTAGACCCCGCTTTCCAGCAGCCGGTTCCAGGCGTAGATCGCGGTCTCTTCGTCCTTCATCCGGAGCGCGATCACCGGGCTCATTTCGGCGCAGACCGCAAAGCCGGCGGCGACGACGCCTTCGAACAGCGCTTTCGCGTTGCCCCACAGCCGATGGCGCAGGTCCGGCCGCTGTTCGATCTCGCTGAGGGCGGCGAGAACCGAGGCGACATTCGACGGCGAGGCCGAGGCGGTGAACATGTACGGGCGGCTGCAATAGCGCAGGACGTCGAACTTCGGATGGCTGGAGGCGCCGAAGCCGCCGACGGCCCCGAGGCTCTTGCTGAAGGTGCCGACGACGAAATCGACCTCGTCCTCGATGCCCTGTTCCTCGGCGACACCGCGGCCATGATCGCCCAGAACGCCCAGCGAATGCGCCTCGTCGACGAGGAGATAGGCTCCGTGCCTGCGCTTGACCTCGGCGAATTCGCGAAGCGGCGCCCGGTCGCCGAGCATGCTGTAGATCCCCTCGACGACCACCAGCTTGCAGCGGCCGTCATCGCCGAGCCGGGTCAGGCGCTTGTCGAGATCGGCCGGGTCGTTGTGGCGGAAGCGCACCAGGGTCGCGCCGCTGAGCCGGCAGCCATCGTAGATGCTGGCGTGCGAGTCGGCATCGAGCAGGATCACATCGTTGGCGCCGGCCAGCCCGGAGAGAATGCCGAGGTTGGCCTGGTAGCCGGTCGGGAAGACCATCGCCGAACGCTTGTTCAGGAACGCTGCCAGCGCCCGTTCGAGCGCGATGTGCGTGGCGTAGGTGCCGTTGGCGATGCGCGAGCCGGTGGTTCCGGTGCCGTGGGTGCGGATCGCCTCGATCGCGGCGTCCATGCACAACGGATCGTAGGTCAGGCCGAGGTAGTTGTTGGTCCCGACCAGGATGGTCCGCCGGCCGTTGACCAGCGCTTCCGTCGCCGAGTACAGCTCCTCCATGCGTACGCCGAAGGGATCGGTTCCGGCCTTCAGGACTTTCTCGTGGCGCGCCGCCGGCAGGCTGTACTTGTCGAAGATGTCCATGGGTCAGCCGCCTTTCATTCGTTCGTGCACGAGCCTGGCGAGATTCGAAACGGTTTCGACGTCCGAAATCAGGTTGATGGGAATGTCGATGTCGAACTTGTCTTCGATCTCCATGATCAGGTCCATGACCTCGACGGAATCGATGTTGAGCTCCGAGCTCAGGCTTGTCTCGGCGCCAAGCTCGATCTGCTCCTTGTTATAACGCTGAAGCATGTCGCACAGATCGCTGACGATGCTCTCGAGTTCCGGGCCCTCGACCTCTGGTTCCATGCTTGCCTCTACCGTTCCGTTGGCGGCCATCTGGCTCGGCGCTAGAGCCAGCCGTGCCGGCGATACCACGCCAGCGTGCGCGATGCGCCCTCGACGAAGCCGATCCGCGGCGACCAGCCCGCCATCGCGTCGACCGGCCGTTCACGACAGACCCAGTCGGGATACCATAGCTCGCCGAGCTTGCCACGGGAAAGCGTCGGCGCGCGGCCGCGCGCGGCGGCGGTCATCTCGTCGGCCAGCGCGGCGCACCAGACCAGCGCCCTGGGGGCGCGGACACAGCGGACGGGGCGACCCACGACAGGCGCGGCAAGTTCGGCCAGATCGGACCAGCCGTAGCCACCCTCGCGGCCGTCGTCCGGTTCGATGACTTCGCCCCGCCAGACGGGCCGGGCAAGCAGGCGGCAGAGCAACCGGGCAAGATCGTCGACATAGAGCAGCGAGAACCGGGCCTCCGCGGACCCCGGGGCAACGAGAAGGCCGCGCGAGAGCTGCCGGAAGATGGGCAGGGTGCCCCGGTCGCGGGGGCCGTAGACCGCCGGAGGGCGAACGACGCAGACCTCCAGCCCGCCGGCGACGGCTGCGTCTTCTCCGGCCCGCTTGCTCGCGGCATACGGAGATGTCGCGGGGCTGCGGGCGGCGAGGGAGGAGACGATCAGAACCCGCGCCGGTCGCGCCATGTTCTCGACCGCGGCGAGAAGCCGCTCCGTCCCCGCAACATTGACACGGCGGAAGTCTTCGGGCCGGCGGGCGCTGACGAGACCGGCGATATGAATGACCGTTTCCGCGCCTTCGACCAGTGAGGCGAGGCTTACCTCGTCATCCAGCGATCCTCGAACCGTTTCGACGTTCGGCAGGAAACTGGAACCGCTTTGCAGGTTCCGGACCAGCGCCCGCATCGGCAGAAGCCGCGCGGACAATGCGGCGCAAACGGCTTGGCCGACAAAGCCAGTGGCCCCTGTAATCGCAACCAGGCCGGCGCCGGCCTCCGTGCCCGATCCGCCGCCCGCTGCGGCGTCAGCCGGCGGCCGCAATCCGGTGTTCGGCGTCGAAGCCGTAAACGGGGGCCGCGTCGACATCGACATCGATGGCGCGCAGACCGTCGTTCAGGTAGCGCGCTTTTGCCGCGGCGCGGCTCAGCTTGCCCGAAGAGGTAAAAACAAGCGTCCGCGCCGGTACCAGCATGACCTCGCAGTGCACCCCGGCCGTCCGGTGAATGATCGCAGAGATCTCGTGGACAAGCGCGCGCTGGCGCGCCGGTTCGGCGAAGTAGCACTCGACGACGATCACCACCCGCTCGTCGCCGTCGTCGTCATCGACGGAGAACGCCGCGGCCGAGCCGGTGCGCACGTCGGCGAGGCTCTCGACCGCCCATTCCAGATCCTGGGGCCAGATGTTCCGGCCGTTGCAGATGATCATGTCCTTGCGCCGGCCCGTGACGAACAGGGTTCCGTTGACCGCGTAACCCATGTCGCCGGTATCCAGCCAGCCGTCGGCCAGCTTCATCTGCCGGGTGGCCTCCGGATTGCGGTAGTAGCCTTCCATAAGGCTCGGCCCCTGGATGCAGATTCGGCCGATCATGCGATCCGGCAGCGGCCGACCATTATCGTCGCGAATCTCCGCGGCGTACTCCGGCAGGACCGTGCCGCAGGCGACAAACGACCGGGATCGGCGCGCCGATCCGTTCGCCCGGACCGGGACCGCCCGCCGGGTGAACTCGTACTTGTCACGATCGACGCTGTCGACGACCACGCCCTCGTCCAGAGGCGCAAAGCTGACCGCGAGCGTGGCCTCCGCGAGGCCATAGCTCGGCAGGAAGGCCCGGCGGTCGAACCCGTGGGAGCCGAAGGTGGTGGCGAACTGTTCGAGCACGTCCGGCCGGATCATTTCGCCGCCGATGCCCGCGACGCGCCACGATGACAGATCGAGGTTCAGACCGTTGGCCTTGGCCGCGCGGCGCAGGCACAACTCGTAGCCGAAGGTCGGACTGAACGAGATCGTGCAGCGGCGCTCGGAGATGAGCTGCAGCCATGTCAGCGGCCGGACGGCGAAGGTCGAGGTCGCGAGATAGTCGATCGAGACCTGCGCCAGCATCGGCGCGATGCAGAAGCCGACCAGTCCCATGTCGTGGTAGAGCGGCAGCCACGACGCCGCCCGGTCGCCCGGCACGAGCCGGAGGCCGTAGCGGCCGATCGCGCGCGCGTTGGTGGTGATCGCCCGCTGGGTCACCAGTACGCCCTTCGGATCCATTGTGCTGCCCGAAGAATACTGGATGTAGCACGGCTCGTTCTTGTCGAACGGGGCCAGCGCACCGCCCGCGGACGGCAGCACGTAGAAATCTTCCGGCGTTCCGACCAGCCGGGTGCCAAGGCCGTCCGCCGCCTGCGCCAGCGTTGCCAGAAGTTCCCGCGAAGCCACGGCCGCCGCCGGCTGCGCCGCCGCCAGCATCGAGCGCAGACGAGCGACATGGGCATCATGGCCGCCGAGGTTGATACTCAGCGGCAGCGGCACGGGGATGAGGCCGATGTACTGGCAGGCGTAGAAGAAGATCAGAAATTGCGGCCCGGTCTCGGCTACGATGGCAAAGCGGCTGCCCCGCGGCAGGCCGAGCGTGGACAGGCGGAGAGCCAGGTCGATCGCGCGGGCGCGGATCTCGCTGTAGGGCAGAGACTGTGCCGACTCGCCACGGCTGGAGAAGAAGTTGCAACCGGTTTCCCCGCGCGCAGCATAGTCAAGACCTTCCCAGATGGTCTCGAACTCGCCGACGCGAAACGGAAGGCCCGGGTTGCTGGTCGCCGTAAGCTCCACTGTCTCTACCTCCGAGAGATGAATTCCTGATGCTCCGCATTATGGCGAACTTGTAACGCCTTCGATAAAACACGCTCCGACTCATTCGCTCCGATGACCGAGAGCCGGTCAAGCGCAGCCCGCACAGGCTGGCCGAGCGGCGTTCCGTCATCGGACTGTGCCCGCGACACGATACCGCGTCGGTCTTCGGCGGCGACTACCGAGCGTCAAGCTCGAACGGTGCAACGCGGGTAGTATGTGCCGGCTGTTCTATCTCAATTTTGTCAAATCGATAATTAAAATAAATCTAAGTATAGAGCTAGCAGTGATCTCCGCAGGTCACAAGTCACTCTTTGTTACGGTCTGTTACGGCGTTTGCGGCGCTGCTTGGCCATTCGGTGCGACGCTGCTTCGAGCGCCCTGTCCGTTGGAGCGGGCGCGCGGAGTGGCGGATCCCGAGGCTTTCCAGCCGGCGCCACCGGCGATCACGCACACGGCCCGCAACGGATTACGGAAACATGTAGCGGGTGCATGGCGCGCCGTTTGTTTATAATGGCGGGAGAATCGCCACTGCCGCCGGAGTGATTGTAATTCGGTGGCTCGTTTGAGAAAGGGCCCGTGAAGGCGGGCAGTGGCTGCAGCAACGAGAGGAGGGCCGATGCATTTCAGGAACCGCGAGGGCCTGAGCGAGTGGAATATCCCTGAGGATCACCTTTCGCGGCGGAGGCGAGGCCTCTCGGCGATGGTCCGGCTGAAGGACGAGGAGTCCTGGATCGGTCCGTGTCTTGAGTCGATTCTGCCCTGGTTCGATGAGGTCGTCTGCGTCCTCCAGCCCTGCGCCGATGCGACCGAGCAGGTGATCCGGTCGTTCAATAATCGCAAGATCGTCATCCACCATTACCCGTTCGACAGCTTCCCGATGGGCCCCGGGCACGACAGCTGCCCGGCCGATTCGGTCTACTCCAGCGCCTACTACTACAACTGGTCGCTGGCCCAGACGACGCGGGCCACCGTCTGCAAGTGGGACGGCGACATGGTCGCCATGGACTGGCTCGGCGCCCGGATCCGCGGCCTGATGGCAGCCGGCGCGCATCGCATCACCTTCCACGGAACAGACATCGTCGGCGACGAGCTGCGCTGGGTCAGTCGAACGCCGCGCTGTCCTACCGACGGGGTCTACCCGGTCACCGCCGAGACCTATTACGAGCAGGGGAGCCTGAGCCAGGAGATCCGCGGGATCGGCACCGGGCATACCATCACCCGCCCGGCCTTCCTCCACTTCAAATGGGCGCGCAAGCCGCTGTCGAGCGCGACCAAGCAGTGGCCGCAAGGCTGGGAGACGATGCCGCATTTCCGCAAGATACTGAAGAAGCGTGACGCCGCCCGGCTGTACAGCGGCGAGTACCCGGCGGTCGTGGTGCCGCTGGTCACGCTTGTGCCCGCGTAGACCCTGAGACTACGGCAGGACGGCGGCCGGACTCAGCAGCAATGGGCCGTAGAGCCACGTCAGCCACAGGCCGAGCGCAAGGAAAGGACCAAAGGGGATGCGCGTCGCCGCGCCGATGCGCCGGCCGGCGGCGGCAGCCAGCGCGACGGCCGCGAGCGCGCACAGTGCGGCGATAAGGACGGCTGTCGGCAACGCCTGCCACCCGAGCCAGGCGCCCGCCGCGGCCATCAGCTTGGCGTCGCCGTGCCCGAGGCCCTCGTGACCGCGGAGCCGGGCGTAGAGGGCGGCGAGGAGCCGGAAGCTCAGCCAACCGAGGCCGGTACCGACGAGATGGCTCGGCAGCGCCTCCGGTGCCATTTGCCAGGCGATGAGCAGGCCGGCGGCCGCGAGCGGCAGGGTCAGGGCGTCGGGCAGGATCAGCGCGCGCAGGTCGATCGCGGCCAGCGCCAGCAGCATCCAGCCGAGGAGGACGGAGGCCCAGAGGAGATCGGCGGGGACGCTGAGCGCCGCCCAGATGGCGACGAGGATCGCGGCAATCTCGATGGCGGGATAGAGGACGCTGATCGGCGCACCGCAGTAACGGCAGCGGCCGCGGCGGAGCAGCCAGCCGGCCAGCGGGACGAGGTCGAGGGGACTGAGCGGATGGGCGCACGACCGGCATCGCGAGCGGCCGAGGACGACGCCTTCGCCCTCAGGTAACCGGACGACCAGCATGCCGAGGAAGCTGCCGACTACGGGCGCGGCGATGAGCGCGACCCAGACCGGGCTCACCCTGGGGTCCGCCCGGGCCTCGCGGACCGGGCCGGTCGGCGCGATCTCCGCCCAAGGCGCGCCGCTTGCCGTTGTGCCGACTGAAGGCCACATCTTCTCAGCGATCGCAGGCTTCGGAACCGGACATGCGCCTGCTCACTGTTCTCGTCCTCGCCCTTCTCGCGGTCACGCCGCCGGCCGGGGTTGCCGCGCGCGAGATCCGCAGCTACGCGCAGGTCCAGGACGACGGCTCGCTCATCGTCCGCAACAAGCTCATCCACCTCTACGGTGTCATCGTCCCCGCCTCCGGATGGTTCTGCCAGCCGAGGATCAGCCCCACCCGCTGCCGGTCGTCGACGGCGGCGCTCGCGCTTGACGCCAAGATCCAGGGCTTCGTCCGCTGCGATCCGGTCGCGCAGTACTCGGACGGCAGCCTCGGCGCGTTCTGCAGCGTCGGCAGCATCCGCCTGGGTGACAGTGAGGATCTTGGCGCCTATCTGGTCGCTCGCGGTCATGCGTTCGCGGCGCCCGGTGCGCCGTACGAGTATGTCATCCTCCAGGAGCTGGC
Source organism: Rhodospirillales bacterium (assembly GCA_038250645.1). Classification (GTDB taxonomy): domain Bacteria; phylum Pseudomonadota; class Alphaproteobacteria; order Rhodospirillales; family Defluviicoccaceae; genus JAEULH01. The sequence continues at coordinate 27,901 of JBBSCD010000020.1, forward strand.
CAAGGTCAACCGGCGCGGCCTCTGGGGATTCGGCTTCGGCGGCTGGTACTAGGCCGGCGGAAGGCCGGCGGGCTTGCGTCTTGCCCCTTCAGGGCGAACGGCGTAAAAGGCAGTTCGGCCAGCACCGCGCAGGGCGGCGTCGGCGGCAGGATCGGTGGGCCGGCCGACTGAGTTCGCCGGCAACAGCGGCATTCGCTGGGGCTCTTCCCGAGCCGATCGGCCGCTTATAACCGCAAGATCACGTCGGCAAGCGTGGGGATCCGATGCGCGCAATCATGCACATGTTCTTCCGGGCGGAAGGCGCCAGGCCGTGGAGCGTCCTGATCTGCCTGCTGCTCGCCGGTATTGCCGACGGCACGAGCTTCGCCAGCATGCTGCCCCTGATCGCCGTTGCGATCGGCAACGGCGCGGACAACCAGTCGCCGCTCTACCACGCGGTGATCGGCGCGTTTAACGCCATCGGCCTGACGCCCGATCTGGTGCCGCTGCTGATCGTGGTCATCGCCGGGACGACGCTGAAGAGCCTGCTCATCCTGCTTGCCATGCGCCACGTCGGCTTCGCCCAGGCAAACGTCATCACCAAGCTCAGGGCGCGCCTGGTCAAGGAGGTGCTGCAGGTCCGCTGGGGGTTCTTCACCTCCCACCCGGTCGGCCGGCTGGTCAACTCGGTCAGCAGCGACGCCGGCCGCGCCGCCGGCGGCTACAGCCTCGCAGCGCAACTCTTCTCCAACGTCATCCTGTCGCTGGTCTACGTCGGCGCGGCCTTCGCGGTGTCGTGGAAGCTGGCCCTGGTCGCAATCGCAATCGGCGGCGGCGTCGCCGCCAGCCTGAACTTTTTCATCACCCGCTCCCGCCGGGCGGGGCGCAAGCAGACCGTGCAGATGCGCGAGCTGATGATCTTTCTCACCGACGCCCTGAACAGCATCAAGCCGCTCAAGGCGATGGCCAAGGAATCGCACTTCATCAACCTGTGCGACACGCGCATCCGCTCCCTGCGCAGGACCGCGCGCAAGGAGCTGATGAACCAGGAAACGCGGCGCGCGCTCGAGGAGATCATGGTCGCGATCTGTCTCGGCATCACGCTGTACATTCTCTTCGCCGTGCTGAAGTTTCAGTTCGCCGAGGTTCTGGTGATGTCGTTGCTGCTGTCGAAGACCGTCAGCAACGTCGGCCGTATCCAGAGCTATCTCCAGCGCGCCATCGGCGTCGAAGCGCCGTACCTGGCCATCCGCGAGCTGCTCGCCGAGGCCAAGGCCAACGCCGAGCGACTGGGCGGCGGCGCGCCGCCGCGGTTGGACGAGGGCGTGGTTCTCGACAAGGTGGTCTTCTCGTTCGGCAGGAAGCGCGTGCTCAAGGGCGTCGATATCGCCATCCCGGCCAATTCCATCACGGTCATGACCGGGCCGTCGGGCGGCGGCAAGACCACGACGCTTGACCTCATCCTCGGCCTGTACCAGCCGAACCGCGGCCGCGTCATGGTCGACGGCGTGCCGCTGGAACAGCTCGACCTGAAGCAGTGGCGCGAGATGATCGGCTACGTGCCGCAGGAGTTCGTCCTCTTTCACGACACCGTCTTCGCCAACATCGCCGTCGGTGACGACCAGCTCGGCGAGGCCGAGGTCGAGGCCGCGCTCACCGCCGCCGGCGCCTGGGAGTTCGTCTCGGCCCTTCCGCGCGGGATGCACACCACCGTCGGCGAGAAGGGGAGCAAGCTCTCCGGCGGTCAGCGCCAGCGCATCGCCATGGCCCGGGCGCTCGCCCGCAAGCCGGCGCTCCTCATCCTCGACGAGGTCTCCAGCGCGCTCGACCCGGCGACCGAGTCCGACATGTGCCGGCGGCTGCGCGCCATGGCCGGCTCCATCACCGTGCTCGCCATCACCCACCGCACGGCGTTCCTCGATATCGCCGACCGCATCTACAAGCTTGAGGACGGCCTTGTCACTGGCGTCGAGGCCCCCGAACAGAGCCCGGCGCAGCTCCCGCCGCCGGTGGCCGCAACGCAGCGGTAGGCGCGAAGCGGCTACTTGTAGTGCTGGTAGCGGACACCGAACGCGGCGGCGATAATGCCGAGGCCATGAGCCATCTGAAAGGCGCCGACGGCGAAGCGGTCGATCGGCCGCTTCTTCGATAGCATCGTCTTGAAGATGCGTCTGAAGCCAAACCCGATATGCCGGATGCCGTCGAGAACCAGCTTTACCGCGGGCCGTGGCGGTGCCGTGCCCAGGTTCCTCTCGATCAGCGTGTTTATATTGGCGATGCGAAAGCGCTCGCGGAACATGTAGCGGACGTTTGCCCGTGAAGCAGGGATGTGATCGAACACAACCGCGCGCTGGGAGTAGACGATCCGGCCCCCCTGCTCGTGAAATTTGCGGAAAAACATGGTGTCGCTTCCGCCGCTGAAGGCGAACGCCGTGTCGAAGCGGAGGTTGAACCGACGCACGGCCGCCGCTCGCACCAGCACGTTATTGGTCGCGGCGCGGTCGAGAACCTGGAAATCATCGACCTTCGGCAGATCAAGGTCGTAGGACCTGCGCGGCGCGCCGAAGAAGCTGCCGCTGGCGATCCAGTCCGGTGTGTCGTTCGCGAAGATCGGCACAACCCGACCGGCTATGGCGTCGGCGTCGGTTTCCGCCTGCGCGATCAGGAGCTGAGTGAGCCAGTCCTCCTTCGGAACCTCGTCGTCGTCGACGAAAGCGAAGAAGTCGCAGTCTGCCGGGAGATGGTCCAGGCAGGCGTTGCGGGCGAAGGGGATGCCGCGCCGCGGCTCGAAAATATACGCAACCTGGCGGGCGCCGCTGCTGAAGCCCGCGCAGATCGCCCGGACCTCGTCACTGCCTTCGTTATCGACGATGATGACCTGTAGCTGTGGGCGGACGCCAAGCCGGACGGAGGACCCGTTGAACGTCTGCGCGGCGAGCCCCGCAAGTAGCGCGCTCAGGCCCTCGGGGCGCTTGTAGGTGCAGGCGCAGACGGCAAGGGACAGGTCGGGCATCGTTCCCGGCTAACGGTAGATATGGTACTTCACGCGCAACACACGGGCCAACTGGCCGACGCCATAGGCGATGCGCATGCCGGAAACGGCGGTCCGGTCCATGCTCAGCTTGCCGGACAGCATCGACCGGACAAAGTAGCCGGCGCCGGATGTTATTTTCGCTGGCCCGCTGTCCCGCCAGGCATACTTAATTCTCCTCAGAATCTTCCTCGTATTCTTCTTCTTGGTTTTGGCCGCGAGAGGGCTGAGGGCGATGCGGTACTCGAGGCGCAGCCGGTACCACAGCGTCGCGCGGTCGGGCGGCACCGTTTCGGTCACGACAGCGCGCGGAGCGTAGACGATACGGTAGCCGGCCGCATGCAGGGTCCGGAAAAACGCGCTGTCGCCGCCCCCGGTCAGGGCATAAGCGGGATCGAAGCGTAGGCCGATCGCGGCAACGCTGGCGCGCCGCACCAGGACGTTGTTGGTGTAGGCCTCGGGAAGCGTGTCGTACTCCGACAGGTTAAGGCGGGTTCCGCGCCAGTTCCGCCTGGGCCAGCCGAG
>JBBSCD010000021.1:0-27761 GCA_038250645.1 Rhodospirillales bacterium
CCGCCGCTTCGACAATCCGTCGACGAAGATCAAGCGAATGACCGTACCCCATATCGCGCATCCAATCCTACCGGACACAACATCATGGAGCAGAAGAAACTCACCAAAACCCGATTCACGTCAACCCTGACGTGCGCTAGATCAACCTGCTTTCGGGTGGCATCATTCGAAAGCAGAAAGTTGATCGGTTACAAAAAGATCGAGCATCTCACCTGCGCCCGTCCGGGCGGAGGATGCTCTAGGTCGGGGCCGCGGCCCAAGCCTACTTCTGCTGGATCAGTACGACCCCGGCGAGAAGAAGTGCGGCGCCGGCTAAACGCCAGGGATTGAGCGCCACTGGCGTCACGTCCAGCCAGCCGAAGGTGTCGATGATCATCGCGCCGATGAGCTGGCCGGTGATGACGGCGGCGAAGGTGACGGCGGCGCCGACGCGGGGCACGGCGATGACGGCGACGGTGACGAAGACCGCCCCGAGCGCGCCGCCGATGTAGGCCCACCACGGCGCCTCCGCGAGGCCGGCAAGCCGCGTGCGGCCGAACACGCCGGACGCGACCGCGATCGTGAGCAGGATCGAGCCGATGAGGAAGTTCAGCAGCGCGCTCGCCACCGGGACGCCAAGGGCCGCGCCCATCTTCGCGTTCGTCGCCGCCTGCACCGCCAGCCCGGCCCCAACGACGGTGATAAGCAGGACGAAGGCCGGATGGTTCACGCCGGCACCGCGTCGACGTCCGGGCGCCGCGCGGCCGGCAGCCGGTCGATCAGCGCCTGCGCTTCGCCGAGATGCCATGCGACCGAGTCGAGATCCTCGTGCGCCTTGTAGACCCAGGCCTCGCCCCAATAGAAGTTGCAGCTCGTCTCAGCGCGGAGCAGATGCCAGTGGGCCTGATCGAGCACCCGGGCCAGCTCATCGCCGCCGCCGCGCATCGCCGCCGCCCGCTCCAGGCCGTGGTAGCGGGCGCTGAGCTCGTAAACGCGGCCCATGGCGTCGCGCTGGGTCTGCGAGCCCGTCCACTGGTGGAAGTTCCAGCCGTGGTGCTCGTCGGTGTTCCAGGCGCCGCGGCGCACGCTCACCCGGCCGTGAACGCCGAAACGGTCGAGATACTCGTTGATGAAGATCGGCCGCAGCGCCGTCTCCCTGGCGCGGACCGCGTCGAGCATGGTCCGGTAGAAGTAGCTCCAGAAGTTGGCCTGCGGGTTGACGTTGCGAAACCAGCCGCCGTTGTCGCCGTCGGTGGCGGTGGCGACCAGCGGCGGGAAGTCGCACCACTTCGTCCGCTCGGCGACCTCGTTGTTGAACCAGCCGTACTCCATACCCGAAAGCTGGGCGTTGGAGAGGTCGCGGTCGCGCACGACGATGACGATCTCCTCGCCGTCGTACTCGCAGATGTGCGGCCTGTAGCGGAGTTCCTGCCAGCTCATCTCGTCGATGGGGTCGACGTACTCGGAGTCGACCATGACGTAGCGGTAGCCGGCCTTCTTCAGGTGCGGGATCAGCGTCATGTCGAAGCCCATCTCCGGCGGCCAGAAGCCGGGGAAGTGGCTGCGCCAGAAGACATGGCGGCCGATCGCCTGCCAGCGGGCGATCTGTTCGTCCCAGTCGGCCTCGGGGATCAGGGCGAGGACGGGGTGATAGTAGCCGGTGCCGAGGATCTCGAAGATGCGCTGGTTCTGCAGCGCCCAGAGCACGCTGCCGCAGTCGACGGAGCCGTAGACCTTACGCTGGAACTCGGGATGCGACAGCGTCTCCAGCAACGAGCCGGACATCGACAGGTGCACCCGGGCAACGTCCTCGTAGGGCCACAAAGTCCGCGGCATTCGGTCGAGGGCGAAGAGGATTTCCTTGACCTCCCAGTCGTTGGCCTCAAGCAGCTGATCCAGGTTGCTGGGCGGTTGGTGCAGGTTCAGCACCAGTGCGTGGAAGATCTCGCTCATCTCGCCCCTCCCGTTGTTCCGGTTCCGGATGGTCTTGTTCGCGTTCGCTGCCGCAGCAAAACGCTACCCTTCCTGCCGGCCGCCGGCAACAGTGGTGTTAAAGAGTGGCGAGAAGATCCCGGAACCAACCACACTCCCGCATGGGGTCGAGATCTGAATCGCTCTCTAAATGCGCCCGATCGGGAAGCGTTTCTTGATCACGGGCGGTCCCCAGCCAGTGCTTGCAGTCGTCTTCCTGGCCGCGCCGCGCGGCAACGCACGCAAGGTTGTAGGCGCCGCTGCCTGCCCTGAGCGCTTCGGTTTGTCGAAGCTTTTCTTCAGCCTGACCTAGCAACGCTTCCGCCTCCGCCCCGGTCTTGCTCCCTGCCCAGTCGGCGAGCGCGAGGCCCCAGTTGTTGAAGGCCTCGTGCAAGTCCGGCTTGATGCGCACCGCCTCGGCGTACTTCTCCCCGGCCTCGCGATACAGGGCCTCGGCCGCCGCCCCGGTCTTGCTCCCTGCCCAGGCGGCGAGCGCGAGGCCCCAGTTGTTGAAGGCCTCGTGCAAGTCCGGCTTGATGCGCACCGCCTCGGCGTACTTCTCCCCGGCCTCGCGATACAGCGCCTCGGCCGCCTCCCCGGTCTCGCTCCCTGCCCAGTTCAGGAGGACGTTGCCCTCCAGGATATACGCCCAGGCGAACTTGCCCTTGAACCCCGCCGCCGCTGCGAGATCCAGCCGATCGGCAATTGCCTGAACATCCGCGTACCGGCCCGCCATCAGCAGAGCGTTCAGCGCGAGCTCCAGAGGCTCTCGCGCCATCGGCGCGGCGGCATCGCCGGCTGCGAGCTCGTGTTGACGGATGGCAAGATCGAGGAGCTCCCGTGGCTTGTCGAGGACATCCAGATCCGTGGCCATGCCGGGCGGTCGAAAAGGGGTTAGAACGCCGAGCATCTCGCGCAGGTGGGTGAAGGGCCGGTCCACGAAGCCCGGCGGGAAGCAGCCGAGCCGCTGCGCGAGTTCTACAAAGAAACGGTCGGCGTCGTAACCCCTGACGAAGTACGCCTGCTTACTCTTTTCCAGCAGATCCGTACGCAGCGACGGCGATGGTTCGGCGTCGAGGTAGCCGACCCAGTAGAGGCCGTAATCGAACCGCTCGACGGTGGCCAGGCGCTGAAACACCGGGTCATTGTCGCCGCTGTAGCCGAGGACAATCCAGCTTCGCCCCGTCCGGCGTCGTCGAACAGCGGTCCGAGCCGCTTGCCGTGCTCCTCGCATTCATCCTCCGTGTTCATCAGCACGAAACCGGTGCTCTGGCCGTGGAGGTGGAAAATGGCTTTTTCGGCAACTTCGGAGGGACGCAACAACGTTGAAGCGGCAAAGTCATAGACGGCCGGAAACTCGCCGACCATGGCGCAGGCGCGGGAGAGGAGAGGATCGAAGTTGGTGGTGAGCACCCGGTCGACGTAGCCTTGCTTGATGAGCTGGGCGATGGCCAAATGCGCCCAGTTTATCTTCGCCTCGCGGATTTTCGCGACAATCAGGTCGCGGCGAAAACCGGAATCCAGCTCTGCCATGCAGGATGGGTAGGTCTTCCCAGCCGAACGCCTGTACGCGTTCGGATGATGCTCCTTGATGAGTTCGACGAATCCGGCAGCCGTCAGAATACCTGCCGTAACCGAGCAACCGGCGCCGATTAGCAGCGAACACGGCCGGCCGTGTTGCTTACCGGCCCGCAGCGTGGCGACAATGTCGTCAAGCGTCCGTTTCATATTCCCCCCCCCCACCCGCGCCTCATCCCCGCTGCTTCTGCTATACCCGTGACCGCGAAGAGCCGCAATCGGCTGAGGCGGAGCGCTTGCGGAGCCTTTGGGAGAGGGGGGCGCGGCAGCGGGAGGATGAGGGGATCGCGGGCACTTAACCCATGGCACCGCGGCGATACCGGCGGCGCGGCAGAATGGGTGCATCCGCGGGCAGAAAGTGCAAAAAGCGCGCGTCGTGCGACGGGGACGAGAACGGCGGGGCGATGGACAAACGACAGCGAACCCTTCTCTGGCTGGCGGCCGGCGCGGTGCTTGTCGGCGTGCTGTACGCGCTTGGCCCGGCGCTGGCGCCATTCTATGTCAGCGTCGCCCTGGCTTTCGTCCTGGTGCCGCTGTGCGACCGGCTGGAGGGCTGGCATCTGCCGCGCACGGTCGCGGTTCTGGTTGTCATGATCGTGTTCGCTCTGGCGCTGGTCGCCGCCGTTCTCATCCTCGTCCCGATCCTGGTCCAGCAGGCGGCTGACCTGCTCTCTTCGGTTCCCGATTTCGCCCAGAAGCTGATGGGCTATCTCAAGGAAGTCTCGGCGGTGGTCGAGCACCGCTTCGGCGTCGACATCGTTAACCGGATCGAAGGCGCGATCGGCGGCAGCGAGCGCCTGATCAACTGGTTTACCGGTATGGTCGGCGGCCTGCTCACCAGCGGCATGACGATCACGTCGGCGCTGCTGCAGGCCGGCATTGCGATTGTCGTCGTCTTCTTCCTGCTGCGCGACTTCCCCAAGATCGTCGACGACGTGAACGACTGGCTGCCGGCCGATTACGCCCCGACCATCCGGGCGATGGCGGCCCAGGCCTACGACACCCTCGCCGGCTTCATCCGCGGCCAGAGCCTGGTCTGCCTGATCCTCGGTACGTTCTATGCCTTGTCGCTGACGTTGATCGGGCTCAACTTCGGCCTGCTCGTCGGCTTCTGCATCGGCCTGATCTCGTTCATTCCGTACGCCGGGGCGACGCTGGGCCTGATCACGGCGATGGGACTGGCGTTGATGCAGTTCGACTCCTGGCTGATGATCGCCGGCGTCGCCGCGATCTTCTTCGTCGGTCAGGCGGTGGAGGGCAACTTCCTCGTCCCGGTGCTGGTCGGCGACCGGGTTCGGCTGCATCCGGTTTGGGTTATCCTCGGGCTTTACCTCGGCGGCGCCCTGTTCGGCTTCTTCGGCGTCCTGCTCGCCGTGCCGATCACGGCGCTGGTTGGCGTCATGGCCCGCTTCGCGCTCGGCGCCTATCTCGACAGCGACCTGCGCCGCGGCCACGGCTTCGGCGGCTCGCGCGGCCCTCGACGGATATTGACCAGCGACGGGACGCCCGTGGTGGGAGGCGAAAAGCCGGCCGTGGCCGCTCCGCCGGGACGGACATGAGCCGGGGAACCAGGTCAGGCCTGTTGTTGTGTCCTCCTCACGCGTCCCGTCGGGAAGCCACCTGAGGATCTCGCCGTCGCTTCGCGGCGCCGCAGTTTGCTAAAACCCGGCGGCCGCGCGGGCCGATTGCGAATTACCACTTTCGCCTCTTCGCTCCATGGCTTAACCAGAGCGATCTCTGGCAACGCCCGATGAGTTGGTTCGGCAGACGACAATGGCATCGCAGGACACAGCCGACACGTCCAAATCACCGACCACAGGCCCGGCGCTGGAACTCGATCAGGCCTTTCTTCGCCGGACCGTGGACGAGGTACGCGCATTCTTTCCCCGCCCGCTCATCGACGTCGAGCTTGTGCTGATCGATGTCGATCCGAACCACATCCACGCCTTCTGGAACATTCCGCCGGCGGTCATTGAGACGGCGCGGGCGCGGTCGGTCGCCGGCGCCTCGATGGTGCTGCGCCTTTACCCTGTCGACCATGGCGCCACGGCGGCGGAGAGGGTCATCGAGGTCGACGTCGGCGGCCTGCAGGGCCGGACCTATGTCGATGTCCGGCGGGCCGAGCGGCGCTATCGGGGCATGATCGGGTTGCGGACGGGAGGGGATGACTTGATGGTGCTGGCGACCTCGAACGAGGTGACGCTGCCGCCCGCCGGACCGGTACCGGATCCCGTAGCCGACCCGGCGCCAGCCGCCGCTTCAGCAATAACCGCGGACCGCGCCGATCCGTTTGCCTCCCTCTACGATCTGGAAGCGGTCCTGCCGGTTTCGAGCTATATCCTCGCCGGTGACCGCGTCGCCTTCGAGGCCACCGCCGAGCTGCACATCCACGGCCGTGCGGATCCGGGGGCAACAGTCCGCCTGTTCGGCCGCACCGTGCCGCTGCGCCCCGACGGCAGCTTCTCCGTGGTTCACGTCCTGCCGCAGCAATCCCGCGTGCTGTCGATGCTGCTGGCCGCGGCGGCGGCGGATCCGGACGGCTCGGCTTGAGATGAACCGCGGCACACTGGCGCTCGTACTCCACGCCCATCTCCCCTACGTCCGCCATCCCGAGTACGAGAGCTTCCTCGAGGAGCGCTGGCTGTTCGAGGCGATCATCGACACCTACGTGCCGCTGATCCGGGTGTGCGAAAAGCTTCTGGCCGACGGTGTTCCCGTTCGCCTGACGCTGTCGATCTCGCCGACGCTGCTGGCGATGCTGGCCGATCCGCTGCTGCGCGAGCGCTTCGCCGCCCACCTTGCCAAACTTACCCGTCTTGGCGACCAGGAGATCCTGCGGACGCAAGGCGATCCGCGCCTGCTCGAGGTCGCGCGGATGTACCGGCGGCTGCTCCACGAGACCGAAGAGACCTTTGCCGCCCACTACGGCGGCGATCTGATCGATGCATTCCGTAAGCTCCAGGATGCCGGCGCGCTGGAAATCGCGACAGCGGCGGCGACCCACGGCTACCTGCCGATCCTGAAAACCAGCCCGGCGGCGGCGCGCGCCCAGCTCCAGGTCGCGGCCGACAGCTATCGCCGCGCCTTCGGTCGGACGGTGCCGGGCTTCTGGCTTCCGGAGTGCGGCTACTACCCCGGCGTGGAGGAGCTGGTCGCCGATGCCGGCGGCCGGTACTTCTTCGTCGACACCCACGGGATCCTGAACGCCGAGCCCCGGCCGCGTCACGGCTATGTCGCGCCGGTGGCGTGTCCCAACGGCGTCGCCGCGTTCGGTCGCGATCCCGCGTCGTCGCGGCAGGTGTGGAGCGCCGGCGAAGGTTATCCCGGCGACCCATGGTACCGGGACTTCTACCGCGACATCGGCTTCGACCTCGATTTCGAGACGATCAGGCCCTACAGCCTCGACGGCCACACGCGGATCTTCACCGGCTTCAAGTACCACCGCATCACCGGCGCGACCGACGACAAGGAGCTTTACGAGCCGGCACGGGCGACCGCCCGGGTCGACGCCCACGCCGAGGACTTCGTCCGCCGTCAGCTTGAGACGGTGGACCGGTTCGCGCCGGCGATGGATCGCCCGCCGGTCATCGTCGCTCTTTACGACGCCGAGCTCTTCGGCCACTGGTGGTTCGAGGGCCCGCAATGGATCGACCGGCTGATCCGGCGTGTCGCGGACGAGGACCGGCTGGAGCTGGTGACGGCCAGCGACGACCTGGCCCGTCACCCCCAGCCGCAGGAAGCCCAGCCATCGGCCTCGAGCTGGGGCGAGCGGGGCTACAGCGAATTCTGGCTTAACCCGGGCAACGACTGGATCTACCGCCACCTCCACGATGCCGCGTTACGCATGCACAACCTCGCCCGCACCCGCGCCGGCCTGGCCGTTGGCTCCCCCGCCGATCGCGCCCTGCGACAGGCGGCGCGCTCCCTGCTGCTGGCCCAGGCGTCTGACTGGCCGTTCATCATGAAGACGGGCACGGCGGTGGAGTACGCGTACAACCGGATCCGCGACAACCTCGCCCGCTTCCATTACCTTTGCGACGCCGCCGACAGCGAGGATATCGACGAAGCCCGCCTTGCGGCGCTGGAGGCGATGGACGCGATCTTCCCGGACCTCGATTTCCGGATCTACGCCTGAAACCGCCTCCGGCAACAGCGTGGCCTCGCCGACAGCCGACTGGCGGGCGCGGAAGTTATGCAATATCTGATCGTAGGTAGTCCCGCGCCCGAACCTCCGGCGCAAAGCCGCCCGACAGGCCCGATCGACAGCAAGACATCATGACCGAGAAGCCATTGACCATGACCGTGGCGCGGCCGCGGATACGTTGCGCGTTCGCTGCCGCCTGCGCGCTGATGCTGATGGCTGCCTGCGACACCCACAGCCAGACTCCGCCGAAGCCGCCGCCGCCGGCCGTCACGGTCGCTCCGGTGACGAAAAGCGAGATCAATCCCGTTTTCGAATTCATCGGCCAGACCGGAGCTGTCGATACCGTAGAGCTGCGCGCGCGGGTCCAGGGCTTTCTCGTCAAACGGGCCTTCGTCGAAGGCGAGGACGTCAAGGAAGGCGCGCTCCTCTTCGCCATCGAGAAGGACACCTACGAAGCGGCGCTGGCCGCCGTCGACGCCGAAGTCCAGGAGGCGCAGGCGACCCTCGCGCGGACGCGCAAGGATCTGGACCGGTCGCGGACCCTGTTCAAGCGCGGCAACGTCGCCGAGAAGACGCTCGATGATGCGGTCGCGGCCGAGAAGGAGGCCGCCGCGCAGCTCGCCGCAGCCCAGGCGCGTCAGCGCGAGGCGCAGCTCAACCTCGGCTACACCGAGATCTATGCCCCTGTCGATGGGCGGATCGGCCGCGCCGCCTACAGCGTCGGCAATCTTGTCGGGCCGAGCAGCGACGTACTGGCGAGGCTGGTCAAGCTCGATCCGATCTATGCCGTGTTCAACGTCAGCGAGCAGCTCTATCTCGATTACCAGAGCAAGGTCGCGAAGACCGAGGCGGCGACCGGCGAAACCGTGCCGCAGCCGGTTCCACGGCTGCGGCTGGCGAACGATACGGAATACCCCCACGCCGGCCGGATCGAGTTCGTCGACAACCGGGTCGATCCGACGACCGGGACAATCGCTGTGCGCGCCGTCTTTCCCAATCCGGACAAGCTGCTCGTGCCCGGCCTCTTCGTCACCGTCGAGCTCAAGGCGCGCGACGCCAAGCCGGCCTTGCTGATCCCCCAGGCCGCGGTGCAGGAGGACCAGGCCGGGCGGTTCGTTCTTGTCGCGAAACCCGACAACACCGCCGAAGTCCGGCGGATCGAAACCGGCGATCGCACCGGCACCGCCTGGCAGGTGACGAGCGGGCTCGGCGAGGGCGAACTGGTGGTCTACGAGGGCATTCAGAAGGTCCGTCCGGGCGCACCGATCACGCCGGTGGTTCGGCCGCCAGAGCAGGCGCCGGCGGGATAGGGCCATGATCAGCGCCTTTTTCATCGACCGGCCGAAGTTCGCCTTTGTCGTCTCGATCATCATTACCCTGGCCGGGCTGATCTCGCTGGCGACCCTGCCGATCGATCAGTACCCCGACATTACCCCGCCGGTGGTGCAGGTCACGGCGACCTATCCGGGCGCCAATGCCGGCGTCATTGAATCGACCGTGGCGCAGCCGATCGAGGAGCAGGTCAACGGCGTCGACAACATGCTCTACATGGCCTCGCAGAGCGCTAACGACGGGACCTACAATCTGCAGGTCACCTTCGCCGTCGGCACCGACCCCGACATCGCCCAGGTCAATGTGCAAAATCGGGTCGCGCTCGCCGCGCCGCGGCTACCCGAGGAGGTCAACCGTCAGGGCGTATCGGTGCGCAAGCAGTCGACGAACCTGCTGCTGGTGGTCAACGTGCTGTCGCCCAAGGGGACGTTCGACAGCCTGTTTCTGAGCAATTTCGCCAGCATCAACATGACCGACGCCCTGGCCCGCCTGCCCGGTGTCGGCCAGGTGACGATCTTCGGCGCGCGCGCCTATGGGATGCGGATGTGGCTCGACGCCCAGCGCATGGCCAGCCTCGGGATCACCACCAGCGACGTGGTCGCGGCGGTCCGCGAGCAGAACGTGCAGGTCGCGCCGGGGCAGATCGGCGCGCCGCCCATCGATGGCAATCAGCAGTTCCAGTACACCATTCGCACCCAGGGCCGCCTGGCGGACGCGGACGCCTTCCGCAACATCATCATCCGCGCCAATCCGGACGGCTCCAGCGTCCGCGTCGGCGACATCGCCCGCGTCGAGCTCGGTGCGCAGAGCTATGCCTCGTTCGGCCAGCTCGATGGCCAGCCGTCGGCCAACATCGGCATCTACCAGCTTCCGGGCTCGAACGCTCTCGGAGTCGCCCGCGGCGTCCAGCGCGAGATCGACCGCCTGTCGCAACAGTTCCCCAACGATCTGGAAGCCCGGATTCTCTACGACACGACCCGCTTCATCACCGCTTCCGTCAAGGACGTCGCGCTGACGTTCGCGATCGCCATCAGCCTGGTTGTCTTCGTCGTCTTCGTCTTTCTCCAGGACTGGCGGATGACGCTGATCCCGTTCATCGCCATTCCGGTTTCGCTGATCGGCGCCTTCGCAGCGCTCGCCGCGCTCGGCTTCACCATCAACACCATCACCCTGTTCGGCCTGATCCTGGCCATCGGCATCGTCGTCGACGACGCGATCATCGTCGTCGAAAACGTCCAGCGAAAGCTCACCGAGGGTCTTCCGCCGCACGAAGCGACGCTGCGAGCAATGCGCGAGGTGACCGGCCCGATCATCGCCACGTCGCTGGTGCTGCTCGCCGTCTTCATCCCGGTCGGGTTCCTGCCCGGCATCACCGGACGGGTCTACCAGCAGTTCGCCCTGACCATCGCCGCCGCCGTGGCGTTCTCCACCATCAACGCGCTGACCCTGAGCCCGGCGCTGTGCGTGTCGTTCCTGCGCCCGCACCGCCACCGCGTCGGCCCGCTATTTCGAGGTTTCAACTGGGTCTTCGATCGCGCGCTCGGCGGCTACGTCCGCTCGGTCGGCGTTCTTCTTCGTCACATCCTGCTGGTGCTCGCGGCCTTTTGCGGGCTGCTTGTCCTGACCTATCTGGGCTTTGTCCGCCTGCCCACGGCCTTCCTCCCGGAGGAGGACCAGGGCTACTTCTTCGTCAACGTCCAGTTGCCGCCCGCCGCATCGCTGGGCCGGACCAGCGAGGCGCTCGACCACGTCCGCGAGATCCTCGCCGCCACCCCCGGGATCGCCCACGTGGTCACCATCGGCGGCTTCAATTTCCTCGCCGGTTCGGCAGCGCCCAACAGCGGGGTGATGTTCGCGGTTCTCGAGCCCTGGTTCGAGCGGACGGCGCCGGAGCTGCAGGTTAGCGGCATCCTTAACCGCTTGCGCGGGCAACTCTTCGCCATTCCCGAGGCGAACGTCATTGCGTTCAATCCGCCCTCCATCCGCGGCCTCGGGACCGTCGGCGGCTTCGACTTCCAGCTCCAGGACCGGCGCGGCGGCAGCCCGCAGGATCTCGCCGCGGCCTTGCGCGGGCTTGTCTTCGAGGCCAACCAGGATCCGGTATTGAGCAATGTCTTTAGCACGTTCCAGGCCGACGTGCCGCAGATCTGGCTGGACATCGACCGGGAAAAGGCGAAGCGTCAGGGCGTCGCGTTGAGCGAGATCTTCACGACCCTGCAGGCCCAGCTCGGCTCATTCTACGTCAACGACTTCAACAAGTTCGGCCGGGTCTACAAGGTCATGATCGAGGCCGACCGGGATTACCGCCGGCGTCCAGAGGACATTCTCCGCCTCTATGTCCGCAATGGCCGCGGCGAGATGGTGCCGCTGAGAACCCTGGCTTCGATCTCGCCGACCCTCGGACCGGAAACCCTGCGCCGCTACAACCTCTTCCGCGCGGCACAGGTGAACGGCTCGGCCGCTCCCGGGTCCAGCTCCGGCGATGCGATCGCGGCCATGGAAAGGGTCGCCGCCCGGGTTCTTCCCGACGGCTTCGCCTTCGAATGGTCCGGAGTGACCCTGCAGGAACTGTCGGCGGGGAAGACGGCGCCGATCCTGTTCGCACTGGCGATCGTCTTCGCCTATCTGTTTCTGGTCGCCCAGTACGAAAGCTGGTCGGTTCCGTTCGCGGTCGTTCTATCGGTGCCACTGGCGGCGCTTGGCGCTCTCGCCGGTCTATTCATCGCGGGACTGAGCAACGACATGTACGCCCAGATCGGCATGGTTCTGCTGATCGGGCTGGCGTGCAAGAATGCGATCCTTATTGTCGAGTTCGCCAAGGTCAACCACGATGCCGGACAAACCATTCACGAAGCCGCGCTAACGGCGGCGAGGCTGCGCTTCCGGGCGATCATGATGACGGCTTTCTCATTCATTCTCGGCGTGATGCCGCTGCTGTTCGCCACAGGCGCCGGAGCCGCCGCCCGGCGGGCGCTGGGGACGACGGTGTTTTCGGGTATGCTCGCCGCGGCCATCGTCGGAACCCTGCTTGCGCCGGTATTGTTCGCCGCGATCCAGGGTGCGGTGGAGCGAATGGCGCGGGGGCGCCGGCCCCGCCCGGATGCACCTGATGTGCCAGTCGGCGAGACCTGAGCGGCGGCTGGGTCGATGGCTGTCCAGGCTGTTGAAGCCCGAGATCAACCAGAGGACGCGGGCGGCGGCGGCGACACCGGGTCCAGCGACGAGCGCTTCGCCCGGCTGAAGCGGTTCGGCCCGCCGGGCGCGGCGGCGCTGGTCTTCGCCCTGACCCTGTTCGCGATCGACCGTCTGCTCGGCCACCTGAACTACCACGTCGTGATGGCCGACCTGCGCACCCTGCCGTCATCGGCAATGGCGCTCGCGATCGTCTTTACCGCCGGCAGCTTCCTCTGCCTGACCGGCTACGACTGGTCGGCGGTTCGCTATATCGGCAAGAGATTGCCCTACCACCGGATCGCCCTCGGATCCTTCGCCGGCTACGCCATCTCCAACACGATCGGCTTCAGCCTGCTCTCCGGACCGTCGGTGCGCTACCGGATCTACGCCGCCGCCGGGCTTGAGGCGGTCGATGTGGCGCGGGTCGCTGTCGTTTCCGGGCTTGCTTTTCACGTCGGGGTCTCCGCGGTGGCCGGCTTCGCCATGACGCTGCGTCCGAACGCCATCGCTGCGATCATCGCGGTTCCGGCGCCGGCGTTGCGGACGCTGGGGCTGGTGATGCTGTTCGCCGTCGCGGCCCTGATCGCCTTCGTCTTTGTCCGCCGCCGGCCGTTGCGGCTATGGCGATGGACGGTCGAACTGCCCAGCGGTTCTCTGGTCATGGGCCAGCTCGTCCTGTCGGTGATCGAGATCGCCTCCGCCGGCTCGGTGCTGTTCGTCCTGCTGCCCACCGGCGATATCACCTGGTTCGCGTTCATCACCTTCTACTGTCTGGCCATTGTCGCCGGGGTTATCAGCCACGTGCCCGGCGGCTTCGGCGTGTTCGAAAGCGTGATGCTGTTCCTTCTCGCCGGTTCGGTGCCGGCGGAAACGACGACGGCGGCGCTTGTCGCCTATCGCGCCATCTACAATCTCTTTCCGCTGCTGCTCGCCGCGATACTCCTCGCCGCCGACGAAGCGATCCGCAAGGTCGCGCCGGCACTGGAGGCGGCGCGCCAGATTGGCGCCTGGAGCACGCGCCTCATCCCGACGATCATGGGTACGGTCGTTTTCATCGCCGGCGCCGTCATGATCGCCTCGTCGGCGACGCCGGCGGTGCCGCGACGGATGGTGTTCCTCTCAAACACGGTGCCCCTGTCGCTGGTCGAGACAGCTCATTTTCTGTCCAGCATCGCCGGCTTTCTCCTGCTCATTCTCTCGCGCGGGCTGTTTCGCCGCCTCAACGGCGCCTACTGGCTGGCCCTGTTCATGCTGCCCGTCGCCGCGGCGACGTCCTTTGCCAAGGGTTGGGATTACGAGGAAGCAACCCTGATGATGGTGGTGCTTGTCGCGCTGCTGCCATGCCGCCGCGAGTTCTACCGGCAGACGTCGCTCCTCGATGCGCCGTTCACCTGGGGCTGGCTGCTCGCCATCGCCGCCGTTGTCGGCTCGATGGTCTGGCTGATCACCTTCTCCTACAAACATGTCGACTACGCCGAAAACCTCTGGTGGGAGTTTGCATTCAAGGAGGATGCGCCCCGCTCGCTCCGGGCGCTCCTGGCCGTACTTCTGGCCGGTACCGCCGCCGGCCTGGCCCGCCTGCTTCGCCCACCGCGCCACGCGCCCGATCTTCCCGTCGAGGCAGAGATCGCGCGAGCCGGCGCGATCATCGCGGCGCAGGACCGGACCTACGCCAACCTGGCGCTGCTGGGAGACAAGGCGCTGCTTTTCAGCGAATCCGGCGATGCCTTCATCATGTATGGCGTTCGCGCACGGAGTTGGGTGGCCCTGGGTGATCCGGTCGGCCCGCAGGGATCGTGGGCCGATCTGGCCTGGACCTTCCGCGAGCTCGCCGATCGCGTCGGGGCCCGCATCGCCTTCTATCAGGCGACACCTGAGGCGCTGCCGCTTTATCTCGATCTCGGTCTCGTGCCGTTGAAGATCGGCGAGGAGGCGATCATTGATCTGACCGCCTTCTCCCTGCAGGGCCGCAGGCGGCGGGAGGACCGCAACATCCTCAGCCGCGGCGAGCGCGAGGGGCTCGACCTGGAGGTGCTGCCGACCGGCGCCGCGACGCCGCTGATGGCGGAATTGCAGTTGATTTCCGATGACTGGCTGCAGACCAAGAACACGCGCGAGAAGCGGTTCGCTTTGGGAGCGTTCTCCGCCGCTATCGTCGAGCGCTCACCGGTCGCCGTCGCCCGCCTGCACGGCCGGGCGGTCGCCTTCGCGTCCCTGATGACGACGCCGACGAAAGCGGAAGCCTCGATCGACCTGATGCGCTACAGCAGCGAGGCGCCCCGCTATGCGATGCAGTTCCTTTTTCTGCGGCTGATGCTACACCTTAAAGAGGCTGGATTTGCAACCTTCACTCTTGGCATGGCGCCGATGTCGGGGATGGAGGACCACCCGCTCGCGCCGGGCTGGCACAAACTCGGCAGCTTCCTGTTCCAGCACGGCGAGCACTTCTACAACTTCCAGGGCCTGCGCGGGTTCAAGGACAAGTTCGACCCCGTCTGGCAGCCGCGTTACCTCGCAGCACCCGGCGGACTGAGCCCGCTGATCGTCATGACGGATGTCGGCGCTCTGGTCAGCGGCGGCTTCAAGGGGATGATCGCGCGATGACAAAGGCGTCTATGCTCGCGGCTGTCCTCTCGCTGATCCTGATGCTGCTCGTGATCGTCAGCGTGGTCATATCGACGCCGGACACGAAGCCCGTCAGTAACCGCGGCCATGACGCGCTCGCGCCGGTCCACGTCCTTGCGCCACCGGTGCCGGCGCATGGCGCGGTCGTGCTGTTCTCCGACCGGCAGGGCTGGAACGAGGCGATGGACGCGGCGGCCAAGGCGATCGCCGAGGCCGGCGAAATGGTCGTCGGTTTCGATACGCCGCGAGTCCTTGTCGAAGCAGCGCGAACCCCGGATGGATGCCTCGACCTGTCCGAGGCCATCTCCGACGCGGCGGCCGGAGCACTTCGCGGCGGCGAGGAAGATGAGAAGGCAGGGTCTGGCATCGCGCCGGTTCTGGCGGGAACGGGAGACGGCGCAACCCTGGCCTATGCCATCCTCGCTCAGTCGCCGCAGGGTCGATTTTCCGGCGTCGTCCCTGTCTCGTTTACCGGCGATCTGGCAAGCGCCGCGCCGCTGTGCGCCGGCGCCCCGAGCGAGCCGGCCGGGACAGGCCTTTTCCATTACCGGCCGGCAGCAATGCTGCCGGGCTGGCTCGCGATCGTGACCGAACATCCGGACGCCTCGAGGATCGCTGCCTATGCCGCGGCCGCGGGAGCCGCGGTCAATACCGTGCCCGGCAACTTCGACTTCCCGGCCTCTGTCATCACCGTCCTCGTGCAAGCGCACAAGCCGGCAGACGGTTCCGACGACGAGGGCGTTGGCGCATTGCCTCTCGTGCCCCTGCCGGTGGAAAAGCCCGGCGGGCTGATGGCCGTCATCTATTCCGGCGACGGCGGCTGGCGCGATGCCGACAAGCGGCTCGGCGAGGCGCTGCAGTCGGACGGTGTCCCCGTCGTCGGCGTCGACAGCCTGCGCTACTTCTGGCGCGAAAAGACGCCCGAGCAGGTGGCGGCGGACCTGGCGCTGATCCTGGCCTACTACCCGCAGGTCTGGGGCACGCCAAAGGTGATCCTCATCGGCTATTCCTTTGGCGCCGATGTTCTCCCGTTCGCGGTCAACAGGCAGACACCCGAGGCGCAGGCGAGGATCGTCCAGATATCGCTGCTCGGGCTCGCCGAACGCGCCGACTTCGCAATCCAGATCGCCGGCTGGCTGGGAGCCGGGCCAAGCGATGCCGCGCTTTCCGTCCTGCCCGAGATCGCCCGCCTCGATCTCTCCCGCGTGCAGTGCTTTTACGGTCAGGAAGAGGAGGACAGCCTGTGTCCGACCCAGGCCCTGTCCGGCGCGGAAATCATCGCCATGCCGGGCGGTCATCATTTCGACGGCGAATACGAGAAGATCGCGCAACGAATCATCGCCGGCGCCCGAAACCGGTCGGGCGCCGTCGCTTCAGGTGCCGGATTGGCAGCGGCGCACTGAGCGGGGAGGGGATTTCGCGGCAGACGACGCTTTGCTCAGAAGCCGCCGCCGGTGTGAAAATCACCGCCACCGCCACCGCCACCGCCACCGCCACCGCCGCCACCGCCGCCGCCCCAGCCGCCTCCGCCATTACCGCCGCCGCCCCAGCCGCCGCCGGGGACCTGGGTCGGGCGGTGATGGCGGCCGATCTCGCCCCAGAAGGTGTCGCGGCCGATGGCGCCGCCGAGCACCTGCCCCAGCATGGTGCCGAGCATCGCGCCGGCGGCGCTGTCGAAGGTGCCGCGGTTGTAACCGCGCCGGCGGTAGTCGCGTCGCAGCGCGCCGATCTCTTCCAGCTCGCGGCGCTGCTTCTCCTGCTGCGCCTTGGCCTGATCGAGAGCGGCCACGATCTGCTGCTCTTCGGCCTCGAGGGTTTCGAGGTCCTGGACCACCGCGTCATCCTCGGCGGCGGCCGTGCGTTGGGCCTGATCGCGCAAGGCCCTCAGTTCCTGTCGGCGAAGGGCCTCGACGATCACCGCGGTTGCGGCACGGGTGGCGGGATCCTCGCCGGCGAGCAGGTGGGCGCGCCGCTCCTGGGCCTCGACGAGCGCTTTGCCCTTCCCCTCGATCCGGTCGTCGATCGCATCGATCTTCGCCTCGGCCTCCTCGAGCTCGCCATGACGCGCGGCCGCGTCGCCGTCGTCCAGCGCGGCCTTTTCCATCGCCGCGAGCTTGCCGGCTTCGATGTTGGCCTGGTCGCGCTGGCGACGGGCATGGTCCTGAAGTCGGCGGGGGATCTCGTCGAGCATGGCGAAGCTGGCGCGCGCCTTATCGTAGCCGGTGAACCGGGCGATCCAGCCGTCGACCATGCGCGCAAGGAAGCCGGCGGAGTAGGCCGAGGTGCCGTAGCCGCGCGCCCAAAGGTACTGGAACAGCTCGTCCGCCTCGTAGGGTTTACCTTTATCGCGCCGATCGACTTCCGCCTGCCGGGTCTTGCTCTCGGCGGCGGCCGCGGTCTGCGCGGTCTTCCGCGCCGCCTCCTGTTGGGCGCGATACGGCTCGGTCGCCGCCAGTCGCCGGCGCGCGTCCTCGGCCGCCGCGTCGAATGTCGCCTGGCGCTGGCCGACGAGATCCGCCGCAGTCGCACGGTCCTCGCGAAGGGCCTGCACGTCGCGATCGAGCGCGGCAACCTCCGCATCGATCTCGGCCGACCCGGCCTCCCGCCGCTGCTTCGCGGCACGGACATTCGCGTCCAGCGCCGCAAGGCTCCGGATCAGCGGATCCTCCTCGGGCAGGCCAAGGCGCACCTGAGCCAGCCTGCGGTAGGCCTCGCTCTCCTCCGTCCTGACCTGGAGCAGGCGCGCGCTCAGCTCGTTCATCTGCGCATGTAGCGCATCGGTGCGCCGGTGGGCGGCTCCGAACGCGTCGTCCATGGGGTCGATCAACTGCGAAGCGCTATACATCGCCGATTACCAATCGAGGATGACGCCGCCGGGCGTCTGAAAGTTGAACTTCGGCTCGATGTGGCCGACCTGCTTCTCGCCGAAGCGATTGTTCTGGATGATCCCGTCGTCCTGCTTGTCTGCTTTGACGCGGTTGAAGGTCTGCTCATCGACGCGCATCCCGAACACGCTCGCTCGCTCCGTCTTGTTGTCCTCCTCGCTGTGCACCACGAGTTCGACCGGGCGACCGTCCTGATCGACGGCTTCGACCAGGATGTAGTAGTTGCGCGCATTCGAATTGAGCCGCGGCACCCGCCAGACCCCGCTCTGCTCGCCCGGCCGGACCAGGATGCGCAGGGTATAGCTCTGCTCGAGACGCTTGCGCAGATCGACCAGAGCGCCCAGCTTTTCTCGCGCCGCCGGCGCATCGTCGGCAGCCAGGGCGACATTGACCGCGGCGGCAAGATCACGCGCCTTCTGCGTTGCATCCGGCTCCTTGCTCAGTGTCACCGCACGTTCAAGCTCGGTCCGTGTCTGCTGCGGGATGGTCTGGGCGAGCTCCCGCTGCTCCGCGGCAACGCGGCGCTCTTCGGGAAGCCTGAGGCCGAAGTACCAGCCGCCGGCCACCGCCGCGAGAAGGACGGCGGCAACGGCCACGACCTTCATCAGCCGGTTGCGCCGCACCCAGAGCAGCGCCAGCGACCGCCTGATCCCGGCCGGCGGCGGCCGGTAGACAAACCGGTCCTCCCTGAGCGCAGCGACACCCTCTTCGAGAATGCGCTCGGGAACCTCGATCCCCTGGGCGGCGTAGAGCCGGCGCAGCCTTTCCTTCATCTCGGCGTCGCGCGCGTCGGATCCGAGCTCGCGTTCCACCAGCCTGTCGGCATGGCGAAGGTTGTCGACAACGTCCATCGCCAGCATGACGTCATCGAGCGGCGGCGCGGCCTGCCCATCGCGCGGCTGGTCCTGTCCGGATGCTGCCCCGGATGTTGCTCCGGATGCTGCCACTGCCATCGTCGCGCCGCTCAGCTGCCGGCCGTCGCCAGTTCCGCGCTTCTCTGCGCCAGGCGGGCCATGCGGCGTTTGCCGTCTTCGACGGCGCGGCCGATCTCCTGCGCATTCTGGGTGCTCAGCGTGCGCATCTCGTCGATGATCTCGGTCGACCGCTCCTGGTAGTTGACCACGGAATCGACCAGCTTCTTCACCGACTCGGCGCGGATCGTCGGCCCATAGCCCGCCTTCAGCGCCTCTTCCTGGATCTTGCCGCCTATCTCCGAAAGCGTATCCAGGCTCTGGCTGATCCCGTCCTTCATCGTGTTCAGCGTCTTCGTGCTCTCGTTCAGGCCGTGCAGGCCGGTGAACGAGGCGCTCAGCGCCGTCAGCACCGATTCGTTGGTGGAAAAAAAGCTCACCGACTGCTGATACACCCGCTCCTTGGCGCTCGTCGTCTGCATCAGCCGGGCCATGATTACCTCGGAGGTGTTGTAGCCCACGGTTAAATTGTCGCTGAGATCCTTGGCGATCTGGTAGCGGCGCTCCTCGTTCTGCAGCGCCCGCAGCTTCTCGTCGCGGGCAAGTTCGAGCTTCGCCCGCTCCGCCGGCTCGACCTGTCTCGCCTGCTCGACGACTCCCGACGCGGTATCGACCTCGGTGCGGGCCGCGCCGAGCTTCTTTTCCGCCTCCTTCAGAACCTCAAAGGCCATGACTTCGGCTTCCTTCAGCGCGCCGCGAAAATCGCGGTAGGCTTCGAGGATGAGGTGTTCGCGCTCGAACTGGTCCTTGGTCGCCGCCGCGACGCCGAGGTAGGTCTTCTTGATGCCGTCGAACCGGGTGGCGATGTCGCCGCGGGTCGCCTTCTGCCAGATGTTCGCCAGCCGCTCGAAGGTGTCGATCTTGCCGTCCTCAACCTGATCGACCATCTGCTTGGCGTCGTCGCGAATGGTGTTAAACGATTTTGCAATGTCGTTGTAGCGCTCGCCGACATCCATGGCGCTGATCTGTTCACGCACGACCTCGTTGAACAGCGACATCTGGTCCAGGGTCCGCGCGATCAGGGCGATGCGTTCCTCGTCGAGATCGGAGATCTGGTTGAGCAGCGAAACGACGGGGGCCACTTCCTCGCGCTTGTCCGGGACAAGACCCAGATCGCGAAGCGTGCCCAATGCCTTGTCGAGATACTTCATCGGTTGGCTGACGGCGACCTCGCCCATGGCTCAAATCCTTCCCGCTGAACAGGTTTGTTCAGGCCGACGCAAGCATCGGCCGCCTCCGCTACGCGCCGCAGGCCAGTAGAGATCACTTTTCCGGTGGAAGAAAGCACTCCTTCTTTCCGCCGCCCTCCGGCTGCGCGCCTTTCTCTGAAGGGCCGAGGGAACGGCGCCCGCCCGCCATTGCCTTAGCGCAGGACTGGGCCTGTGCCAGGTGAGGCAGTAGTCTGATCCATCGGAGCAAATGATAAGAGGGAGCGAGAGATGTTCAAGATCGCAGCGGCCAGCCTGCTGGCCATCACCGCCATCGGCGGCGCCCAGGCGGCGGACATGGCCGGCGCAACCGCCAAGGCAGCATTGCAAGGACCCGATGGCAAGTCCGTCGGCCAGGCGACGCTCGAGTCCACGCCCCACGGTGTGCTCGTCCACGTCCAGGCCGAGGGCCTGTCGCCCGGTCCGCACGGCATTCATCTGCACGCCGTCGGCGCCTGCTCCCCGGACTTCAAGGCGGCCGGTGGCCACATCAAGACCTCCGGCAACGAGCACGGCCTGCGCAACCCCAAAGGTCCGGAAGCCGGCGACCTGCCGAACCTCTATGCCGGCGCCGATGGCCGGGCCGAGGCTGAGTTCTTCACGACCCTGGTAGACATGAAGACGTTGCTCGACAATGACGGCTCGGCGGTGGTGATCCACGCCCAGCCCGACGACCAAATGACCCAGCCCATCGGCGGTTCGGGCGATCGCGTGGCCTGCGGTGTCGTCAAAGCCTCATAGAGCATCGTGCGCCCGGACGGGCGCAGATGAGATGCTCGATTGTCTTGTAAGCGATCAACTTTCTGCTTTCGGATGACTCCATCCGAAAGCAGGTTGATCTAATCGGTCGCGGTGACGGCACGTGGCAGCCGGCGGCGGCACGCTCCACGGGGCCGGCTGCCGCCGGGCCTGCTCGCGCGGGTACGGCAGCTGACACCACAGAATGTGCGGATAGCCGACAGAGATACGACATTTTGTGCGCCGAACTCCGAATCGCGCATGCCGATTCGGCCGCCGCGGTCTCCTCAGGAGGCGCCGGCGAGGACCGGAGGCCCTGCGACGGCACTTTGCGCCAGGCCGTAAGAATCTATTTTTGCAATGCCTTCTGGCGATATCCTCAAGCGACCGCATGGCCGGTCCGGAAAATCTGTATTTCACGCCTGTCGGAGCGGCCATTATGCCAGTGACGAATGCGGGACCCGGGTCGGGCCCCAGGCCCGGAGACAACAGGAAGTCGGATGGATTTGGCAGCTGAGGCGCACCCTGCGGAGCAGGCGGAGCAGAGCGAGAGACCGCCTTTTCAACTCCGCGGCGGCGCCTACACCATGATCGTGCTGAGGCTGATCGAGCCGAAGCACCCGGCATTCTACCAGATGCTGATGGAGAAGGTCGCCCAGGCGCCGGGTTTCTTTACCGACGCGCCGGTGGTCCTCGACCTGCAGGATCTTGCCGACGCGCCGCCCTTCAATATGGCCGAACTCCGCCGCCGTCTGCGCCAGCACCGGCTGATGGCGTTCGGCGTCCAGAATGCCACCGAAGAGCAGAACCAGATCGCGATCAACGCCGGCATGGTCGTTCTCCCGCCGGGCCGGCAGGCGCCGATCCGCGCCGCACCCCGTCCGGCGCCGGCGGCCGATGCGTCCGAGCCGGCGACTGTCGGGGCGGCTGATGCGGGCACGCCCGAACCGGATGGCCCAGCCGCAGCCCATCATGCGACGGATTCCGGCGCGGAGGCCGCGCCGCTGGATCAAGAGCATACGGCCGAGCCGGCGGCGAGCCTGGTCGTTGCCCAGCCGGTGAGGTCGGGGCGGCAGATCTACGCCCAGGGCGGTGACCTGATCGTCCTGGCGTCGATCAGCCCCGGCGCCGAGCTCATCGCCGACGGACACATTCACGTCTACGGCACCCTGCGCGGGCGGGCACTGGCGGGCATTGCAGGCAATACCGAGGCCCGCATTTTCTGTCGCAGCCTGGAAGCCGAACTGGTCTCGATCGGCGGCTACTGGCGCGTCCGCGACGATATCCCGGAGGATCTGATCGGCAAGCCCGCGCAGATCCACCTGGAGGGCGAGCACGTCGTCATCGAGTCCCTTACCTGAACATCGAACAGCCGGTTCATCGATGCCCCTTCACTTCGCGCCCACTCACAAACCACCACTGACCGTTGGAGGAACACTTGTCTAAAGTCATCGTCATGACATCGGGCAAGGGCGGGGTCGGCAAGACCACGTCTAGCGCAGCGTTTGCCGCGGGTCTCGCCCTGAGGGGCTACCGGACGGTCGTCATCGACTTCGACGTCGGCCTGCGCAACCTTGATCTGATCATGGGCTGCGAGCGCCGGGTCGTCTTCGACTTCATCAACGTCATTAACGGCGATGCCCGACTCAATCAGGCCCTGATCAAGGACAAGCGGGTCGAGAACCTCGCCATCCTGCCGACCAGCCAGACCCGGGACAAGGAGGCGCTGACCCGCGAAGGCGTCGGCAAGGTCATCGACGAGCTGAGGGAGACGTTCGAATACATCATCTGCGACAGCCCCGCCGGCATCGAGCGCGGCGCGCTGATGGCGCTCTATTTCGCCGATGAAGCGGTCATCGTCACCAACCCCGAGATTTCGAGCGTCCGCGACAGCGACCGGATCCTCGGCGTTCTGCAAAGCAAGTCGCGCCGCGCCGAGGAAGGCCACGAGCCGGTCAAGGAGCATCTGCTGCTGACCCGCTACGACAGCGCGCGGGTCGCCCGGGGCGAAATGCTCAAGGTCGAGGACGTGCTCGAGATCTTGGCCATCCCGCTGATCGGGATCATCCCCGAGAGCCAGACCGTGTTGAAGGCTTCCAACACCGGCACACCGGTCATCCTCGACGCCAACTCGCCCGCGGCGGCCGGCTACAGCGAGGCGGTCGGCCGCTTCCTCGGCGAGACGATCGAGGTGCGCTTTCCCAAGCAGCAGCGTCGGGGCCTGTTCCAGCGTCTGCTCTGGAGGACCGCATGAGCATCATGAATTACTTCCGCTCTCGGCCGAAGGCGTCAGCCGATCAGGCCAAGGAGCGGCTGCAGATCCTGCTCGCCCATGAGCGGGCCGGCTCGACCAGACCGGACTATCTCCCGCGGATGCAGGCCGAACTCATGCAGGTCATCGCCCGGTACATCGACATCGACGAGGATATGATCTCGGTCGAGTTCGAGAACTCGGGAACTGTGTCCACGATCGAGGTCAACATCGAGCTGCCGACCGAGCTGGTCATGCAGGGATCGGCTGCGCTTGCCGTCGCCTCCTGACGGAGGCGGCGGGAACCAGTGGCAAAAGATGGCGGTTGCGGGCCGGCAACGGCGCAAGTCAGGCGGCTGAGCGCGGCCCGCGCCCGGTAAAGCGCTGCCGGGCGAGGCGTTGCTGTATACTCGCAATGCCATGCTGAAGCGCTTCGCCCGGTTCATTCCCGTGCTCGCGGCCGCCGTCGCGGTTGCGGTGGCGCTTGCGGTGCTGTCCCGGGTCATGGTGACCGTCGACGCCATCGCGCAGCCGGAGTATCGCTACGCCTATCTCGGCGGGGTTGCGCTTCTGCTCGGCGGCCTCGGCGTCTTCGCCTGGGCGAAGCTGCGCCCGAGGCGCGAGGCCCAGGCGCCGCGGCAAATTCCGCACCACCGCCGCCTGTCGCCGGAGGCGCGGCTGGGCGAGATCTACGAGCGTCACCATCTCGACCGCAGTGGGCCCAGCGGCGCTGGCCCGGAGCGGGCGAGTGCGCGACCGCGAGAACCCGGCCACCTGCGCGTCGCCCTCGCCGGCGTGCGCGGGGTGGGCAAGAGCGCGCTCGCTGCGGCCCTGCGCGCGGCGGCAGCCAGTGACGGGTTCGATGCCCTTTCGGTCGATCTGGTCGAGCTTCCCGCCCTCGGCACCAATCTGGGGCATAATCTTGAGAGCCTGACCCCGGCGCTCTCGGCCGATCTGACTCTGTTCCTTGTCGATCAGGATCTCCGCGATTATGAGCAGGATGCGATCGCGGCGCTTGCCCACCGGCAGGCGAAGTTTCTGGTTGTCATCAACAAGAGCGATCTCATGCGTCCCGCGGCGCTCGCCGAGACCCGGGCGGCGATCGCCGCCAGGCTTGCAAGCGGCGGCATCGAGGCCGACATCCTGACCACGGCGGCCGCGCCGAGGCCGACGGTGCGCCTGGCCGAGGAAGGCGATGGGGAAGACGAGGACGCCGCTCGCCCACCGGAGGTAGCCGCCATTATCAA
Source organism: Rhodospirillales bacterium (assembly GCA_038250645.1). Taxonomy (GTDB): domain Bacteria; phylum Pseudomonadota; class Alphaproteobacteria; order Rhodospirillales; family Defluviicoccaceae; genus JAEULH01. Next base: position 24,104 of record JBBSCD010000021.1, read on the forward strand.
CTATTTCGAGACACTCGCCGTCCGCCGCGGCTGCTCCGCCGTGCGCGTCCTTCCCGGCGCCGGTTGAGGCTCGGCGGGGCCATGGCCGGGAAGGACAAGCAATACGAAGAGATCCTGACGGCGCTGCGCCAGCTCTCACGGACCGACCTGCGCGAGAGCGAGCGCGCGGCCATGGCCCAGGAGCTCGACGACATCGACACCATGGTCACGAAGCTGGAGCATGGCGTCGTCGAAATCGCGGCCTTCGGCGAGGTCAACTCCGGCAAGAGTTCGCTCCTGAATGCACTGCTCGGCCGTCCGGCCTTTGCCGTCGCCGCCATCGCCGGCAAGACCCGCGAGCTGAGCCGTCAGGACTGGACGCCGCGCCGCGAGACGATCAAGGGCTTCGCCGACAACCGCCTGGTCATGGTCGATACCCCCGGCATCAACGAGGTCGAAGGCGACGACCGGGCGGCCATCGCCGAGGCGACCGTCCGCTATGCCGATATTGTCCTGTTCGTCACCTATGGCGATCTCAATGACGTCGAGTTCAGCGCCATCAAGGCGCTCCGCGCGCTGCACAAGCCGATCATTCTGGTCATCAACAAGATCGACCTGTTCAAGCGGCGCGAACTGGAGCAGACGGTCGCCTCCGTCCGCGCCAAGGTCGGCGGCATGATCGGCGAGGCCGACATCGTCTTTGCCGCCGGCGATCCCTCGCCGGCGCTGCGCGTCTACCACAACCTCGACGGCAGCGAACGCGAGGAGTGGGCGGATCGGCCGGCCATCATCGAGGATCTTTCGGCGCGCATCCTCGAGATCCTGCATCGCGAGGGCAAAGCCGTCGTTGCCCTGAACGCGAACCTGTTCGCCACCGAGGTCTCCGAACGGATCGCCGCGCTCAAGGCGACCGTGCGCGGGGAAGAGGCGGACCGGCTCATCCGCCGGTTCATGTGGATCAAGGCCTCCGCGGTCGCGCTCAACCCGATCCCGATCGCCGACATCGCCGGCGGCATGGTCTCCGACGCGATCATGGTCCAGCAGCTCGGGTCGGTCTACGGCCAGCCGTTCTCCCGCGAGAACGCCCGGGCGCTGATCACCGAGATCCTTGGCGCCTGGGGGATCATGGTCTCGCTGGAGTGGGTGACCCACTTGGCGGCGGCGGTCCTGAAGGGCGCGGCGCCCCTTGTCGGCCATGCCCTCGTCGCTATCCCGCAAGGACTGGCCGCGGCGTGGACGACCTATATCGTCGGGCAGGCGGCGAGTGTCTATTTCCGCCAGGGCGGCTGGGGCGGGCGCGGCGCCAAGGCGATCCTGCGCGACATCCTCTCCGGCGTCGACCGCGACAGCGTGCTCGATCCGCTGAAGGACGAACTCCTCCGCCGCCTCGGCACGAAGACGGCGTCGTCCGCGCTGGCAAAGCGCCCGTAGCGGCGGACGGCGGCGGCACAGCCCGCGCCCGGCGGCGTTGGCGTAGACGCTGGGGCGGATCCCGGCGACGGCGGCCGCGCTTGCGCGCGCGTCGGCTTGGAGGGTATGACACACCCCGGAGCACGCGGTGACGCTGCCGCTGGTGGGATCAGCCTGAACCAACCATGGCTTGAAAATCGGCAACTGGGGATAGGAGTGCACGCGCATGAGCGGCATCATGGAGATTACGGGTCGCGAAATTCTCGACAGCCGCGGTAACCCGACCGTGGAGGTGGACGTGACCCTTGAGAGCGGCGCCCAAGGGCGTGCGGCGGTGCCGTCCGGCGCCTCGACCGGCGCGCACGAGGCGGTCGAACTGCGCGACGGCGACAAGCAGCGCTACGCCGGCAAGGGAGTGATGAAGGCCGTTGACGCGGTCAACGGCGAGATTTTTGACGCGATTTCCGGCATGGAAGCGAGCGACCAGGTCGCCATCGACAACGCCATGATCGACCTCGACGGGTCGCCGAACAAGGGCCGGCTCGGGGCGAACGCGATCCTCGGCGTCAGCCTGGCGCTGGCCAAGGCCGCCGCGGAAGAGGCCGACCTGCCGCTCTACCGCTATATCGGCGGCACCCAGGCGCGGGTGCTGCCGGTGCCGATGATGAACATCGTCAACGGCGGCGCGCATGCCGACAATCCCATCGACATTCAGGAATTCATGATCATGCCGGTCGGCGCGGCGTCCATCGCCGAAGCCGTGCGCATGGGCGCGGAGGTCTTTCATTCCTTGAAGAAGGGCCTCAAGGACGCGGGCCACAACACCAACGTCGGCGACGAAGGCGGTTTCGCGCCGGCGCTTAACAGCGCCGACGAGGCTCTGACCTTCATCATGAAGGCGATCGAGGTAGCCGGGTACAAGCCGGGCGACGACGTCATGCTCGCCCTCGACTGCGCTTCGAGCGAGTACTTCAAGGACGGCAAGTACATGCTCGCCGGCGAGAACAAGCAGCTCGACGCCGCCGGCAACGCCCGCTACCTCGCCGATCTGGTCAGCCGCTTCCCGATCATCTCGGTCGAGGACGGCATGGACGAGGACGACTGGGACGGCTGGAAAATCCTCACCGAGGAGCTCGGCGGCAAGATCCAGCTCGTCGGCGACGACCTCTTCGTCACCAACCCGAAGCGCCTGGCCGACGGCATCGACCGCGGCATTGCCAACTCGATCCTGGTCAAGGTCAACCAGATCGGCACGCTGACCGAGACTCTCGAGGCGGTCGAGATGGCGCACAAGGCGGCCTACACGTCGGTCATTTCGCATCGTTCGGGCGAGACCGAGGACTCGACCATCGCCGATATCGCGGTGGCGACCAATGCCGGCCAGATCAAGACCGGCTCGCTCAGCCGCTCGGACCGCATCGCCAAGTACAACCAGCTGATCCGGATCGAGGAGCACCTGGGCTCGGCGGCGCGCTTCGCCGGGCGCACGATTCTTCGTCGCAGGTAGCCTGCGGTCGGATCGGCCGGAACGGAAGGACCGGGGAGCGGCATCGGTCCGCTCCCGTCCTCTTTGATGCGCAAGGCGCGCGGCTACACCCGGAGCCGGCGCCGAAATTTCCGGTTTGCGCAAGGGGAGCGCTCGACGATACTCAAGGGAGGATGAACGAATTCGATATCCCGGACGTGCCGTCGCGTCTGCTGCCGCGAAGCGCCGAGCTGCGCAAGCGGGTGCCCCAGGCCGTCATCGTCCTCGTCGGCGTCTGCGTCATCGGCTACTTCGTCTACCACGTCATTCATGGTGACCGGGGTCTGATCGCCTGGCGGGTGCTCGATCAGGACGTCGCCGACGCGCGGGCCGATCTTGCGACGGCTCGCGATGAACGGATCGCGCTCGAACGCCGCGTCCGGCTGCTGCGCCTGGAAAGCCTCGATCTCGATATGCTTGACGAGTGGTCGCGGCGGATCCTGAACTATGGCGCGGCTGACGAAGCCGTCATCTTCACCAAGGACGAGGACGCCACCCTGCTGCGCGGCGAGCCGACGGCCGGTCGAGGCGGGTCCAAGGATCAGGGCCAGCGCGTCCCCGGCGAAAATCGCTGAGCCGAAGACGAACACGGCGAACAACGGGGCGAACAACACCGTCGGGGCGTGCTTCGCCGCTTGTCTTTCAGATTCCCTCGCAATAGGATCCCGGCCGCCGTCCCGCCGCTGATCCGTCCAGCACGAGACCGATACCAAGCCGATTTGCGTCGACCGCAGGGAGGGTCGC
>JBBSCD010000022.1:0-27649 GCA_038250645.1 Rhodospirillales bacterium
CGCGCCAGCGCGGCGGTGCGCTCGATGTATCGCTCGCTCAGCTCGGCCTTGATCGCCGGCTCCAGCCGTTCAAAGGCGCCGGTCATGCGGACGAGCTCCGGCGGCAGGTTGTCCTGCCGACGGATCCTGTTCAGCTCGCCGCCCGCCAGAACCGCCTCCTGCCGGGATCGTGAGAGCCCGCCCGCGACGCGCCGCCAGACGATATAGGTCTGCAGCTTGACCCGCTTGCCGGCGGAGCCCGGACCACCCCCGACGATCCGCCACAGGTCGTCGATGCGGGCCTCGTCGGCCGCGGCCCCGAAGCCGGGCCGGAGCAGGTACCCGGCCATGGCAAGCCACGTTTCCTCGTGCTCCGGCGACCGTCTCCGCTGCTCGGCGCAGGCCTCCAGGCTTGGCCAGAGGCTGCGGACGAGAACCCAGTTCCACTCGCCCTTGTCGACGCCGAGGGTCTTTTCCAGCGCTTGCAGCAGCCTTTGCGTGGTCACCTTGTCACGCCCGCCGGCGGGGTGGGTGAATTGCCGCAGGACTGTTTCGCCGGCGGCAGCGAGCGTGGCGTCCGACGCGTTCGGCGCGACCCGAACCGGCGCGGACGCATCGCCCGGATCCGCCGCGGCGCCCATCGGATCCGGCCGGGAACCGTGAAGATTGAAGTCCAGCGGCCATGTCGCACGGAGGTCGGGATCGGCGCTGCGGCAGGCCACCTGAAGCAGGCCGAGCTCGCTAAGCCTCGCTTCGAGCGTCACCGGAATTGTCCGCCGTCCCGCCGGCGGGCGCTCGACCCTGGCCGTGGTCTCAAGCGGCGGCAGCGCCTGGAGATCGGGCGCATCGGCGGCGATGATATCGCCGGCGCGCGCGCCGCCGTGCCGGGTCGAGGCATAGGTCTGGAACCGCACCGGCCGGTTGATGCGCAGCTCCAGGGCAAGATCCCGGATTGAAAATGTCTCTTCCGCGACGGCGCCGCGCGGCAGGACGCAGACGAGGTTTGAGGCGGCCGCCGCGTCAAGCGCCGCGCGCCCGTCGTCGTCGGCCTTGCCTTGCGCCTCGAGGAAGATGGCGCGCGCGGCATCGGCCGCGATCCGCGCCTTGCCGCCGTGCACCAGTCTGCCGAAGCGCGCCGCGCCGCGGGCGACTGCGAGATCGGGTTCATCATTCGCCAGCATCGGCACCGCGGACCGGCCCTGCCAGCGGCCGATCTGTTCGCTTAACCGCCTGCGCAGTGCCTCCGGGTATAGCGCGCCGCCGTTGAACAGGACCGCATCGACGCCGGGCCGACCGCGCAGGAACCGGGCGAGGTGACGGGTGATGGCGCTGTCACTGGCATAGGGGAGCCCCCACTCCTTCAACGCGGCGGCGACGCGCCTGGGTGCGGCGTCGGCGGCGCAGGGCGGAAAGAAGCCGTTGAGGATGATGCGGTCCACTTCGCCGCGGGTGATCTCGGCCGTGCGGACGCCGGCGATCAGCCCGGCGCCGCGTCCGGGGACGGCCACCTGCAGGACCGCATCCTCCGCGCCCGGTTGCGCCAGCGCCTGCTCCTTGAGGTCGCGGCAGCGGGCGACGAGGAAGTCCCACTGGGCGCCGGCGAGCCGCGTCTCGCCTCCGCCCAGTTGCCCTTCAAGGCTGTGGGCGAGAGCGAGGTCGATGTTGTCGCCGCCGAGAAGGATGTGCTCGCTAACTGCGATGCGGCGAACCCGGCTTTCGCTGTCGACGGCGAACAGGCTGAAGTCCGAAGTTCCGCCACCGATATCGACGACCAGGACATGGCGCAGCGCCGGCGCCTCCGGCGCACCCCCGTCCCCCCCGTCCGTCTCGCCGCCCGTCACGGTCGCGCCCAGCGCCTCCCAGGCGTTGCCCTCACCGCCGTGGCGGGCGAGCCAAGTGTAGAACGCCGCCTGCGGCTCTTCGAGAAGGCGAACCGTCTCCGGATACCCCGCCTGTTCCGCCGCCGTCAGGCAGAGCCGCTGCGCCGCCGCGTCGAAGGACGCCGGCACGGTTATGGTGATCTCCTGGGCGTCGAAGGCCCTGTCGCTGCCGTGCCCGGTGAAGCGGTCGTTCCAGGCGCCGCGCAGGTAGTTCAGGAGCAGGGCTGACGCACGCACGGGCGAAATCTTCATGGTCGCTGCGATGTCGTTCGAGCCCCAGGGCAGGAAAGCCGCCTCCCGATCGGCGCCATGGTGGCAGAGCCACGATTTCGCCGAATGGGCGACGCGTCCGGGTGCTTCCTGCGCCTTGATCCGCGCGAACTGGCCGACGAGCCAGTCGCCTCCGCCGAGCCGCCCGCCGCACATCCGCGCCGCGACGTCGTCTTCGGGCAGGTATAGAAACGAGGGCAGGATCGGCTGCTCGACAAGCGTCGTCGGCGTGGCCCATTGCGAAATCGCCAACACCGCGGCCGCCGCCCCATCTTCCCACGGCGTATCTGCCAGCGGCCCGTCTTCCAACGGCTCGTAGGCGAGCACCGAGTTGGTCGTCCCGAGGTCGATACCGATGCTGAAGTGTGGCGCCGTCATGCCTCGGTCATTGCCCGTCATGGCGCTGTGGTCATGGCTCGGTGATCGTCCTCTCGCGCCCGGCCGCGGCACAGGGCTCACTCGGTTCGCACCTGGAATTCGACCTTCCACCGGCGCTCCGAGTTGGTGTGCTTCATCCACAGCTCCAGGGTGCCGAGTTCCGTGACGATGGCGTTGATCTGCACCGGGACCGCCTGGCCGGTCGGGAAATCGGCCATCGCCGGCAGCTCGACCTCGAGGCTGCTGGTCTCTTCGAGCTCGGCCTCGGCATCGGGAAGGATCTGCCCGGGCGCATCGCCGCTGCGTACCTCGGACGAGAAGAAACGGAACTCTGCCGGATGTCCGGTCACGAGGCCGAATTCCTGATCCTCGATCAGCACCTCGCTGCCCTCCTCCATGCCCTGCGGGACCACGCACAGCGCCTTGACCGGCGGGCTGTACACCGGTATCGCCGGCATGGAGGTCTCAAGGCCGATGTAGTAGGAGCGCGCGGCGCCGGCGCGGATCCGGATGCCCTTGCCGGTGACGCGGTTGCGACCGTAGAACGAGGCGCCCTTGGCGACGGCGAGGTCGGGCTGGAAGCCGGCCAGCTCGCGGACCGCCGCGTTTCCGTTCCACGCGGTCAGGAGCTCGATCACCCGGCGGCGCAGGGGCGCGGCCTTGAACACCCCGCCATTGAACAGAACGGCGGTCGGCATCAGCACCTCGCCCCGCTGCGCCGCCTCGCCGACCAGGGCGGCGAGCGCCTCGCTGGCGCGGACATTGGCAAGGCTGCGGGCAAGGAAGCGGGCGAGGTGCCGGCTGACCGCCGGATCGGCGGCATAGGGCAGGCCGAATTCACTCAGGCCCGCGCGTTTTGCTTCTTTCGGCTGGTCGCCAGCAGCGGTCAACGGAAAGAATCCGTCGATGACGACCTGGTCGAGTACCCTCCTTTCCAACGCGGTCGACGTGGAGCCGGCGAACAGGTTCGACCCGCGCGACGGGATGGCGACCGGGGCCTCGGCCAGCGTCTCTTCCTCGAACAGCGCCACCTTGGCCTTACCGGCCGCCTGGACAAGGGCGAGGAGCTGCCACGCATCGATGGCGGTACCGGCCGCTTCCAGCTTCGCCTTGAGCGTGTAGGCCAGCGCGAGATCCATGTTGTCGCCGCCGAGAAGGATGTGCTCGCCGACGCTGATCCGCTCGAGATCGAGGTCGCCGTCGCGTTCGTTGACGGCAATGAGGCTGAAGTCGGCGGTGCCGCCGCCGACGTCGCAAACGAGCACGATGTCGCCGGGCCCGACCTGACTGCGCCATTCCCTGCCGCCGCCGGCGGTCCAGGCATAAAACGCGGCCAGCGGCTCCTCGAGCAGGGTAACCTTGCCCAATCCGGCCGCCTCGGCCGCTTCGGCGGTGAGCGCGCGCGCCACCTCGTCGAACGACGCCGGTACCGTGAGCACGATCTGCCCGTCACTGAGCTTCCACTCGCGCCCCTGTCGGCGCTCGGCATGGAGCAGGCCGTCGCGCATGTGCGCGAGATAGCGGCGCGAACACTCGAACGCGGACAGCTTGTCCTCGGCGATCGCCGAGCGCCACGGCAGGACCGGCTGGCGCGGATCGATGTGCGGGTTGGACAACCACGACTTCGCCGACGTCACAAGCCGGTCGGGAACCAGCGCGCCGTGATCGCGGGCGAACTGGCCGACGATGGGTCCGTGCCCACTGTCGTCCGCGCCGTTGCGCCACGGCAGGGCGAAAGCGCCATCGGGAAACTCCGCGGGGTGGGGGATGTACAGCGCCGAAGGCAGAACCGGTTTCTCCCCGATGTGACTGGGGCCGACAATCTGGGTGACCTCGACGAGCTCGACACGGTCGCTGTCGAAATCGGTGATCGCGATCGCGCTGTTGCTGGTCCCGAGATCGATGCCGAGACTGAAACGAGGGCTCATGCCTGTACCGTGTCTGCGGGGTTACGGGGGATGAGGGGTGCCGGGCGGACACCGGCCTGAGACGCGCCTTGGAGGCGGCGGCAGCGCCCGCGCCAGCCTCTTCGCCTATTTAAGCTCGACCTCCGCCGGAGCAATCGTCGGCAGGCGATCTTCATCGCGGCGCAGCAGCCGCGGCAGGCTGACCTTATCGACCCTCCAGCCGCGGTGGACGAGGGTACCGGAAAACGGCGGCTTGCCGCCGACCGCGCCGACCAGGCGGTACTCGTCAACCGCGAAGCCTTCGCCCACTTCGACGGCTGAACCTTCAGTTTCCTCACGCACCGGGCGGATGGTCAGATGCTCCCTGAGCACCGCCCGGCAGCCGTCGTGAACGACCCGGGCGGCGGCGCCAACCTGCACATCGGAGTAGGCGGCGATGTCGTCCATCAGGAAGTCGACAAGGCGGCCCCGCTGCTGCATGGCCGCGAGGAAATTGATGACCTCCGCATCGGCCTGGTTGGCGAACTGCGCCGGATCGAGCGGCCGTGGCGCCTCCGCCGCCGGCCGCTGTTCGGACCCCGCCGTCGCATTGCCCGCGGAGGGCTGACCTCGCGTCGCAATGATCGTGACAAGCGCCAGGGCGGCGCAAACGAGTGCTGCGATCGTCAGCATGGCGTGGTAGGCGCTCGCCTCCGGCACGAACGTCAACGATGCCAGGATCAGCACGCCGATCGTTGCAAGAATGGAAATTGCCCGCATGGTCCTCCTGCCCTTCGCGTCGTGACCGTTTTTGCGATGTTCGCCGAAACTGCATCGGGACGCGGCGGCAGACAAGCCCCTCGTTCGCCGTCATGGCGATGGAGATGGTCGGGGCGAACGGTTCAGTGCAACGTGAGGGTCGCAGGAGACGAAGCCCTCGCTGGTTCACAGACGGCGCGGAACAGGGTCCCGTCACGGCGCATCGGCGCCCAGCGCGCGGCCTCCAGGGTTGCGGAGTCGAGAGCGGTCGCATTGCCCGGCACATTCGCCTGGCGCGCACCGTCGCAATCGATGACCAGCATCGTCCGTCGCGCCGGCATAAGGCGTTCAAGCAGAACCAGATCGACAAGGACGCGGCCCGGCAGGCGGTCATTCGTCCGCAGGCTTTGACGATCGAGGGCGACCATCCGGTCGGCCCGGGGGAAGAGATACGTCCACGGCTGCCATGACGTGCTGCCGGCGATTCGGTCGATGACCTCGACTCCCGCGGGCAGGGCGGCCGTGGTCCGCGAAGCCCACGTGTATTCATTCCAGACGGTGAAGGCGAGCATCGCGGCGCCAATGGCGGCGGGAATCAGGTAGCGGGGCGGGCGGCGGCGAATGGTGCGGAAGAACAGCCAGACCATGGCGCCGGCCAGCAGGGCGAGAAAGATGGTGACGAGCAACGAGATCAGCATGCCGGCGGCCTGTCCTCAATGACGAACCTGGTAGGCGTTGGCCAAATTGGTCTGCATGGTCCGGACAATGATGAAGGCGTCGCGGAGGTGCTGCCGTTCAATCCGCGACAATTCCTTAGGTGAGAGGAAGTTGTCCGGCCGCTGGCCTACCTTGATCTGACGCGACTGGTGCTTCAGCCGGACGATGGAAAGGAACTCGAACGCGTCGATCAGGTCATGCATGCCGCTCGTGCTGACGATGCCGAGCTTGTGCGCCTCGATCAGGCGGTCGCGGGTGTTGGCCGATCGGATCCCGGCGCGCAGCGCGTGGATCCGGGCGATGTCGATGATCGGGACCGTGCCCTGCAGCTTGAGGTCCAGCATATGCGCGTGATCGCCGCCGCGAAGGAGGACGAATTGCCGCAGCGCGCCCAGCGGCGGCGCGTGCGTCAGCGCGTTCGCCGCCATGTGGGCGACGAACATGCTGTTGGCCTGCGCCTTGTCGCCGGTCTCGCGCTGCAGCTCGTCGAACAGGCGGGTCTCGCCGCGGATCGGGCGAAGATCGAACATGACGCTGGCGAGCATTCGCGCTTCCGGCTCGGGCTCGTCGATCCAGGCGCTGAAATAGCTTTTCCACTGGGCAAGCGGCTGACACCACCTGGGCGTCACCGCCATCATGTCGCCCGGGCAGTAGACATAGCCGCAGGCATTCAGCCCGTCACAGACGAAGCGGGCCAAGTCCTTGAAGTAGCGACCGTGTTCGGCGGCTTCAAAGCGGTCGTCGAGAATGATGCAATTATCCTGGTCGCTCACCCCGGCCTGCTCCTGGCGCGCCTGCGATCCGCTTGCGAGCCAGACGTAGGGGATCGGCGGCGGGCCGAGGCGTTCCTCGGCAAGCTGAAGCAGACGGTATGTCGTGACGTCGGCCACGGTGGTGATGGTCAGACCGATCCTGTGCGCCGAGACGCCGGTCTCGACGAGAACGACAAGTAGCTGAGGAACCTGCGCCACCACCTCGGCCAGGCTGGCGACCGTGGGCCGGCGGAGAATGATGCCGCTCAGGCAATCGGGGTTGCTGATCCGGCGGCGGAGCGTATCGGTGTTGGTGATGACGCCGACAAGGCGGCCGTCGTCCGTCACCGGCAGATGGCGGACGATGCGCTGCTGCATGGCCAGCAGGGCGTCGTAAGCCAGCCCCTCCGCCGGCAGGGTCAGCGGCTCGCGGCTCATCACCGTTTCGACGGCGGCCTCCGCCGGAACGCCTTCGGCGACGACGCGATCACGCAGATCGACGTTGGTAACGATCCCCACCAGGGCGCCGGCGTCGGTCACCGGCAGGCAGGAGATCTTGTGCTCGCGCATGAGCGTCGCGGCCTCGCGTACCGGGCGAGCCGCCTCGATCGTGACCAGGTCGGCGCTCATCAGGTCGCCGACGCGCAAGGCGATGAGGTTGCTCTGGTACTCGCTGCTCAGGCGATCGTCGGTGTGGCTCAGGCTCCGGCTGGCGCCGCCGACGGGCGTAAAAAACCGGTCGATCTCGCGTTGCTCCAGCTTCAGCCGGGTGAAGACGGGGGCCGGAAGCAGATAAAGGGTGGTGTCCTCGAGAGCGGCGGCGTGGAACATGGCGAAGCCGTCGCTGAGCAAGGCGCGCAGTCCGAAGGTCTGGCCGGAGATGCGCTCGGCCCACACGGCGCCGCCGGGGCCGCAGAGCTGAATCCGGCCGGAGCGGACCAGATAGAGGCTGTTGACCGCCTGGCGCGGTTTCAGAACGACGGTGTCCGCGGGCGCACGGACGATTGTTATGCAGGAGGCCAGGGTGCCGAGAACCTCCGGAGGCAACAGGTCGAATGGCGGCGTTGCCACAAGGAAGGCCCGGATCGCGGCGTGATCGGGCGGTGGCGGTCCGGCGCCGGCACCTGGAGGCGGGTTCGCGGAGGTCATTTCTGCACAGGCGTCGTTACTGCTTCGTCAGCCGGGGTTGGCCTTGCTGAAGATGGATGACATCGGCGAGCGGGAAAAGAAGGAAAGACCCTGCCCACGCGGTCGGGGTCTCAGGTTCGGCATCCGATCGCCTGGACCGGCTGAGGCCGGTTTCGGCGACCGGTGCCTCGGTCGGATCAACCTGCCTTCGGATGGTCGGACCCGAAGGCAGAGGCTGATCGATGGCCTGGGCATCCTTGCATGCGCTCATCCGAGCGCCGGATGCTCTAGTGGCTGGTCGCGATGCCGGCGCCGCGCGGGACACGGATGTCCTCGACAAGGTGCTGGATGTGCTCGGGCGGTGCTTCCGTGGCCCGTGATACCGCGAAGGCGACCGCGAAGTTGAGGATTGCGCCGACGGCACCGAAGGCCTCCGGCGCAATGCCAAGCAGCCAGTTGTCGGGCAGGTTGGGCGCCATGTTGGTGCCCGGAATGAAGAACCAGCCCTTGAACCAGAAGATATAGACGATGGTCGTCGTGATGCCGACCAGCATCCCGGCGATCGCTCCCTTGTCGTTGGCGCGCTTGTCGAAGATACCGAGCATGATCGCAGGGAAGATCGACGACGCGGCGAGGCCGAACGCCAGCGCCACCACCTCGGCGGCGAAGCCGGGCGGATGCAGGCCAAGATAGCCGGCGACGAGGATCGTGCCGGTCATCGCGATGCGGGCGGCGCGGAGTTCGTTGCGTTCGGTAATGCCCTTCGCGAATACGCCCTTCAGCAGGTCGTGCGATATCGAAGAAGAGATCGCCAGCAGCAGCCCGGCGGCCGTGGACAATGCCGCCGCCAAACCGCCGGCGGCGACGAGCGCGATGACCCAGTTCGGCAGACCGGCGATCTGCGGGTTGGCGAGCACCATGATGTCCCGATCGACGGTCATCTCGTTGCCCTTCCAGCCCATGGACTCGGCCTTGGTCTGGAACTCCGCGCTCTTGTCGTTATAGTACTGGATGAGACCGTCGTTGTTCTTGTCGTCCCACTTCAGCAGCCCGGTCTTTTCCCAGTCCTTGAACCACTGCGGCCGGGCGTCGTAGGCCAGGTTGGACTGCTCGGTCCCCACCGGCCCCTTCTGAATCGTGTCGACGAGGTTGAGGCGGGCCATGGCGCCGACCGCTGGCGCGGTCGTGTAGAGGATCGCGATGAACACCAGCGCCCAACCGGCAGACGAACGCGCATCGCGCACGCGAGGAACGGTGAAGAAGCGGATGATGACGTGCGGAAGCCCGGCAGTGCCGATCATCAGCGACAGGGTGTAGAGGATCAGATTGAGCGTCGTCGTCTTCTGCGACGTGTAGTCGGGGAAGCCCAGGTCCGAAATCGTGTTGTTCAGCTTGGCCAGCAGCGGCATGCCCGATGCCGTCGTATCGCTGAACAGGCCGATCTGCGGCAGGACGTGGCCCGTCAAGGCCATGGAGATGAAGATCGCCGGAATCGTGTAGGCAAAGATGAGAACGATGTACTGGGCGATCTGCGTGTAGGTGATGCCCTTCATCCCGCCGAGCACGGCGTAGACGAAGACGATCGCCATCCCGATGTAGAGGCCGATATCGTACGGCACCTCGAGGAAGCGCGAGAAGGCGACGCCGACGCCCTTCATCTGCCCGATGACGTAGGTCACGGACATGATGATCAGGCAGACGACCGCGACGATGCGGGCGGTCTGCGAGTAGAACCGGTCGCCGATGAATTCCGGCACGGTGAACTTGCCGAACTTGCGCAGGTACGGCGCGAGCAGCAAGGCCAGCAGGACATAGCCGCCGGTCCAACCCATGAGGAACAGCGAGGCGTCGTAGCCCATGAAGGCGATGAGGCCGGCCATCGAGATGAAGGACGCGGCGGACATCCAGTCGGCTGCCGTGGCCATGCCGTTGGCAACCGGGTGGATGCCGCGCCCGGCGGCGTAGAATTCGCTTGTTGTGCTTGCCTTGGCGTAGATGGCGATGCCGAAGTAGATCGCGAACGTGCCGCCGACAAAAATCCAGGTGAGCGTCGTTAAGTCCATGTTCCTGATCCTTTCAGACTTCGTCGACGTTGAAGTCGCGATCCAGCCTGTTCATCCGCCACGCGTAGACGAAAATCAGGATCATGAAGACGTAAATCGAGCCCTGCTGGGCAAACCAGAACCCGAGCCCGACGCCCCCGATGGGAATTGTGTCGAGCAATGGCCTGAGAAGGATGCCGAAGCCGAACGATACCAGAGCCCAGATGATCAAGAGAATAACGACAAGCCGCATATTAGCTCGCCAGTAGTTCCCGCCTGTCTTCTCTTCAGAAGCCATTCCTTCACCTCCCAATAAGCGCGGGTTGTTGTACCGTTGCCCGCTCAGGCCGTGCCTGGGCGCTGTTCGTTGATGTATACCCGCCTAATTTGTACACTATGCATAAACATGCCTTAATTTCAACTCATATTTGCTAAAACCGTGCATGGCGTGCTGATTTGCAATCGCATAAGTTGGTGAAACGCCGCCGCTGCAGCTCCGTTGTCCCGATCGCCGGCGTCGGCTCGGCCTTCCGAAGGGTTGCGCCGATCCGACCCGCCACCCATCACGCGCCTTGGTGCTCGACGAGTACCGAGAGCCGGGCTGCCCGCGGTGTGCTACCACAGGCAGCCGCCCGCAGGGGTGGGGCGGCTCAGACTTGTCCACGCTGCTTCCGCATCATCCGGAGCAACTCGAGCACGAGGTTCTGCCATGCCTGTTGGGATGGACTGCGATCAGTCGGTCGATGCCTGGTACGCGATGACGGCGGAGGAGGTTGCCGCCCGTCTCGACGTGAACCCGGCGCGGGGACTCGCCGGCGACGAGGCCGAGCGACGATCAGCTCAGCATGGCCCCAACCGACTGACCCAGACGCCGCCGCGGCCGGCGTGGCGCAAGCTTCTCGATCAGTTCAAGAGCGTCCTCATCCTGATCCTGGCCGTTGCCGCCGCCGTCGCCTTTCTCGTCGGCGACCTCATCGACACGGCGGTCATCCTCGCGGTCGTCGTCTTCAATGCGGGTCTCGGCTTCTATCAGGAGCATCGTGCCGAACAGAGCCTGGATGCGCTGAAAGACATGCTGGCGCTCAAGGCGCGGGTTCGCCGCCGTCCTCCTTGGAGCGGGCGACAAGACGCCGGCCGACGGCCGGCTGACCGACGCCACCGGTCTGCAGATCGACGAGGCGGCGCTGACAGGAGAATCCGAGCCCACGAACAAGGATGCGGCGACAGTTGCCGCCGATACGGCGCTCGCCGAGCGGGGCAACATGGCCTTCATGAACACCATCGTTACCCGCGGGCGCGGCGAGATGGTGGTGACTGCGACCGGAATGACCACGGAGATGGGTCGTATCGCAGGAATGATGCGCGACGCGCCGGAGGGGATGACGCCGCTGCAGCGCCAGCTCGACCGGTTGGGCAAGCGTCTGGCGATCATCGCCGGCGTCGTGGTCGCGCTCATTTTCGCCTTGGCATTGTCCCACGGCCATCCGCTCGCTGCGGCGGCCCTGACCGCAATCACCCTGGCGGTCGCGGCAATTCCGGAAGGGCTTCCGGCGGTTGTCACCCTGACCCTGGCGCTCGGTATGCGCCGGATGGCGGCCCGGCAGGCCATTGTCAAACGTCTTGCCGCGGTCGAAACCCTCGGCTGTACCACCGTTATCTGTTCGGACAAGACCGGAACGCTGACGCTGAACCAGATGACCGCGCGCTCGGTCTGGGCAGGGGGCCGGCGCTATGCCGTCGACGGCGAAGGGTATGGCGGCGACGGGCGGATCACCGTTCGCGGCGAGGGCGATGGCGAGGCGAAGGAAAGCGCAGGCGCTACGGATGATCTGTTGCGCCTCCTGGTGCCGGCCGCGATCTGCAACGACAGCCGCATCGACGAGGGCCGGCTGATTGGCGACCCGACCGAGGGGGCGCTCGTGGCGCTGGCGGCGAAGGCCGGTATCGACGTCGATGGGATCCGCTGCGAGTTGCCGCGCGTGGCCGAGATTTCGTTCGATCCAGCGAAGAAATACATGGCGACCTTCCACCGCGAGGACGGGCAGGTCCGCCTGTTCGTCAAGGGCGCCGGCGAGGTGCTGATCGGGAGGTGCGCGATGTTGGCGGATAAGTTCGGCGAGACGCCGCTCGATGCGGACGCCAGATCCCGTCTCGATCGCGACCTCGGAGCCATGGCCAGGAGCGGGCTGCGGGTGCTGGCGGTGGCCTCGCGAGCCATTCCGGACGACGCGTTCGACGCGGACGCTGCCCTCGAGCCGCATCTTGCCGAACTTTGTCTGGAGGGACTGATCGGGATCAAGGATCCGGCGCGGGCCGAGGCTCGCGCGGCGATCGGGGTGTGCCGCGAAGCCGGTATCGAAGTGAAGATGATCACCGGCGACCATCAAGCGACGGCGGCTGCAATCGCCGAAGAGTTGATGCTGGACGGCGAGGCGGTGACGGCCGCCGAGATCGACGCCATGAATGATGCCGAACTGGCCGACCGGATACCCGCCATTGCCGTCTTCGCCCGGCTCGCGCCGGAGCACAAGGTCAAGCTTGTGCGGGCGCTGAAGCGCGCGGGCCATGTGGTCGCGATGACCGGCGACGGCGTCAACGACGCTCCGGCGCTGAAGAACGCGGACATCGGCGTCGCCATGGGCGTCACCGGCACGGAGGTGAGCAAGGAAGCCGCTGCGATGATCCTAACCGACGACAACTTCGCGACCATTGTCCGCGCCGTCGAGGAAGGGCGGACCATCTATGCCAACATCGTCAAGTTCATCCGCTTTCAGCTCGCGACCAACATCGGTGCACTGGCCACGGTTCTGGCGGCCGTGCTCCTCAACTGGCCGGTGCCCTTTAATCCCATACAGATCCTGTGGGTGAACATCATCATGGACGGACCGCCGGCGATGGCTCTGGGCGTCGACCCGCCGCGGCCGGGAGCGATGAGCGAACCGCCGCGCGCGCCGGGAGCCGAGATACTGACCCTGCGTCGCATTGCCATCCTGGCGCTCCTCGCCGCGGTCATGACGGCGGGCACGCTCGGCGTCTACTACTATGGCCGCATGAGCGGAGATGAGACCCGGGCAACGACGCTCGCCTTCACCACCTTCGTCCTGTTCCAGTTCTTCAACGTCTTCAACGCCCGGGCCGAAACCGGGTCCGCCTTTACCCGGCAGTTCTTCTCCAACCGGCCGCTGTGGCTGGCGCTCCTGGGCGTGCTGGTTCTCCAGGCAGTCACCATCCACTGGCCGCCGGCCCAGGCCGTTTTCCGGACGACGGCGCTGACGCCGAGGGAGTGGGGGCTGGCGCTGGCCGTGGCCTCGTCGGTGCTGCTGGTTGAGGAAGCGCGCAAGCTTGTCGTGCGCCTGTCCGGGCTCGCCGGTACGCGCGCCGGCGCTGTCGCGCAGGGCTGAAACAGGGCGGGCTTCAGCCGGCGGAGGAAGGACGACATCATGATGGCTCCGCGACGGTCCCGCCGCATCGACCTGCCGCGTTACGTCGACGTGCGTCATTCGCGCTACTTGACGCTTCTGCTTGCCATTGCCGCGCTCTTTCTTCTCTCGCCATTTCTTGAGAGCTCCACGCGGGACCGGATCCTGTACGGGATCCTGACCCTTGTTGTGCTCATCGCCGCCATCCGGGCCTCGACCTATGCCAGGCATCGTCTGCGCCTCGCCGCCGTCGGTATCGGTCTGGTCTGGGCGTTGCTCACGGTGGTTGATCTGGTACGGCCGGGAGAGAAACAGGGGCTAGCCGCCGACGGCCTGTTCCTTGCCTTCAGCACCTTTACGCTCGGCGCCGTCCTCGGCCGCGTCCTGACCGCCAAGCGGGTCGACTTCGAC
The DNA here is from genome assembly GCA_038250645.1 of Rhodospirillales bacterium. Classification (GTDB taxonomy): domain Bacteria; phylum Pseudomonadota; class Alphaproteobacteria; order Rhodospirillales; family Defluviicoccaceae; genus JAEULH01. Next base: position 13,622 of record JBBSCD010000022.1, read on the forward strand.
ATTCTCTGCGGCACCGCGGCCGCCTACCTGCTTCTGACCCTGACCTGGGCCATTTCGTACGGGATCATCGAGACAATCTCGCCGGGATCCTTCGCCGGTACGACACGCGCGGATTTTCCCGAATTTCTGTACTTCAGCCTCTCGACGATCACCTCTCTCGGCTTCGGCGATATCCTGCCGATCAACCCGTGGGCGCGGGTCTGGGTCGGCCTTCAGGCGGCTGTCGGGATCTTCTACATGGCTGCCGTCGTCGCCCGCCTTGTCAGCGCCTATGAACGCTAAAGCGCCGGTCCGCCGCCCGCCCGGAAGATGACGGAAAGGTTGTTGGCCGGCATCTCCACGACCGATTCCAGCGCCAGGCCGTTGTTCGCGGCTTCCGCGGCGACGTCGGCCAGATCCCGCATGCCGAAGCGAGGGTCCGTCTCCCGCAGCATCCGGTCGAAGGCTGCGTTGGATGGCGCGGTGTGCCGCCCGTCGCGCATGAACGGGCCGTAGAGCACGAGCGGCGCGCCTGGGCGCAGCGCCGCTGCGGCGCCGGTCATCAGGCCTTGACAGACCGGCCATGGCGCGATGTGGATGACATTGATGCAGACCATCGCGTCGAACTGCCTGGGCACGATGTCAGGCCACGGCGACCGTGCGGCGTCGAGCCAGATCGGCGCCGCCAAATTCGCGCGCGGGCTATCTGCGGCCCATGCGGCAATGCTGGCGAGGCTGGCGTCATCGACATCGCTGGGTTGCCAGGCGAGCCGAGGGAATGCCTCGGCGAAGAAGATGACGTGCTCGCCGCTGCCCGAGCCGATCTCGAGCACCGACCCCTCCCGCGGCAGCGCCGTGCGCAGGACATCGAGGATGGGCTGACGGTTGCGCAAGGCGGCCGGCGCGTGCCGCCGCGGCTCGACGGCCGCGGTCACGGCGGCCGAGGCTTTGTTCTCGGGCACGTCAGCTCCCTTCGACATCTTCGCGGAGCAGCTCCAGGCGGAGCCATTCCTCTTCGGCCGCGGCCAGATCGGCCTCGGCGGCGCTCAACGCGGCGGCGGCGCGATCGAACGCGGCGCGGTCTCGTGTGTAGAGGCCGGGGTCGGACAGGGTTCGCCGCAAGGCAGCGATTTCGATTCCGCTTGCCTCGATCCGGGCCGGCAGGCTCCGCAGGTCGTGGGCCTGCCTGAACGACAGCTTGCGCCGCGGGCGTTGGGGCGTCTGGCCGGGCGTCTCACCGGGCGCCTGTGGCGGCGGCGAGGCGCGCTCGCGCCGGCTTCGCTCGGCGCTACGGCCGCGACCGCTCGGTGCGGGACCGACGCCGTAGCCGCGCTGGGCGACCATGTCGCTGTAGCCGCCGGCGTACTGGATCCAGCGGCCGTCGCCATTGCCGGCGATGACCGACGTCGCGGTCCGGTCGAGGAAGTCGCGGTCGTGGCTGACGAGAAGCACGGTCCCAGCGTATGTCGCCAGGAGTTCCTCCAGAACGTCCAGCGTTTCTAGATCGAGGTCATTCGTCGGCTCGTCGAGGATGAGGAGGTTTGACGGACGGATCATCGCTCGTGCCAGCATGAGCCGGCCGCGTTCGCCACCCGAAAGCGCGCTGACCGGTGTGCGCGCCTGCTCCGGCAGGAACAGGAAGTCCTTCATCACGCCGATGACGTGACGCGTCGCTCCGCCGATGGCGACCGCGTCTCCGCCACCGCCGCTCAGGGTCTCGGCGACGCTTGCCGCGGGATCGAGGCTCTGGCGCCGCTGGTCGAGGACGACGATCCGGACGCCGGCGCCGAGGCGCACCGTGCCGCCATCGGGCTGCAGGGCAACGGTCAGGAGGTTGAGCAGGGTGGTCTTGCCGGCGCCGTTCGGGCCGACGATGCCGACCCGGTCGCCGCGGAGGATGCGGACGCTGAAGTCGGCGACGACCGGCCGGCTATCGAACGCCTTGGCGATGCCCTCGGCTTCGATGACGAGCTTGCCGGAGGGCGGCTCGGCGGAGGCGCTCATCTTCATCATTGTTCCGGCCGCCGGCGTCTGCGCACGGCGCCGGCGCCGCAGTTCTTCCAGCGCCCTGAGCCGGCCCTGGTTGCGCTTGCGGCGAGCGGTCACCCCGTAGCGCAGCCAATCGTTCTCGCTGCTGATCTTGCGATCGAGCTTGTGCCGGTCGAGCTCGCCCTGCTCGATGATCTCGTCCCGCCAGGCTTCGAAGGCTGAAAAACCCTGCTCCAGCCGCCGCGTCGCCCCGTCGTGGAGCCAGGTCGTCGCTCGCGACAGCGTGGTCAGGAAACGGCGGTCGTGGCTGATCAGGATCAGCGCCGAACTGCTCCCGGCGAGCTCGTTTTCCAGCCATTCGATGGCCGGCAGATCGAGGTGATTGGTAGGTTCGTCGAGAAGCAGGATGTCCGGCGAAGGCGCCAGTTCGCGAGCGAGCGCGCACCGCCGCTGCTCGCCGCCGGAGAGCTGCTTCGGATGTTCCTCGCCGTTCAGCCCGAGGCGCTCGATCAGCATCCGGGCACGATAACGATCATCGCCGGGGGCAAGGCCGGCTTCGACGACCGCCAGGGTGGACGCGTAGCCGGAAATGTCCGGCTCCTGGGCCAGATAGCGGACCGTCGCGCCCGGTTTGATGAATCGCTCGCCCCGGTCGGGCTCGGTGAGCCCGGCGGCGATCTTCAGCAGGGTCGACTTGCCCGACGCGTTGCGGCCGACGAGGCACACCCGATCGCCCGCCGCCAGCGCCAGCTCGGCGCCTTGCAGCAGAGGCTTGCCGCCGAAGCTGGCGTGGACGTCGCGAAGGAGAAGCAGCGGCGGCGCCATGCCCTGATCTGTCTGCCGTCCGGGATGAGGTCAGGCGGACGAGCCGGGGGCAAGAGCGCCGAGGACGCGCATGAGTTCGCCGCGGGCATAGGGCTTCATCAAGAGCGGCGCCGAGGCAAAGGCCGGCGGGACCATCTGCTTGCCGTATCCGGTGACAAATGCATAGGGAATGCCGCGCTCACGCAGCGCCTCGGCGACCGTGAAACTCGTCTTGCCGTTCAGGTTGATATCGAGCAGCGCCGCATCCAGGTTCGCCGAGTGGGCCGCCCGCAGCGCCTGCTCAAGCGTCGCTGCCATGTCGACGACGATACCACCGGCCTCGATAACGGCGGCTTCCACCGCCATTGCGATCATGAACTCGTCCTCGACGATGAGGACGCGCAGGCCGGGACGAATTTCAGCCACCGCGTCTACGGATGAAATAAACATTCATGACGCTCCCCGAAAGCCGCCGAAGATCTCGTCGCCGGCAAGAGCGTGGAGACAAATTATCTGCGCCAGCTTGATCGCTCAAAAAGGTACCAGATGTTACAGTATCTCAGTAAAGCCCGCTACGGTCCGACACCTCAGTACCGCCTATTACCGTAAACAATAGCACGCGGCATATCCGGCAGCCCAACACAGGATAGGGCGCAGGCTCGCGCCAGGCGGCTGCGAACAATTCTGACCAACCGTCGTTGACCCCACGAATTGGCTAGGCCCGTCCGGTCGCGCGTGATGCACCAGCGTAGACAATGCAATGATACGGGTATATACACGGACCATGATTATGACCACCTGTGCCTGCACGATGAGCCGGCGCGCGGCGCGGGCGCTGACCCGGCTTTACGATGAGGCCTTGGCGGCGTCCGGATTGAAGGTGACGCAGTTTTCGCTGCTGCGGACGCTGCAGCGGGCCGGCGATCTGCATATCACCGGGCTGGCGCGAATGACCGGGCTGGAGCGCAGCACCCTGGGGCGCAATCTCCGGCTGCTGGAAGCCGCCGGTCTTGTCGGCCTCGTCGACGGCAGGGATGGGCGTGAGCGCCTGATCGTGCTGACGGAGGCCGGCTCGCATGCCGTCGCGGCGGCGATGCCGCTGTGGCAGCAGGCGCAAGGCCGGGTGGCGGATCATCTCGGCGAGGACAGGCGGCAATTGCTGTTTTCGATGCTCGATGAACTGGCGGCGATCGTGCCGGCCCCGCCAGGCGGCAATGACGGAACCGCGCGGCGGCGGTAGCTGCAAAAAAGGAGGAGGCGCATTTGCAGGCCGGGTCGCCGTTGACGAGCCCCCCGACACAAGCGATGACGTGGCGGACCCCGGCGGTGCTGCTGGCGGCCGGGGCCATGATCCTCGCGCTCTCGCTCGGAATCCGCCATGGCTTCGGGCTGTTTCTCCAGCCGATGAGCGCGGCCTACGGCTGGGGCCGGGAGGAGTTCGCCCTGGCGATCGCGGTGCAGAACCTGGTCTGGGGCGTCTCGCAGCCCTTGACCGGCATGCTAGCCGATCGCTTCGGCGCGGGCCGAACGATCCTCGTCGGCGCTCTTCTTTACGTCATCGGTCTGCTGGCCATGGCCTACGCGGCGACGCCGCTTCAGCTTTCGCTGAGCGCCGGGCTGCTCATCGGTCTGGGGCTGAGCGGCACCAGCTTCGCCGTCGTCTTCGGCGCCGTCAGCCGGGCGGTTCCGCCCGAGAAGCGCAGCATGGCCATGGGCGTCGCCAGCGCAGTCGGATCCTTCGGCCAGTTCGCCATGGTCCCCGGGACACTGTCGCTGATCTCGCTGTTCGGCTGGTCGACGGCACTGATCGCCCTGGCGATGCTGGGCCTGTTCATGGCTCCTCTGGCCGCCGCCTTCGCCGGCCGGCGGGGGGAGCACGAGGGGCCGGTCGAGCCGATCCTGACCAGCGGCGAGGCTTTGCGCGAGGCGCTCGCGCATCGCGGCTTCTGGCTTCTGTCCTTCGGCTTCTTCGTCTGCGGCTTTCAGGTCGTCTTCATCGGCGTCCACCTTCCGGCCTACCTGTTCGATCGTCAGCTTCCGCTGTCGGTCGGAACGACGGTGCTGGCCCTGATCGGCCTCTTCAACATCGCCGGCACCTACCTTGCCGGGCTTTGGGGCGGACGGATGGCCAAGCCCTTGCTGCTGTCCTCGATCTACGCACTTCGCGCCGTCGCCATCGCGCTGTTCGTGCTTCTGCCCATTTCCGCCTGGTCGGCCTACGCCTTCGGCATTGTCATGGGCCTGTTATGGCTCAGCACCGTACCTCTGACCAATGGGACGGTCCTGACCCTGTTCGGGGTCAGGAACATGTCGATGCTGGCCGGGATCGTCTTCCTGTTTCACCAGATCGGCGCCTTTTTCGGCGGCTGGCTGGGCGGCTACATCTACGACCTCACCGGCTCGTATGATACCGTGTGGCAGATGGCGATCGGCCTGAGCATCGTCGCGGCGCTGCTCAATCTGCCGATCCGCGAGGTGCCCGTAGCTCGGCTGAGGGCGATGGAAGCCGCATGAGCGTGAGATCGCAACCGAATGTCGCCATGAAGGTGGCGCTGGTGACCGCCGTAGCCGCGGCGCTGCTTGCCGCTTGGATGGGCTACGGCCGCGGCGACATCGTCCGCTGGTTCGGCGCTTTCCTCATGTGCGGCTGATGCGCCGCCTGCTTCACGAGAGCGTCCTGCGCCCGGAAGGACGCAGATGAGACGTTCGATCTTTTTGTAACCGATCAACTTTCTGTTTTCGGATGTTCCAACCCGAAAGCAGGTTGATCTATGCCTTCAGCTTGTAGCCGCGCGCGAACATCCGCCAGCAGAGCAGCCACAGGCCCGCGTTGACGGCGGCCATGACGAAGACGCCGACCATTGGGTTGACGTCGGCGTGGCCGATGAAGCCGAAGCGGAAGCCGTCGATCATGTAGAAGAACGGGTTGGCGTGGGCGATGTGCTGGAAGGCCGGCGGCAGCCGGTCGATCGAGTAGAAGGTGCCGGACAGGAAGGACAGGGGGGTGACGATGAAGTTGGTCACCGCCGCCATCTGATCGAACTTGTCGGCCCAAACGCCGCCGGCGATGCCCAGCAGCGACAGCATCAGCGCCGCCATGACCGCGTGATAGGCGATTGCCGCCGGGTGACGGACATGGAGCGGGACGAAGATCTCGATCGCCAGCGCTACGACGAGGCCGACGACGACACCGCGGGTGACGCCGCCCATGGCGATGCCGAGGGTCAGCTCGTGAGCGGTCAGCGGCGGCATCAGGGTGTCGACGATATTCCCCTGGACCTTGGCGATGATGATCGACGACGACGTGTTGGCGAAGGCGTTCTGGGCAACCGCCATCATGATCAGGCCGGGCGCCAGAAACTCCATGAACGGCACGCCGAAGACGTGCTCGACCGCCCGGCCCAGCGCAAGGGCGAAGACGGCGAGAAACAGCAGGGTCGTGACGATCGGCGCAAGAACCGTCTGGTTGTAGACCTTGGCGAAGCGGCGCACCTCCCGCCAGTAGAGGGTCCACAAGCCCAGCAGGTCCGAGAAATGTATGCGCTGCATGATCCCCGCGTGAGTGACGACGCCGCTCAACCGAGCGAAGAATGCCCTAGCCGCCGAGGGCTTGGCGCGCCTTGTCGCGCAAGGCCTGCTGCTCGACCAGCATTCTGTAGGCAACATAGTATTTATAGATGTTGCCGACATAGTCGACCGTTTCCCGGCCGACCTTCTGCGCGGCGGCGATCTCCACATTCTGGAACCACTTGTCCGGATCGAGCCGCTGGCCGGCCGCGAGCTTGCGGATCTGCGCGACCTTTGCCGGACCGGCGTTGTAGGCGTCAAAGTACAACAGCGTCTGATTGACGCTGTCGATGTGTCCGTCGTTGAAGTAGCGATCGGCGATAAAGCGCAGGTATTTGACGCCGGCGTGAATGTTGTTCTCGATCTTGGTGATGTTGGCGATGTTGACGTTGGGGTCCGCCGCCGTCGCCGGGCGGATCTGCATGACGCCGATGGCGCCGGCGTGGCTCCTGCGGCTCTGATCGAGCCCCGACTCCTGGTAGGCCTGAGCCATGATCATGAGGTAGTCGAAGTCGTACTGCCCCGCGTACTTGCGAAAGAACTGCATTGTCTGCTTGAATTTCGCGACATCGCCCTTGGATAGCGAGTTCTTGATGTAGTCGGCGTTGGTCAGATACCGGTTGAACATCATGTTGCCGAACAGCGTGCCCTTCTTGTGCTTCTCGGCGAAGGCGTCGACAACTTTCTTCAGCTTTGGGCTGTTCTTGCGGAACGCCCAGGCAATCTCGCCGCCGCTGTGCACGGCAATGTCCGGGTGAACGTCGACCTGCTTGAAGACCTGCGACCAGAACCGGGCCTTGTGATCGTCGGCCACGACCATCGGGATCATGCCGGCATTGACCATCTCGATGAGGTCGCCGTCTTCCAGGTTCTCATCGGCGAGGCGCAGGGTCATCCGCGCCTTGCCGGCCTTGGCGAAGGTCTCGTTGAGCTGACGCAGGCTCTCGTAGTAGCTGCTGGACTTGCGGACATGGACCTCCCTGCCGGCAAGGTCGTCGATGGTCCTGATCTTCGGCCCGCCCGGCCCGGTGATGACGACCTCGCTGACATCGGTCAGGAACGGAGAGGAGAAGTCCACGAGCTTCCGGCGCTCAGGCGTGACCGTCAGGTTGCCGACGGCGATGTCGCCGCGGCCCTCGACAAGGCCGCGGATGAGCTGGTCGCGCGCCACCGGAATGAAGATCACGCGGACCTTCGCCGACTTGCTCTTCTGGTTTTTGTTGATGAAGTTCTCGAACGTCTTCAGTTCCTCGAAGGCGGTACCCCGCTGCTCCGCGCCATCAAGCCAGTACATCATCTTGTTGAACGGGACGAGGGCGCGGATGAGCTGACGCTTGTTCATGGCATCGAAGTCGCCGGTCCACCGCTCTGTGGCGTGACGGATCAGATCGGCATCGCTGGTCTGGGTGACGGGTGCCGCCGCGAGCGCGGCGGCTGTGCCGCCGGCGAGGGCCATCACGATGGCTAGGAGGAGGCTGGGTAAGCCTCCGGTGACGAGCCGTAGGCTGCGGCCAGGGGCATACGCGGTCATGATCGGCTTGCTCTCCCGCTGCGATCCGGGTCCGCTGGCCCCGGCGGCTTGAACACGCGCCGCTGGCAGGCGGACCCTCTTGCCATGTGCTTGGCATGGCCGGGGACCGCAAGCAACATCTGCGCGCCGGCGTCGGCCGACGGGCCCAGATGTGGATTGCGCGCGCGTCTTTTACCGAGAATTATCAAGATCCGACAGCGGGAAGGACGCCACCCTTATGCGCCAGGCGCGACGGGTCAGCGAGCGGATGCTTGAGAACGTGGCGCTTTATTACCTGCAGCGATTCGCGGCCTCGACCGAGTCCTTGCGCCGGGTCCTGCTGCGTCGGGTGGAACGCTCGGCGCGTGTCCATGACACGGACCGGAACGAGGGCCGGGCGCTGGTCGAGGTCGTCGTCTCCCGGCTTGCGGCCGCCGGCCTGGTCGACGACCAGGCCTTCGCTCTGGCCCGCGCCGCCCGCCTGCACCGCCAGGGCAAGCCGGCCGGCGCCATCGCCGCCCACCTCCGCGACAAGGGCGTCGCGCCCGAAATGATCGAGGCGGCGCTCTCCGGGCTCGCAACCGAAGAAGGCGGCGACTGGCGGGCGGCGGTCAACTTCGCCCGCCGCCGACGTTTCGGCCCCTTCCGCTCCGCCGACCATGGGGCGCACCGCGACAGGGACCTCGCCGCGTTTGCCCGCGCCGGCTTTTCCTACGCCATTGCGAGGCGTGTGCTCGCCGCCGCGACGCCGGAGGAGCTGGACGAGGCGGAGGAGGATTGAGGTGGTCCCGGCCCGTCTGAAGCAGGCGAAATCGGAGCTGCGGTTGCCTCGGCCAGAGTTTGTTCAGAGGTTGTTCAGTTTCCTGCCGCGGCTTGCCGGCGCAACTCTTCAAGCTTTGTCTTGATCGGCTGGAACGGCCCGAACTTGTGCTGCTGTTGTGGAAAATCGTCGGCGTACGGGCCGTACGGACAGTCGACCGGCTTTTTCAGCCGATTGGGAAAGTCGGCTTCGCTATTCGCTTTCTCCGGTCTCGGTTTGCTGTTGATGAAGCCGGAAACATCGTAGGCATCCGCAGTCGTCAGCACCGGTGCGTCATACGTGGTCCCTAACGGCATGTTGTGCTGGATGAAGGAGGCCGCTGTCAGGACCCGGTGCATGCCCGCGCCCGTATTGTAGCTGTCCGGACCCCAGAGCGGGGGGTAGGTGTATCCGGCGGTGCCGCCGGAGCCGTCTGCGGGGACGCCCTGGCCATCGGTGCCGTGACAGACTGAGCACTGCTCGACGAAAACCTGCTCACCGCGGGCGAGATCCACCGCTCGGTTGGGCGGGCTGAACGGCGCCAATCCGCTACCACGCACCTTCGTGCCGATCGGAACGCCCTCGGAGATAAAGTACATGTACGCCATCATGGCCTTCATCTCGCGGCTGTCGAGGGGCAGCGGCCGGCCATTCATGCTCCGCTCCATGCAGCCGTTGATCCGACCTTCCAGCGTGCCGATCTGGTCCTCGCGGCCGCGATACTGCGGGAAATCGCCGTAGACGCCGACAAGGGCCATTGCGAACGGCTTGACGCCGGCGTCAAGGTGGCAGGTCTGGCAGCGGAGATTGTTACCGGCGAAGCGCATGGCCGGATCAGGAACCTCGGGACCGAGGTGAGCGAAGGTCTGGGTGAACAGATCGCGGCCATAGCGGACGAGCCGCCCCCAGGCGTCATCCGGCAGACTGTCGACATCGCGGACATCGAACGTCACCGGCCCGGCCTGCGCCTGTGTTGTAGCCTTGCCGGAGTCATCGGCATTCGATTTGGGTGCGCTCTCCTGAGCGAGAGAGTGCGCCGCCAACACCATCACGAGCGCGCCACCAAGGACGCCGATCGCTCTGCCGATGACCATAGCCTTCTCCATCCGCCATGCGCCTCACCCTTTATTTTATTATGTTGCGCGCATTCGTCTCCCCGTTTCAACGCGCTCGATAAGATGTTCGATCGGCAACACCAAGGGACGGAGTATGGTCTACAGAAGGCGGACATGCCGTCCGCAAGAACGCACCAACCGGCGGCCGGGCTGATCGCATCGGCGCGCTACAGGTAGCACTGGGAGGGTCTCATGCGTGTACACATTGCGTTCGCTGGCTCAATGCTTTGCGCGGCATTGGCGACCGAGCCGGCTCTGGCCCAGCAGGATCTGCCTTTGTGCAAGTTGATCGCGACCGGCGGGACCATTGCGATGAAGATCGACCCGCAGAAAAACGCGCCGGTCCCGGCGATCTCCGGCGACGATCTTCTGGCGACAGTGCCCGAGATCGGCAAGGTCGCGCGCATGGAGGTCCTCAATCAGTCGAACGTCCCCTCCGACTACATGGATCCGGCGCGATGGGTCGCTCTGCAGAAGGCGGTGGTCGAGGCGCTGGGCCGCGGCGACGTGGCCGGCGTCATCGTCTCGCATGGCACCGACACGCTGGAGGAAACCGCCTACTTCCTCGACCTGACGGTGAAAAGCGACAAGCCGATCATCCTCATCGGCGCCCAGCGCAATGCCTCGGAAAAGGATTTCGACGGCCCGCGCAATCTTTTTAACGCCGCCCGTCTTTGTGTCAGCGATGAGGCCCGCGGCAAGGGCGCCATGGTCGTCCTGAACGGTCAGGTCAACGCCGCTCGCGAGGTGACGAAGACCCATACCTCGGACGTGGAGACCTTCAAGTCCGGCGACTACGGCTTCCTCGGTGTGGTCGATGTCGACCGCCTCGTTTTTGCTCGGGCGCCGTTACGCCGTCAGCATATCCCGTTGACCGAGGATCCGCTCCCGGAGGTGGAAATCGTCGCCATGTACGGCGGCGCCGACGGCAAGCTCTTGCGCAGCGCCGTCGATGCCGGCGCCAAAGGCATCGTCGTCGAAGCGCTCGGCTGGGGGAACGTCAACATCCCGATGTACGAGGCGATCAAGTACGCGATTGATAAGGGCGTGCCGGTGGTGATCTCGACGCGGGTCCCGAACGGACGGGTCCTTCCTGTCTACGGCTTTCAGGGGGGCGGCAAGACGACCAAGGAGCTGGGTGCGGTGTTCGCCGATAATCTCCATCCGGCCAAGGCGCGCATTCTCCTGATGCTGGCGCTGCAGCAGACTCGGAACCCGAAGGAGCTTCAGGCTTACTTCGACCGGTAGCGGCGCTCCTTTCGCGCTCTTCGTGCCGTCACCGCGCCTCCGCGTCCTCGTCGCCGCCGTCATCGTGCGGGCCGGCATCGGGATGCGGGTCGGGTAGGTCGACGGCGACGGACTTCATCCGCCGGTCCTGCTCGCCGGCGATCGCCTTGCCGGCGACTGAAGCCGCGGGAGGCGGCGGCGGTGAGGCGGCAGCGGCGGCGCTGTCGACGTAAACATGCGCCGCCGGCGCGCCGCCGTCCTTCTGCACCCCGAAGTAGAGCGTGCGGTGGGGAAAGGGGATCTCGATCCCCATCGCGTCGAAGCGCTTCTTCAGCCGCCGGTTGAACTCCCGGCCGACGAACCACTGCTTGATCGGTTTCGTCTTAATCCGGGCTTTCAGGATCACCGCCGAGTCGGCGAACTGATCGACGCCGAGCACCTCCAGAGGCTCCAGGATCAGCGCTGCGAAGTCGTCCTCGCCGCGCATCTCCTCGACGATCCTGCAGCACACCCCGGCAACCTCGTCGGTGTCCTCGCGGTAGGCGACGGCGATGTCGAGCAGGTAGTAGGAGAAGTCCTTGGTCATGTTGGTGACGGTGTCGACGGAACTGAACGGTATGGTGTGGACGTTTCCCGACAGATCGCGCAGGCGGATCGAGCGGATCGACATGTCCTCGACCAGCCCGCCGATGCCGGCGACGGTGACCACGTCGCCGACGGCCAGTGCGTCCTCGATCAGCATGAAGGCGCCGGTAATGATGTCCTTCACCAGGGTCTGGGCGCCGAAGCCGACGGCGAGGCCGACGATGCCGGCGCCGGCCAGCAGCGGGCCGATGTTGACGCCGATCTCGGCCAGGACGATCAGCGCGACGATGACCGTAAGCACGGCGAGCAGCGCCTTGCGCATCAGCGGCAGCAGGGTGCGCAGCCGCGACGCGCGCGCGGGATCCAGGCTTTCGTCCGCGGCCGCCTCAAGCCGGCCTTCGATGGCGACATTGGCCACCTCCCAGACGAGCACGGCGATGGCGAGGACGATGGCGATGCTGACGGCGCCGCCGACGATCCGGCTGCCGAGCGGCTGGTTCAGCCAGCCGAGGACGCCGACGCCCCAGACGTCGAGGATGGCGAAGGCCGCGACAACGGCGGCGATGGCGCGAATGCCGGTAATGACCAGCGGGAGATACCGGTTGGCCCGAGCGCGAAGCAGCGGATAGCGGCGGTTCTGGTCGTCGGTGACGCCGAGGCCGGCTTCGAGCATGCGCCGCAGAGCATAGACGAAGAGGATAGCCGCGGCGAGGATGAGCGCCGACCAGACCGTCACCCGAAACAGATACGCGTTGCCGTCCTCAATTCGCCAGGCCCAGACGATGAACACGCCGACCACGTAAGCCATGGCAAGGATATGCCAGACGGCGGCGAGGCCGCGGCGGACGGGCGCCGCGGACTTCGGCGACTGCCCGCCGCGCAACCAGTCGGCCACCGCCGCCCTGTTCTGCGCAATGAACACAACAAGCAGAACGAGCACCAGGAAGCCGAGTATGCGGACCAGCGCGTCGAACCCGCTTCGCGGCATGCCGAGGATCAGCACAGCCTCGATGATGAACAGGCCGAAGACGACGACGTTGGTGAAGCGTCGCGCCCACACGTAGAGGTAGTTCGCCGTTTCGCAGCCGACCGGGAGCATGCGGACGTCGGCGCGGCCCGGCGCGAAGATCATCCGGGCGAGGGCGAGCAGGCCGCGCGCGCCGACGTATGCGATGAGGAACTGGAGGCCGATCTCTCCGACCTGGGTGCCGGAAAGATGCGGGCGCACTACCAGAAAGGCGCCGTAACTGCCGGCTGCGAAGCCCGCGAGCGGGACGAGATCGAGCACCGCAAGCGCCACGAGCAGGGGCGCGCGGCGCGCTATCCCGGCGCGCTCGGGCCTCGCGAGTCGCCGCCGCGGTCCGGCCAGCGCCCACCAGACGGCCGCTTCCGCCGCCCATCCTGCGAGCAGGATGACCGCAAGAAAGCCCAACTGACGTAGCAGGCGCCCTCGGACCGACGCGTCGTTGCCCAGCCGCTGAAACCAGTTGACGACCCCTGGCATTCCGCCGATCTCGGAGACGACGCCTTCGACCATGTCCTTGCCGGCGACGGCGGTGTTTTCGGCCGCCGCGACAAGCCGCTCGCTGAGGCTTTGCGGCTTTTCCGCCTCTGCCGCCTTCCGCGTCTCAATGAGGCCGCGGATGGTCGACAGCAGCTCGTTGCGCTTTGCCTCGTCGGAGAGTGTCGCCGACAGCGCCTCGAGCTCGGCGGCCGAGGGTTGCGCCTGCGAGCCGCCAGCCGGAGCCGACGCGGTCTGGGCAAAGCCCGGCGTCGCCGCGCAGAGCATGATGACGAAGAGAACGGTAGAGGCGAGGAACGTACGCAGCATGAGCCCCGCCGGCAATGAGCGGCGAGACGACGGTCGTCTGATCATTGGCTCCCCTGATTTGCCAACCGGTCAATCGCGATGAGAGGTGGGTTGATTTCAGTGCGGCACCAGCGAGCCTGGTGGGCCGAGAATGGATACGACCGCGCCACTCTAGCACAAAGCGCAACCGGGATCGCGCCCGGCGCAGTTGCCGCACGGAGGAGCGGGAGAAAGCCGGTTCGGTTGCGGCCATTCCGACCGGTGGGGATGAGGCGCCGATCCCGGCGAGGTGAGCATGCCCGTATGCGCGTTGAGGCGTGCCTCACGAACGCGGCGTGGATGCCGTCTTCTTTTTCATCGCTGTATTCTTCATGTCGCGCTGCCGGAGTGCGCGGGTCGGGCAGCTACGACAACGATGCCTGTATGAAACTGGCGACGCTCCCGGACCTGCGGTGGCCCAGGAGCGTGCCTTTGCTCAGAGAGCGGTACTTGGAGATCGGTCGCTGGCGTTCTGCTATCTGCAGAAGTATGCGCGGTTGTAGTTTCTGCCGACCTTGGACGCTGGGGCGAAATCCCCTGGCGTGCCGCCGCACGCCTGTCCGTTGATCTTCTGTTTCGAGTCGAACGTGGCGCAGTTGCCGCC
>JBBSCD010000023.1:0-26823 GCA_038250645.1 Rhodospirillales bacterium
ACCGCGGAGTACGGCATGCTGCCGCGGGCGACGACCCAGAGGACGGACCGCGAGGCCGCCCGCGGCCGGCAGACCGGGCGGACGCTCGAAATACAGCGGCTGATCGGCCGGTCGCTGCGGGCGGTTACCGATCTCAAGGCCATCGCCGACATGCAGATCCGGGTCGACTGCGACGTCATCCAGGCCGACGGGGGCACCCGGACGGCGGCGATCACCGGCGCCTACGTCGCGCTGCACCTGGCGTTCCGCCGCCTGGTCGATCTCGGCCTGATCGAGACGATCCCGCTCACCGACGAAGTGGCCGCCGTTTCCTGCGGGCTCTACCGGGGCCATGCGGTGCTCGATCTCGACTATGACGAAGACAGCAACGCCGAGGCCGACGCCAATTTTGTCCTGACCGGGCGCGGCGGCATCGTCGAGGTACAGGGCACTGCCGAGGACGCGCCCTTCTCCGAGCAGCAGTTTCTCGACCTCCTCGCTTTGGCCAGGAAGGGGGCGGCGGACCTGATTTCCATGCAGCGGGCCGTGCTGGGCCTCGATGCGCCGGCTTGAAGGCGGCCGGCTGGTCATCGCCAGCCACAACCAGGGCAAGGTGCGCGAGATCGCGGCGCTGCTGGCACCCTATGGCGTCGAGGCCGTTCCCGCCCGCGACTTCGGCGTGCCCGAGCCCGAGGAAACCGGCGCAACATTTGTTGAAAATGCCGAGTTGAAGGCGCGCTTCGTAGCCGCGGCCACAGATCTGCCGGCCCTCTCGGACGATTCCGGACTGGTCGTTCCGGCGCTGAACGGCGCGCCCGGAATTCATTCGGCGCGCTGGGGCGGGCCGGCGCGCGACTTTTCCTTGGCGATGGCCAAAGTGGAGGAGGCGCTGACCGGCAAATCGGATCGTTGGGCGCACTTTGTCTGCGCGCTGAGCCTCGGCTGGCCCGACGGCGTCTGCGCCACATTCGAAGGGAAGGTCGACGGAACGCTGGTGTGGCCGCCGCGCGGAGACCGCGGTTTCGGCTATGATCCGATATTCGTTCCCGACGGCCATGCCATCACCTTCGGCGAGATGGACCCAAGAGAAAAGCACGCCATCAGCCACCGCGCGGCAGCCTTCCGCAAGTTCATCGCCGCCACGTTTCCCACCGATCCCGCCGAAGCCGGGTTGGCGGCGGATGGCTGACGACGACCTCCACATCTATGTTCACTGGCCGTTCTGCCGGTCTAAGTGCCCGTACTGCGACTTCAACAGCCACGTCGAAGACGACGTCGATGCTTCGCGGTGGCGCCGCGCCCTGATTGCCGAGCTGGAAACGTTTGCCGCGGAAACTCGCGGTCGGACCATCGGCTCGATCTTCTTCGGCGGCGGCACCCCGTCGCTGATGGACCCGGCTCATGTCGCCGCGGTCATCGCCGCGGCGCGCGGGCTGTGGCAGGCCGCCGAAGATTGCGAAATCACGCTCGAAGCCAACCCGACATCGAGCGAAGCCGGCCGGTTCCGCGCCTTCCACGCGGCCGGCGTCAACCGGCTGTCAATCGGCGTGCAATCGTTCGACGATGCGATCTTGCGCTTCCTCGGCCGGACCCATTCGGCAGGAGAGGGCCGCCGGGCCGTGGACACGGCGCTGGCGACCTTCGCCCGGGTCTCGTTCGACCTGATCTACGCCGTCCCAGGCCAGGGCGCGGAAGACTGGGCGCGGCACCTGACCCTCGCCCTCGAGATCCCGGTGCGCCACCTTTCCGCCTATCAGCTCACGGTCGCGCCCGGCACAACGTTCCACAAGCAGGGCGTAGCCGCCGCCGATGAGGACGTGGGCGGCGCCCTGTTCGAGATCACCCGGGATCTGCTCGGGCAGGCCGGTCTGCAAGCCTACGAGATTTCCAATCACGCCGTCTCCGGCGAGGAATGCCGGCACAATCTCGCGATCTGGCGCGGCGCCGATTATCTGCCGATCGGACCGGGCGCCGAGGGTCGCCTGCGCGCCGGCGGATCCTGCCTCGCGCTCAGCCAGCACCGCCAGCCGCAGCGCTGGCTCGCCGCGGTCGAATCCCGCGGCCATGGCCTGGCCCGGCGACGGGCGCTGACCCCGGCGGAGCGCCGGAGCGAGCTCGTCATTCTCGGTCTGCGTCTTGGGACCGGCCTTGACGTCGGCCGTTTCCGCCGACAGATGGGCGCTGCTCTCGATACGGTTCTCGATCCCGAAGGTCTGAGAACGATGCTCGATGCCGGTCTGATCGAACGCAACGCCGAGGTGCTGCGCGCCACCGACGCCGGGCGTCAGCGCCTCGACTGGATGCTCCCGCGGCTGCTCGCCTGAGCCCGCGCCTTATGGCCGCTCGCCGGGGCCGCTCGCCGTGCCCAGTCTTTTTTCCAACCGCGCCAGCCAGTCGTGCAGTCGCCGGCGGTTGACGCCGAAATCCCAGTAGCCGATCCGCGCCCGGCTGTAGAGCGCGACCGTTGAGCGATCCCCATCGAGCGGGATGAAGCGCGCGCTGATCTTGTCAACGAAGCCGAGCAGAGCGCTGTGCTGTTCCGCCTCGACCCTCAGGCCATCGTCGGCAACCGCAACGATGCGCGTGCGTGGCCGCGCCCTGACCACCGCGACCCAGGCCTGAGCCGCGCGGTCGGCAGGCGCCGCCAGAACCGGCGGCGTTTCGTCCGGAGCGCCCGCGACGGCGTCGGCGGGCGCGATCAGCCAGGTTCTCGGGCTCGACGGCGGCTGCAGTTCGTAGAAGTCGAGGAAGGCGTTCTGTCCGGGCACGGTTCCGCTCCGCATGGTGTGCTCCGTTGGGGTGCAGGCGGCGACCATCGCCGCGACGACGAGGAGCAGAACCACGATCGACAAGGATGGTGCCGGCCACCTGCCACCAGAGGTTATCATTTTCCCAATTCCTGCCACATCTTTACAACCCGAGGTCGGATTTTGCTTGCAAATTACCAAGAATTAACGCAAACGGCAATCAGTCGCGCCGGAACTTCGCCTCATTTCGCGGGTTCTATGCGTGCTGAATGAACAAGTGAGAGGACACAGCATGAAAATCGCGCAGGTCGCTCCGTTGATGGAAAGCGTCCCACCGCGGCAGTATGGTGGTTCGGAGCGCGTCGTCTCCTGGATCACCGAGCAGCTCGTCCATCTCGGCCACGATGTGACACTGTTCGCCAGTGGTGACTCGACCACGGCGGCGGATCTTGTTGCGTGCGGCGACCGGGCATTGCGCTTCGACCCGGAAGCCACTTATCCGCTTCCCCATCACCTGGTCATGCTGGACGCGGTCAGGCGGCGCGCCGACGACTTCGACGTCATCCATTTCCACACCGATTACCTCCACTGGCCGCTGTTTCGCGACATGGCGCAGCGGACCGTGACGACTCTGCACGGGCGGCTGGATCTGCCGTTTCTCAAGCCCGCATTCGCCGGCTTCCCGGAGATGCCGCTGGTGTCCATCTCGGATAACCAGCGCGGGCCGTTCCCTTCGGCGAACTGGGTCTCGACGATCTACCATGGTCTGCCGAGGGACCTGCTTCCGTACTGCGAGCGCCCGGCGACCGATTATCTGGCATTCGTCGGGCGGATCTGCCCGGAAAAGCGGGTCGACCGCGCCATCGCGATCGCCAGGCGGGCCGGCATCAAGCTGCGCATCGCGGCGAAAATCGACAAGTCGGACGAGGAGTACTTCGAACGGCAGATCAAACCGCTGCTCGACGACCCGCTTGTCGAGTTTATCGGCGAGATCAATGACGCCGAGAAGCCGGCATTCTTCGGCAACGCCCTGGGCACGCTGTTCCCGATCGACTGGCCGGAGCCGTTCGGCCTCGTCATGATCGAATCGATGTCGTGCGGCACCCCGGTGATCGCCTACAACCACGGCTCGGTGCCCGAGGTGATCGACCATGGCGTCACCGGGTTCATCGTCGATGGCGAAGACGAGGCGGTCGCCGCCGTCCACCGTCTGACCATGCTCAACCGATTGATGGTCCGGATCCGCTTCGAGGAGCGGTTCAGCGTCGAGCGGATGGTCGGCGACTATGTCGCGCTTTACGAGGCAGCGCAGGAGTGCGAGCGCAGGCGCATCCCGGCAATCACACGCGCCTGAGATTGTGATACCGTCTGACCGGCCCCTGACGTCGGCGGCCTTTGGTCGCCGACGCCATCGCTGTTTCAGGATCCGGAAAAAGCGGCCGGGGGCTGGCTGATGATATGGCTGCCGTCGCGATCCACCTCGAGGACGGCAAGCCCCCGCTGGACGACACCGTCCGGTCCGAAGCGGAAAATCCCGTCGCGGCCAAGGAAGCCCTTCGGGTCGGTGATCGCCTGCTCCTCGAACGGAAAGTACCCGGGATTGCGTGCGAGCACAGCGGCGAGCGCGGTCGCATCGTAGGCAAGTGTGGCCAGTCGCGGTGGCGCCTCACCGTAGGCTTGGCGGTACTGCGTCGCAAAGGACTCGCGATACTCCGGCGAAGGCGCAGCGTACCAGCCGCCGACCAGCGCCGGCTCGCTGCCGACGGGCTGATTGTCCCATGCGCCGGTGCCCAGGATCCGGACGGCCGGCGGCTGCAGGCTGTGCACCGGCAGATGCGCGCCGATGGCCCGGAGACGCTCGCCGCCGTCCGCGATCAGAAGCGCGTCGAATGACCGGCCACTGCCGCCACCGCGGCTGATACCTTCCACTGCCGGCCCGAAGTCGCGGGCGGTCGATTCGTAATATTGGGTGCGCACGAGCCGGCCGCCCAGCCCCGCCGCCATGTCTCCCACGGCCGTGGCGACAGCGTTACCGTACGCGTCCTGCGGCGCCAGGACAGCGAACCGGCGGAGGCCGTTGTCGATGGCGTAGCCGAGGATGCGGCGTACTTCGGCTTCGGGGGTGAAGCCGAGGACGAAGACGCTGGGCTCGGCGACTGTCCGGTCGCTGGTGAAGGCGATTACCGGCACCCGCGCCGAACGCGCGATCGGCGCAACCGCGCGCGCCGAGGAGGCAAGAAGCGGGCCCAGCAGCAGGGTGTTGCCGTCATCCAGCGCTGTCTTCGCGGCGCTGGAGGCGCCCTCCGGCGTACCCTGGGTGTCATAGGAAAGGAGCTCGAAACGCTGGTCGCCGAGGTCGAACAGGGCCAACTGGGCCGCATTCAGCATCGCCGTACCCAGCGAACCCTGCGGGCCGCTCAGCGGCAGCAGCAGCCCGACCCGGATAGAGTCCTGCGCTAACGGCGGCGGCCCGCCGGCGCGGGTGCCGCCGGGCGCGGGGTAGGCTTCGCCCTCGCCGTATGGATTGGTATCCGTGGTCGCCGTGGTGTCGGTGGACGCCCGCGGGCCATTGATCTCCAGATGCTCGCAGCCGGCGACGAAAAAGACGATGATCAGCCATGGTGCGAAAACGGGCAGGCGACAGCGACGGTAGAAAGCGGCCATGGCGCGGATCCAAACCTTTCAGGGCCAACCGGTCGACGGACGGCGAAGAGCAGCAGCGCGATCAGCCTACCGGCAGGGCCGACGGGAGTAAACGTCGAGGCGAGCGCGACTTTGGCGAGGCTCTGCCGGCAGGGCTCTATCTGGTGGCGACGCCGATCGGCAACGCCGCCGACATCACCTTGCGCGCGCTCGATGTGCTGCGCACCGCCGCTGTCATCGCCTGCGAGGACACCCGGACAACGGCGAAGCTGCTCGCCATCCATCGGATCCGGACGCCGCTCGTCGCCTACCACGACCACAATGCAAATACCGCCGGGCCGCCGCTGGTCTCGCAGATCCACGCCGGCGAGGCGGTGGCGCTGGTCAGCGAGGCGGGAACACCGCTCGTTTCCGATCCGGGGTATCGTCTGGTCGAGGCCTGCATCGGCGAAGGCCTGCCGGTGGTTCCCATTCCGGGACCGTCGGCGGTGCTCGCCGCGCTCTCGGTCGCCGGCCTGCCCAGCGACCGCTTTCTCTTCGCCGGTTTCGCGCCGCCGCGCGGCCCGGGCCGCCGCCGCTTCCTCGAGCGGCTCGCCGGCATCGACGCAACCGTGATCGTTCTGGAGTCGCCGCGTCGGCTGGCCGAGGCCCTTGCCGACATGGCCGTGGCCTTCGGCGATCGTGAGGCCGCTGTCTGCCGCGAGCTGACCAAGCTGTTCGAAGAGGTTCGCCGAGGCACGCTGCCGGATCTGGCATCGCACTATGGGAACGCCGGACCGCCAAGGGGCGAGGTGACCATCGTCGTCGCCCCTCCCGCCGAGGCCGCCGGGATAAGCGACGGCGAAATCGACCGCCGCCTTGCCGAGGCGCTCGGCAATGGCGAGACCGTCCGGGCGGCGGTGGAGCGGGTCGTGGAGGGTAGCGGCCGGTCGCGGCGGGCGGTCTACACGCGGGCCCTGGCACTGCGCCCGGATTCGCCCGACGAAGGGCGGAAATGAGGACGGACGTCAGCAAACGCGGCGTCAAACGTCGGGCATGGCGCTACGGCCGGCGGGCGGAGACGATCTGCGCCTGGTGGCTGCGGTTTCGCGGCTATCACATCGTCGCGTCTCGCTACCGCTGCCCGGTCGGTGAAATCGACCTGATCGCCCGGCGCGGGCGGACGCTGGCGTTCGTCGAGGTCAAGGCTCGCGACGAGGACACCGCCGATACCCTGCGGCCGCGTCAGCGACAGCGGATCGTCCGGGCCGCCGAAGCCTTCCTCCAGCGCCGGCCGGCGCTGAGCCGGCTCGAACTCCGCTTCGATCTGATCGTACTGCGCCGGCGCGGACTGCCGCGCCATATCCCCGGCGCCTGGCGCGCCGACGATGCTTGAGAGGGACCGAGGGGGGCTGAGGGGGCGTTGCATTTCCCGGCCCGTGACGATTAAGTGCGCCCGGGCCTCACCGGCCGGAGGCAGGTTGATTTAGATCAACCTGCTTTTGGATGGAATTGTCCGAAAGCAGGAAGTTGATCGATTGCAAAAAATCGAGCATCTGATCTGCGCCCATTCAGGCGCAGGATGCTCTAGGAGCGACGATGAGCCTTACCGTGGCGATCCAGATGGATCCGATCGAATCCATCAACATCAACACCGATTCCACCTTCGTTCTCGCGCTCGAAGCCCAGCGCCGAGGCCACCGGCTCCATCATTATCTGCCGCAGGACATGTCGTTCGTCCGTGGCAAGGTGGTCGCGCTGGTCCGGCCGCTGGAGGTCCGCCGCGAGCACGGCCGCCACTTCACCCTGGGCGCAGCCGAGATGGTCGACCTGGCGACGTTCGACATGGTGCTCATGCGCCAGGATCCGCCGTTCGACATGGCCTACATCACGGCAACACACCTGCTCGAGCGCATTCACCCCGGCACCTACGTCCTTAACGACCCCGTCCATGTCCGCAACGCGCCGGAAAAGCTGTTCGTCGCCCATTTCCCCGAGCTCATGCCGCCGACCCTGATCAGCAGCGACCGGGCCCAGATCAGGGCCTTCCGCGCGGAGCACCGCGACATCATCATCAAGCCGCTGTTCGGCAACGGCGGCGCCGGCGTCTTCCATGTCGACCCTGACGACGACAACCTCAACGCCCTGCTGGAGATGTTCACCCAGCTTTACCGCGAGCCGGTGGTGGTCCAGCGCTTCCTGCCGGAGATCCGCGCCGGCGACAAGCGCATCATCCTCGTCGACGGCAAGACGGCCGGCGGAGTCACCCGGGTGCCGCAACCGGGCGAAGCGCGCGCCAATCTGCACGTCGGCGCGGTCGGGGAGAAGACGACGCTCACGCGCCGCGACCGGGAGATCTGCGAGGCCATCGGGCCGGAGCTGAAAGCGCGCGGGCTGGTCTTCGCCGGCATCGACGTGATCGGCGACTACCTCACCGAGATCAACGTCACCTCCCCCACCGGCATCCAGGAAATCAACGGCTTCGATATGACGGCCATCGAGGCCGATCTGTGGGACGCCTTCGAGGCCCGCTTCGACGCCAGCCGCGGGTAGCCGGCCTCCTGCCTGCCGAGGGGGGTAGTGGCCACCACCCCTCTCGGCTTCATTATCGCAAAGATCAAACAGACAAGAGGGAGGGGCCTGCGTCAGCGGCAAGGTGAGTGGCGTTGCGCACCATAACCGTCCCGTCGGCGGACAACGGCAACGCCGGTCGGCCAGCGCCCGCTGGTTCCGATTGGAATTGACGTTATTCCTCTATCGGCTAGAACACGGCGGAGCCAACCGCCCTCCGGAGCCGGGAACCGATGCGCATCCTGTTCATGACCAACGAGTATCCGCCCAACATCTACGGCGGGGCCGGGGTGCATGTCGAGTATCTCTCCCGCGAGCTGGCGAAGCTGGCGCCGATCGAGGTGCGCAGCTTCCACGACCAGTCCTTCGTCAAGGGCAACCTGACCGTGCGCGGCACCAAGCTCGACGGCGGCCAGTTCTCCGGCTGCCCGGTGCCGCTGATTTCGCCGCTGCGGGCGCTCGCGACCTGTCTCGCCTTCAACGGCCAGGGCATCGGCGCCGACGTGGTCCATTGCCACACCTGGTACGCCCACTTCGGCGGGATCCTCGCCAAGCTCCTGTACGGCCTGCCGCTGGTCGTCACCGTCCACTCGCTCGAACCGTTGCGGCCATGGAAGCGCGAGCAGATCGGGCGCGGCTACGACCTGTCGAGCTGGATCGAAAAGACCACCCTGGAGATGGCCGACGCCGTTATCGCCGTTTCGAAGAGTACGCGCGACGACCTCGTGCGGCTGTTCGCTATCGACGAGAGCCGGATCAGGATCATTGCCAACGGCATCGACACCGAGCAGTACAAGCCGGAGGACGGGGCCGAGGTTCTCGCCCGCTTTGGTATCGATTACGACAGTCCGTACGTGCTGTTCGTCGGCCGGATGACGCGGCAGAAGGGTCTGTATTACTTCCTCCGCGCCATCGAGGATATCGATCCGGCCCTGCAGATCGTACTCTGCGCCGGGGAGTCGGATACGCCGGAGTTGCAGGCCGAGCTCGAAGGCATGGTCGAAGAGCTCAAGACGCGTCGGCGCGGGATCCACTGGATCCCGGGCATGGTCGATCGCGACGCGGTCATCGTCCTCTACAGCCAAGCCGCCGTTTTCTGCTGTCCCTCGGTCTACGAGCCGTTCGGCATCATCAATCTCGAGGCCATGGCCTGCGGCACCCCGGTGGTGGGCAGCGCCGTCGGCGGCATTCCGGAGGTTGTCGTCGATGGCGAGACCGGCCTCATCGTCGATCCCAAGCTGTCGCCGGAACCGCCGCACGACCCGACCGACGGCGATGCCTTCGCCAAAGGTCTGGCCGCGGCGATCAACCGCCTCGGTCGTGATCCGCAACTTGCGCGGCAGATGGGCGAGGCCGGGCGCAAGCGGGTGCTTGAGCACTACAGCTGGAAGAGCATCGCCGAGCAGACCCTTGCTCTCTACGAAGAGCTCGTGCCCGGCGCCTAGCCGCAACCTTTGATAAGATCGCGGCGGCGGCTCCTGCCTAGTCTCACCGCGACATTCAGCAAGACCAGAGAGGAGGACGCATTGGCTGAGGGATTGCGGATTTACAATCTGTTCCCGACCCTCGTCGGGTCGATTGACGCCTGGACGAAGCAGCTCGACCGGATCGCCGGCATGGGCTTCGACTGGATCTTTCTCAATCCCCTTCATCTTCCGGGCGGTTCCGGCAGCCTCTACGCGGTCAAGGACTATTACGCGCTGAATCCGACCTTTCAGGGCAAGTCGAATAAGTCCGCCGACAAGCTGATCGGCGGCTTCCTCAAGGATGCCGAAAAGCGCGGCATCCGCGTGATGATGGACCTGGTCATCAACCACACCGGCAACGACTCAGTTCTCGCCGACGAGCATCCCGACTGGTTCGTCCGGGAGCCGGACGGCTCGCTGGCAGCGCCGTTCGCGCTCGATCCGGGCGGTTCGGGCGAGAAAACAGTATGGGGGGATCTGGCCGAAATCGATTGGAGCCAGCGGCCGCAGCGTCAGGAGATCATCGACTACTTCGCCGAGGTCGTGCGCCACTACATGGAGCTCGGCTTCCGCGGCTTTCGCTGCGACGCCGCCTACAAGGTGCCGAACGCGGTGTGGCGGGCTCTGATCGACGCGGGGCGCAGGATCGACGATGACGTGGTCTTCGCGTCGGAGAACCTGGGCTCAATGATGGAGCAGGTCCTGGAGCTACGCGGCGCCGGTTTCGACTATCTCTTCAACAGCTCGAAATGGTGGGACTACCGCCAGGAATGGCTGCTCGAGCAGTACGAGAAGTTCCGGACGATCGCCCCCTCGATCGCGTTTCCCGAAACCCACGATACCGACCGGCTGGTTGCGGAGCTGGTCGCGGACGGCGTGACGGATCCCGAGGCGCTCGAATGGCGTTGTAAACAGGCCTATCTGTTCGCGGCCGTTTTTTCGTCCGGAGTGATGATCCCGATCGGCTTCGAGTACGGCTTTCGCAAGAAGCTGCACGTGGTCGAGACCCGGCCCGACGACTGGGAGGAACCTGCCTTCGATCTCAGCGACTTCATCGGCGAGGTCAACCGGATGAAGGCCGCCACGCCGGTGCTGAACGAGGAGGGCCCGCAGAAGCGCATCTTCATGAGCGACGACCGCGTCGTCTGCCTGTTGCGTCGGCGGATGCGCGGGACCGACTGGTCGGTGAGCTTTCTCAACAGCGATCACGACGAGGCCGTGACCGCCCGCATCCAGAACCTGGACCCGGACGTGACCGAAGGCCGCGAGATCACTCCGGGCAGGGACAAAGGTGAATTCGAGCCGGGCGACGAGATCGCGCTGAAACCGGGCGAGGTCCGCGTCTTCGTCAGGGCCTGAGACGCTCCCGCAAGGGAACTGCCGCTTCGCAATGCTTGGCCCCTACGGGCGACATGGCTTAGGTTGCCCCGGCGGCGGAGCGCCTCGGGTATCGACGATGGGCAGGACCATCGCGGCGTGCCGCGATCGCACTGAGGGACTATCGCAAATCGGACCGGGCGGGGGATGCATGACAAGACAAGCGCCTACGGAGCAAGCTGATACCGGATCAACGCACGTGGCCGGGTCCGTGGCCGCGGACCTGACATCGGGCCTCAGCAGCCGCCCGATCATCATCCAGAACGTCACCCCGAACGTCGACGACGGTCGCTACCCGATCAAGCGCGAGGTCGGCGACGTACTTGAGGTCCGCGCCGACATCTTTCGCGAGGGGCACGACAAGCTGGCCGCCGTTATCCTCTACCGTCGCCTCGACGAGAGCCGTTGGCGCGAGGCGGCGATGAGCTGCATCAACCCCGGTCTCGACCTCTGGGTCGGCGGGGTCGAGCTCAACGAGAATGCCACCTGCGTCTACACCGTCGAGTCCTGGGTCGACCTCTACGAGTCCTGGGTCGACGAGGTTCGCAAGAAGCTCGACGCCGGTCAGGATGTTGGCGTCGAACTGATCGAAGGCGGCAACCTGCTGGCGGCCGCAACCCTGCGCGCGCGCGGCGCCGATTCTGACGCGCTCGGCGCGGTCCTGAAGTCGGTCGAAGCCGGCGACGACGCGCGCAAGGCGGACATTTTGCTCGCCCAGCGCACCCGCGATCTGGTTGCGCGCTACCCCGACCGCAGCGAGGCGGTGCGTTTCGACCGCGAGCTGAAAGTTATCGTTGATCGGGTCGGCGCCCGCTTCGCTGCCTGGTACGAGATGTTCCACCGCTCCCAGGGTACGGAGCCGGGGAAAGCCGCGACCTTCGCCGACTGCGAGCGCCGTCTGCCCGAGATCCGGGAAATGGGCTTCGACGTCATCTACTTCGTTCCGATCCATCCTATCGGCCGGTCGTTCCGCAAGGGGCCGAACAACACGCTCAACGCCGGACCCGATGATCCGGGAAGCCCGTACGCCATCGGCGGCCCCGAGGGCGGGCACAAGGCCATCAATCCCGAACTCGGCACGCTCGGCGACTTCCGCCGGTTCATCCGCGCCTGTCACGCCCACGGTATGGAGGTCGCGCTCGACTTCGCTATCCAGTGCTCGCCGGATCATCCGTGGATCGAGGAGCACCCGGAGTGGTTCATCTTTCGCCCCGACGGCTCGATCAAGTATGCCGAGAACCCGCCCAAGAAGTACCAGGACATCGTCAACGTCAATTTCTATGGGCCGCACCAGCAGGCGCTTTGGCAGGAGCTGCTTTCGGTCGTTCTGTTCTGGGTCGACCAAGGGGTCAAGATCTTCCGCGTCGACAACCCGCACACCAAGCCGGTGCCGTTCTGGGAATGGCTGACCCGGGAAGTCCGCGGCCGCGACCCGGAGGTAATCTTCCTCGCTGAGGCCTTCACCAGGCCGCCGATGCTGAAGATGATGGCCAAGGTCGGTTTCAATCAGTCCTACACGTACTTCACCTGGCGCAACTTCAAGGGCGAGCTGACCGAGTACCTGACCGAGCTGACTCAGTCGCATGACAGGGAATACCTGCGCCCCAACTTCTTTACCAACACGCCCGACATCAACCCGCCGTTCCTGCAGACCGGCGGTCGGCCGGCGCACCAGATTCGCTTCATTCTCGCCGCGACGCTGTCGAGCGTGTACGGCATCTACAACAGCTTCGAGCTCTGCGAGGCCACACCCATTCCGGGTAAGGAAGAATATCTCAACTCGGAGAAATACGATTACAAGGTCTGGGATTGGGACCGGCCCGGCAATATCAAGGACTTCATCACCCGGATCAACCGGATCCGCCAGGACAACCCCGCGCTCCACGAACTGGAGAACCTCCGCTTTTACCCGGCGAGCGATGACAATATTCTTTTTTACGGTAAGATGACGGTCGATCGGAGCAACATGATCTTCATCGTCGTCAATCTCGATCCGTTCGACGTTCACGAAGCCGAGCTTTCATTTCCGGTGGCGGAGATGGGCCTCGCCGACGCCGACACGTATCAGGTTGTCGAGCTCTTGACCGGCGCCCGCCATCTCTGGCGCGGCGCCAGGCGCGTCGTCCGTCTCGACCCCCAGGTCAACCCGTGCGAGATCTACCGCGTCGGCGCCTGGGAATCCTTCGACTACGCCTCACCGTGCATGTAAGGGGGCCCGGTCCAGCTTATGACCCCGAAGAACGATCCGCTCTGGTACAAAGACGCCATTATCTATCAGCTTCATGTGAAGGCATTCTACGATACGACAAATGATGGCATCGGCGACTTCCGTGGGTTGACGGAAAAGCTGGACTACATGGCGGAGCTTGGCGTCACGGCGGTGTGGGTTTTGCCGTTCTACCCGTCACCATTGCGCGACGACGGCTACGACATCTCTGATTATATGAATATTAACCCGGCATTCGGAACGATGCGCGACTTCCGGGTCTTCGTCCGCGAGGCCCACCGCCGCGGCTTGCGGGTGATCACCGAGCTGGTGATCAACCACACCTCGGATCAGCACCCGTGGTTCCAGCGGGCGCGACGGTCGCGGCCGACCTCACGCTACCGCGATTACTACGTCTGGAGCGACAGCGATCAGAAATATCAGGGCACCCGGATCATTTTCTGCGACACCGAAGTCTCCAACTGGGCGTGGGATCCGGTTGCCCAGGCCTACTACTGGCATCGCTTCTTTTCCCATCAGCCGGATCTGAACTTCGACAACCCGCGGGTGATGGACGAGATCATCCGGATCATGAAGTTCTGGCTTGAGGCCGGCGTCGACGGCCTCCGGCTGGACGCCGTGCCCTATCTTTGCGAGCGCGAAGGGACCAACAACGAGAACCTGCGCGAGACTCACGCCGTCATCAAGCGGCTGCGCGCCTGGGTCGACGCCAACTATGGCGACCGGATGTTTCTCGCCGAAGCCAACCAATGGCCGGAGGACGTTCGCCCGTACTTCGGCGCCGGCGACGAGTGCCACATGGCCTTTCACTTCCCGCTGATGCCGCGGATGTACATGGCGCTCGCTCGCGAGGACCGCTACCCGATCACGGACATCATGCGCCAGACGCCGGACATCCCCGACAACTGTCAGTGGGCGATATTCCTGCGCAACCACGACGAGCTAACGCTCGAAATGGTCACCGATCGCGAACGCGATTATCTGTGGCAGTTCTACGCCGCCGAGCCGCGGGCGCGGATCAACCTCGGCATCCGCCGCCGGCTGGCGACCCTGCTAGACGGCGACCGGCGCAAGATCGAATTGCTGAACAGCCTGCTGATGTCCATGCCCGGCACGCCGATCATCTACTACGGCGACGAGATCGGCATGGGCGACAACATCTTTCTCGGCGACCGCAATGGCGTGCGCACGCCGATGCAGTGGTCGCCGGACCGCAACGCCGGCTTCTCCAAGACCGATCCCGAACGGCTGTTCCTGCCGCCGGTCATGGATCCAATCTACGGCTACGAGTCGATCAACGTCGAGTCCCAGCTTCGTCAGCCTTCGTCCCTGCTGAACTGGATGCGCCGACTGATCGCCGCGCGGAAGGCCCATCCGGCGTTCGGTCGCGGCTCGCTGACCTTCCTCTACCCGCGCAATCGCAAGATCCTCGCCTACCTGCGCTCGTACGACAACGAGACGCTGCTTTGCGTCGCCAATATCTCCCAGGCGCCGCAGGCGGCGGAGCTCGATCTGGCCGATTTCAAGGGCCAGGTTCCGGTGGAAATGCTCGGTCGCAGCGCGTTCCCGCCGATCGGCGATCTGCCCTACTTCATTACCCTGGTCGGCTATGGGTTCTACTGGTTCCTCCTTGCCGAGGAGGCCGACGCGCCAAAATGGTATAATCCCTACGTGACCCCGCTGCCGGAGTTCAGGACCTTCGTGCTCGCAAGGGGGTGGGCCAGCGTCGTCGAGGGCGACAACGCCATCGGCCTGTGGACCAAGGTTTTGCCCGACTTCCTGCCGAACCAGCGCTGGTTCGCCGCCAAGGGAACGCGGATCGTCTCGGTCCATCTCGCCGACAGCGGCGAAATGGTCGCGGGGCGCGACAGCTTTTTGCTGAGCTGCCTCGATGTCGAGCTGGCGAGCGGCGTCAAGCAGCGCTACTTCCTGCCGCTGGCAATCGCCTGGGAAACCGCGACGGACGATCCACTTTCTCAGCTCCAGGCCTACACCATCGCCCGCGCCCGTGTCGGCGGCCGGATCGGCGCTATGCACGACGCCATGGCCAGTCCGCCGTTTAGCCAACGCGTTGTGCGGGGCATCCTGAAGAACGAAGAGATCGAGACCGTCTATCGTGGCAGGATGATCTTCAAGCGCACGCATGCGCTTGAAGAGATGGGAGTGCCGGAAGAGCTCGAGGTCGAGCGCCTCGGCCGAGAGCAGAGCAACACCTCGGTGATGATCAACGACACGATGATCTTCAAGGCCTTCCGGCGATTGCAGACCGGGATCCATCCGGAGATCGAGATCGGCCGGTTCCTGACCGATGTCGCCGGCTACAAGAACACACCGCCGCT
This sequence comes from Rhodospirillales bacterium, assembly GCA_038250645.1. Lineage (GTDB taxonomy): Bacteria > Pseudomonadota > Alphaproteobacteria > Rhodospirillales > Defluviicoccaceae > JAEULH01. Next base: position 15,329 of record JBBSCD010000023.1, read on the forward strand.
GCTGGGCTCCATCGAGATGGTCGGCGCCGATGGGACACCGACCGCGCTGGGCGTGCTCCAGAGCCTGATCCGCAATCAGGGCGACGGCTGGGACTTCACCCTCGACTATCTGGAGCGCGTTCTGGGCCAGCTTGAGTTTCTGCCGGCGGGCCTCGAGGTCGAGTTCGAGGAGCTTCACGCGGTCTATCTTGCTTTGGCCGAAACGTTGGGCAGACGCGTCGCGGAGTTGCATCGGGCTTTCGCCATGGAGGTCGATGATCCCGCGTTCCGTCCGGAACCGGTGAGCGCCGACGACCTCGCCGGCTGGGACGAGCAGGTCCGCGAGCAGGCGGCGGCGGCCGAGGAGGCGATGCAGCGCGCCCTAGCGGCAGGCAAGCTGAACGAGGACGGACGCTACATGGTCCAGTCCCTGCTCGGTCGCTGGGAACAGATCGGGCGCGCCATCGATGTCTTCCTGCCCGGCGCCGTCGAGGAACTCAAGACGCGGCTGCATGGCGATCTTCACCTGGGCCAGGTGATCGTCGTCCGCGACGACTTCTTCATTCTCGATTTCGAGGGCGAGCCGCTGAAGACCATGGAGCAGCGGCGGAACAAGCAGTCACCGCTGCGCGATGTGGCGGGGATGATCCGTTCGTTCGATTACGCGGCTCATACCGCGCTGCTGCAGCGCTCCGTCCGGCCGGAGAAGGAGGAAGAGCTGCGCTCCACGGTCCGCGATTGGGAAGAGCGCGTGATTGAGCGGTTCATTGGCAGCTATCGTACGGCCGTTGCCGGCTGCCGTTCGATCCCGCCGGACGACGCGACGTTCAACGCGCTGGTGAACCTGTTCACGCTTGAGAAGGCGCTCTACGAGATCGTCTATGAGGCGACCAATCGGCCGGACTGGCTGAGCATCCCCGTCCAGGGCGTGCAGCGGGTTCTTGCCGCCGCCGGATGAACACCCGCACCGCCGGCGCGATAGCGCAACGAAGCCGAGGAGGCCGCCGTCATGGCAACGCATAAACTGGATAAGACAGCCGCAAGCATCGTTGCCGGTACCTGCGGCGACCCGTTTTCCTATCTCGGCATGCACGCCGGAAGTGGCGATCTTGTCGTCCGCGCCTTCCTCCCAGAAGCCACGGCGGTCGCCGTTGTCGAGGCGGCGACCGGGAGGCCTGTGGGGGACCTGCCGCGGGTCGACAAGGCGGGCCTGTTCGCCGGCCCGCTCAAGGGCCGGCGCGAGCCGTTCGCCTACCGCCTGCGCCTGACCACGCCGGCGGGCGAGCGGGAGGTCGAGGATAGTTATCGATTTCCGCCGCTGCTGGGCGAGATGGACGTCTATCTCATTGCCGAAGGCCGGCATCTCCGCCTGGACGACAAGCTCGGCTCGCGCCTGATGGCGCTCGACGGCGTCGCCGGGGTCGGCTTCGCGGTGTGGGCGCCCAACGCCGCCAGGGTCAGCGTCGTCGGCGACTTCAACACCTGGGACGGTCGGCGGCACCCGATGCGCTTTCGCGCCGAGTGCGGCGTCTGGGAGCTGTTCGTCCCGGGCCTGGCCCAAGGCGAGCTCTACAAGTACGAGATCCTCGGCAAGGACGGCCGCCTCCAGGCCCTGAAGCAGGATCCGTTCGCGTTTTTCTGCGAGCAGTCGCCGGGAACTGCCGCCATCGTCTATGACCTCTCGCACTATGGCTGGGCCGACCAGGCGTGGATGCGCCAGCGAGGCGTATCCGTTGCGCGCAGCGCGCCGATGTCGATCTACGAGGTCCACCTCGGCTCCTGGCGGCGCAGCACCGAGCCGAGCCGCCAGTACCTCACCTACCAGGAGCTGGCCGACCAGCTGATCCCTTACGTGGTCGATCTCGGTTTCACCCACATCGAGCTGCTGCCCATCACTGAGCATCCGTTCGACGGCTCATGGGGCTACCAGCCGCTCGGCCTGTTCGCGCCGACCAGCCGGTTCGGCCGGCCCGACGAGTTCCGCCACTTCGTCGATCGCTGTCACCAGGCCGGCATCGGCGTCATCCTCGACTGGGTGCCGGGGCACTTCCCGACAGACGCCCAGGGGCTGGGATTTTTTGATGGCACCCACCTGTACGAGCATTCCGATCCGCGTCGGGGCATGCACCAGGACTGGGGGACCAAGATCTACAACTACGGCCGCTACGAGGTGGCCGATTACCTTCTCAACAACGCGCTGTTCTGGCTCGACGAGTACCACCTCGACGGCCTGCGCGTCGACGCAGTCGCCTCGATGCTTTACCTCGACTACAGCCGGAAACAGGGCGAGTGGATCCCGAACGAATACGGCGGCAACGAGAATCTAGAAGCGATCGCCTTCCTCCGGCGGATGAACGAGACGCTGTACGAGAGGTTTCCCGATTCCACGACCATTGCCGAGGAGTCGACCTCATGGCCGATGGTCTCGCGGCCGGCCTACCTCGGCGGGCTCGGCTTCGGGTACAAGTGGAACATGGGCTGGATGCACGACACGCTCGGCTACATCAGCCTGGATCCGATCTTTCGCAAATTTCAGCACGACCGGCTGACCTTCGGCCTGATGTACGCGTTCAGCGAAAACTTCGTCCTGCCGCTCTCCCACGACGAGGTTGTGCATGGCAAGGGCTCGCTGATCGGCAAGATGCCGGGCGACCGCTGGCAGAAGTTCGCCAACCTCCGCGCCTACTACGGCTTCATGTTTACCCATCCCGGCAAGAAGCTGCTGTTCATGGGTGGCGAGTTCGCCCAGGAGCGCGAGTGGAGCCACGACCGCAGCCTCGACTGGCACCTGCTCGCCGATCCGCTGCACGAGGGCGTCTCCCGCCTCGTCCGCGACCTCAACCGGCTTTACCGCGAGATCGACGCGCTGCACACCTGCGACTGCGGGCCGGCCGGCTTCGAGTGGATCGACACGACCGACTGGCAGCAAAGCGTCATCAGCTACCTGCGGCGCGGCAGCGATCCCGAGGACATCGCCCTTGTCGTGTGCAACTTCACGCCGATGGTCCGTCAGGCCTACCAGGTCGGCGTTCCCTACGGCGGCGTCTATGTGGAGCGGCTGAACACCGACGCGGAGTTCTACGGCGGCAGCAATGTCGGCAACGCCGGAGAAGTAGCGAGCCAGACCTTCGGCTGGAACGGCAGGCCCCATTCGCTTCTTCTGACCCTGCCGCCGCTGAGCACCGTGGTGCTGACGCCCCGCCGCGAAACTGTTACGCTTTGACGCCAGGAGCGGCCAGCGGGGAGCAGAACAATGCGAAGACCGGTCATCTCACTGCTGGCGGTTTTGTCACTCGGAACCGTCGCCGCAAGCGCGGCGCTGGCTGCCTCCGAGGGGGACATCGAGCAGGCGCTCCATCTGAACACCACGCGGGATCTCTACACGCTCTGCTCGGTCCAGCCTGGACAGCCGCTGTACGAACGCTCGGTCGCGTTCTGCATCGGCTACGCGACCGGAGTCATGCAGTACCACGCCGCGGTCGCCAAAGGCCCGAGCATGCGGCCGCTGGTGTGCCCGGGCCGGGAGTTGGCCCGCTTCGAGGTGGTCAAGCAGTTCCTCGACTGGGCGCCGTCTCACCCCGAGTACATGAACGCGCCGCCGGTCGAGGGTCTGGCGCGCTCGGCGGTGGCCGAATGGCCCTGCCCCAAGTCGTAAGCCCGGTGCCGGCCGCGATCCCGTGAGAAAGGACATCACTATGCAAAAGCTGAAAATGACGGCCACGGCCGTGGTGGTGACGATCGGTGCGGCGGCGGCCGCGTCCGGCTGTTCGCCTACGGCGCGCTCCGGCGCGACCTACGGCGCGATCGGCGGCGCGGCCGGCGGGGCGGTAGTCAATCTGCTCACCGGCGGCAACGTCCTTGGTGGCGCCGCGGTGGGCGCGGCGGCATCGGCGGCCGCCGGCGCGGCCACCGGCTACGTCTACGACCAGCAGCGCAAGTAGAACCACGGTTCCGGCTGCGCGCGATCGAGCCCGGATCGAGCATTGAGCGCGGCCGCCTCAAGCGGCGCGGATCTGGGAGAGGAAAGCCGCGACCTCCCGCTCGAGCCTCTCTGCTTCCTTTGCTAAGTGCCCGCGGCTGTGAGGGTGGCCTCGGCTGATGAGCCGATTTCCCCGTGCCCTTGTAGTCGCGCACCGGTGCGAAGGCGATTTGGCCGAAGGAAGCGCCGACCTCGACCGAACCAACGTGTCTGCCGTCATGGAACACCGGCACGACCCCGCGCATGCCGAGCCCGGCGACGCCGTTCTCCAGTCCGGAGACGGGCTTCTTGGTGTCGTTCACCTCCACGACCGTGTAACGAAAAGAAGACAGGTCGTCACCGTACTTCTCCGGCTTATGAACACGGAGAAAGGATATCGCCGGCGGCAGATGAAATTGCATCTGGCTAAGCGCGTATTTGCTCTTGAGCTCCTTGAACGCCGGGACGAGGCTGCTCGCCAACCCTTGGCGATTCCGGGCGGCGAAGAGCTCGCTGATCACGGGGTTCAGGGCGAGGCTGTCGGAGAGGCTTTTTCACCTGCAGTGAAGAGGCGGCACTTCTACTGTTCGCTAAACCGCGACCGGGTGGCTTGTCGGCCCGATCGGCGGCATGCTTGAACAGGTGGAGGCCTCCCCATGGCGACCGGTACCGGCAATCAGGTCGAACGCAGCCCGATCGAGCGAGTCGCGACCGCAGGAGCAGCGATCAGGCACGCGATGATCCAGGCCGAGGATCCGCTAGTGCCGGGTCGCGACCGCGGCCTCGACAATCTCGGGACCGATCTGCCCCTCGAAGTCCTGCCACACCGGTGTGAAGGCGTTGCGCCATGCATCCAGCTGCTCCGGTGTCGGGGTCACGATATTGATCGAGCCTTCGCTGCGCGCCTTGTCCCGATCGATTTGCGCCTGACGCTGCGCCAGCGCATTAACCTCCGTTGTCACCTCTTTGAGGACCGCCTCCAGCGTCGTCCGCACGTCTGCTGGCAGTCCCGCCCAGAACGCCGCGTTGGTGACGACCATGTAGCCGAGAAAGCTGTGATCGAGCTCGGTAAACGAGTGGTGCAGTTTGTGGATCCCGCGCGAGTAGATGTTCGACCAGCTGTTCTCCTGACCGTCGACGAGGCCTGTGCGGATTGCGTCGGGAACGTCCCGGAACGGCAGGGGCAGGGTGGCGACGTCGATCCGGTTGTACTGCTCCTGAAAGATCGCCGAGGGCTCGGTGCGAAACAGAAGTCCCGCGGCATCATCCGGCACGAGCAGCGGCTTGCTCGCCGATATCACCCGCATCCCGTTGTCCCAGTAGGCAAGCCCTTGAATGCCCTGCGGCAGCATGAAGTCGAGAAGCTGCCGGCCGATAACGCTGTTCTGGAAGCGGTGCAGGTGCTCGACATTATCGAACAGGAACGGCAGCTCGAAGACCTGCATCGCCTGTGTAAAGCTGCGGAACTGGGTGAATGAAGGGGCCGCCATCTCAACGTCGCCCAGAACCATCGCCACCAGCACCTCTTCATCGGTAAAGCGCTGCGCCCGCGGATAGACCTCGACCCGCACCCGGCCCGGGAGGTGGGCTTCGACGCGCTCCTTGAAGAGCTGTGCTCCCTTTCCCTTCGGCGTGCTTTCGTCGACGACGTGGGAGAAGCGGATGACGATGGGTTCTTTGCCGGGATCTTCAGCGCCTGAGGCGCCGCCGGGCGAAGTGAGCAGTCCCAGTGCGAGACCAAGAGCCAGCATGGCCGACAGCAGCAGGGTGCGGCCGGACACAAGGAAGCCGTTCGCTCGCCTTGGTGCTACTGCTGTGGTGAAGCCGGTGCGACGAACCCCTATGACCATGAGATCCCCATTTTCCGGGCGACGCTGTCGAGCACCCGCTGCGCCCTGGTCTGTCGATCAACAGGCATTAACAAGCCGCAGTCGCCGCATCAATATCCTTTCAGGCTGTCGAAATACTCCGGCAGAAAGAGAGAAATCTCCGGGATGTATGTGATCAGCACCAGAAAAGCGAGCAACACCATGAGCCACGGCATCGCCGCCTGCACAACCCACCCGATACTTCGCCCGGTGATGCCGGCCGTGACGTAAAGGTTGAGGCCCACTGGTGGGGTGATCATGCCGATTTCCATGTTCACGACCATGATAATGCCGAGGTGGATCGGATCAATCCCCAGTTTCAGCGCGATCGGCAACAGGATGGGCGCCATGATCAGGGTGATTGCCGAGGGCTCCATGAAGTTGCCGGCGATCAGCAGGAGGATATTGACGACCAGCAGGAACGACCACACGGGCAGGCCCCACGAGGAAATGGCCTCGGCGATGTGATGCGGGATCCGCTCGGTCGTCAGCACGTGGGCGAACAGCATCGCATTGGCGATGACGAAAAGGAGCATGACCGAGATCTTCGACGCCTCGAGCACGACCTTGCGGACCTCGGGATCGAAAACCGATTTGGGCACCGCCACGATTATCTGCGCGATATTCCGGGCGATAAGACCCGGCACCGACTCGCCGTCGTGACGCCAGGGAACCCTGCGGAGCGGGCCCATGTCGCGGTAGCCGAAGACGGCGATGGCGTAAGCGTAGACGGCGGAGACGGCGGCTGCCTCGGTCGGGCTGGCGATGCCGCCATAGATCGAGCCGAGGACGATGACCATGAGCAGAATCCCGCCCGCGGCACTCCAGCCGGAAGCGATCATTTCGCCGAATCCGGTGAATGGCGCGGCCTTGAGGCCCTTGACCCTGGCGAAGATGTAGATCGCCACCATCAGCATCAGACCGAGCAGGACGCCGGGAATGAACCCGGCCATGAACATCCGCGCCGCCGACTGTTCCGTCGCCGCGGCATAGACCAGCATGACGATGCTGGGCGGAATGAGGATGCCGAGTGTACCGGCGTTGGTGATGACGCCGGCGGCCATCTTCTCCGGATACCCGGCCTTGACCATCCCGGTAATGACCAGCGAGCCGATGGCGGCGACGGTGGCGGGAGACGAACCCGAGATGGCCGCGAACAGCATGCAGGCCAGCACAGAGGCCATGGCGAGGCCGCCGCGAATATAACCGACTGTGGAAATGGCGAAGCGGATGAGCCGCTTGGCCACGCCGCCCGTCGTGAGGAACGCCGACGACAGAATGAAGAACGGGATCGCGAGCAGGGTGTAATGGCCGGACAGCCCCCCCAACAATTTCAGCGCGATCGAAGCCAATGAATCGTGGGAAAAGAGAAGGATCGTGACAATGCTGGAGAAACCGAGCGCGACAGCGATCGGCATACCCAGCAGCATGCAGCCGAACAGCAGGGCGAACAGGGCGGCGGTGGTCACGGCTTCTTCGCCTCCGTCTCGTCGCTCATCTCCGAACCGAGGGTTTCCAGAGCCTCCTTGGCTTCATCGGCAAAGCCGAACGAGTCCGACTTGCCCTGAAGAACATGCCAGCCAAGGAGGACGAAGCGGAGCGCAAGAAGAACAAAACCGATCAGCAGGACGCTGTGGGCGAGCCACTTGGTTACGGGCAGGTCCTCGAGCTCGATCCCGATCGAGTAGACCTTCTGAAGGTAGACCCAGGATCCCTGGATAAACAACCAGCAGTAAACGAGGCAAAGAGCAATCGCGACCAGTGTCACGATCCGCCGCGCCCCGGAAGAAAGCAGCCGGACAGCGGCGTCGACGCCGATGTGCGAGCCGACCTTCACCCCGTAGGAGGCGCCGAGAAGCACCATCCATGCATTGAGATGCAGGACGAGCTCGTCGGACCAAATCATCCCCTCATTGAAGCCGAAGCGAAGGACGACCGCGACGAAGACGATAATGGTCATGACCACAAGGAGGAGGGAGATTAGTCCCTCCTCCACATGGGTCAAGAAGCGTGCAATCATGCTTGATCACCCGCGCTTGAGAAAGCCCCAGGATTCGTCAGAAAGGGCGCGCAGAACTAGCTAGCGCCGCTTGTGGCAGCCGCGGCGTCGATGACGTCCTTGCCGATCTCCTTCTCGAACTTCTTCCAGACCGGCTTCATAGCCTCGACCCACTTGGCGCGCTGCTCGGGGGTCAGATCGATAACCTGCGAACGGCCGGAGTCGATGATCTTCTGCTTGTCGGACTGGTTCAGGTCGTCGGCAATCTTGTTGCCGTACGCGATGGACTCGTCGAGCGCGGCCTTGACCTCCTTGCGGATGTCATCGGGGAGCCCGTTCCAGAACTCTTTTGAGGTGACGACCATGTAGTCGAGCGCGCCATGATTGGACTCGGTGATGTACTCCTGGACTTCATAGAACTTCTGCGAGTACATGTTCGACCACGTATTCTCCTGACCGTCGATGGCCCTCGTCTGCAGCAGGGTGAACACCTCGGAGAACGGCTTCTTGATCGGAACTGCGTTCAGCGCCTCGAACTGGGCCTGAAGAACGTCGCTTGCCTGAATCCGGAACTTCTTGCCCGCGGCATCCTCGGGCACGCGCAGCGGCGAGTGCGCCGAGAGCTGCTTCATGCCGTTGTGAATATAGCCAAGCCCCAGGATGCCCTTTTTCTCCATCGACTTCAAAAGTTCCTGGCCGGTGGGGCCCTGCTGGAATTTGTTTACGGCGCCGATGTCGCTGAAGATGAACGGAAGATCGAAGACCTGTAGCTTCTTGGTATAGGAGTCGAACTTCGAGAGCGACGGGGCGGCAAGCTGAACATCGCCGAGAAGCATCGCTTCCATAACCCTGTCGTCATCGAAAAGCTGTGAATTGGGGAACACCTCGACGACGACCTTGCCGGGAAGCCGCTGCTCCACCAGCTCCTTGAATTTGTTCGCGGATTGCCCTTTCGGCGTGTTGTCCGCGACGACGTGCGAATACTTGATTACGATTGGACCGGCTGCGTTTGCCGCCGGAGCGGCGAGCATGATCGCGGCAAGCAGAATCCCAACTAGTCGCATGAACATCCTCCCTTAGATGATTGCCCTTGGCGTTTTTCCCGCAAGGGCTTCATTCCCGCGGCCCCCTTCACATGAGCGAACGGGACCGTCACTAAGACAATGTCTTTACAGCGAAACGCGCGGGCATGGAAGAAAGGAATATGACCATCGCCATGCGTTGCAATCAGGGCGCGAAATTCCATACGAAGGTGTGGCGCAGAACGATCGGGAAGGCCCGCGCCGGTTCGCTGCGCCGCATCTGAGAGCCGCAAGGATCCGGCGGACCCGCTGCCGCGCCGAAGTATCCGCAAGCCTGGCCGTTCTAGCGGTTTGTTAATGCCCTTCCGCCACACTGCAGGCCTCGACAATGGCAGCGGCGGAAGCGACGGTGAGCCGGAAACGGATACGGCTGGACGAGAGACTGCGGCAGACCCGGGCGCGCGGTCGGGCTTTTGCCGCGGCCACCCGTCGCGCTCTGGCCCGTGCGTTTCCCGAGCGGCAGATCCTCATCCGCGAGCTCGACCGGATGAGCATCTACCGGCTGAGCCGGGGCGCCCAGGCGGCGACGGCGGCCGTTGCGATCGTCATGTCGGGCGGCACCATCGGCATCGTCATTGCGATCGTCCTCGCTTCGCCGGTGTCGCGACCGCGTGAGGTCAGCGCCGTCATCGCAGCAAAGCTCGATGCTCCAAGCGTGGTGGCGCGGAGGGCGGCCGCGAAGCCCGTAGAGCCGGTCGCTTCGCCCGGCGCCGCTGAAGTCGCGGCGGTCGAGATGACGATCGAGCAGGCTGAACCCGCCACTGACAATGACGTTGCTGACGTCGTGTCGACGAACCTGCCTGAGGCAGGGGAAGACGCCGGGCGGAAGGCGGCGCAGGAGGCGGAGGGAGCGCGCCTTCGGGCGCAATTGGCCGCGATCGACGACCGCGTCTTCGCCCTGGCTACACGCGGCCTCGGCGCACCGCCGGCGGCCGATGACGCGCGCGCCACCCGTATCGCCAACGAGGACGGTCTCGGCGGTGTCGATGCCCATGTCTCCAGCATCGAGCGCCACGTCGAGCGGCTGGCAACCGGGGTTTCGGCGCTCAGAAGTGCCGACAGCGCGCTGGTGCGGGAAATGCACCCGCAGCTCGCTTACTTCATTCAGACGGCCGAGCGGGTTGTCGAGCGGGCGGGGCTCGATCTCGATGAGGTGTTCCACGGCGGCGAGGTGGCGCTGCGCCGGGCCGAGGGCGGACCCTTCGTTGCTGCCATGAACGGGCCGCTAGCGGCCGAAAGGGCTGCGCTGCATACGGATCTCGCCTACTGGCAGGCGCTGCGCGGGCTGGTCCGGCGCATGCCGCTGGCGTCGCCGCTCGATCGCTACGCGATCAGCAGCTCCTTCGGGGGCCGCCGGGATCCGGTAAACAATCGCAAGGCGGTGCATTACGGCCTCGACATGATTTCCAGCTTCGGTTCATCGATTCGCGCGACGGCGCCGGGGACGGTGACCTTCGCCGGACGCAACGGCGGCTACGGCAACTTCATCGAGATCGATCACGGCCGGTCACTGCGCACGCGCTACGCTCACCTGCGCGCGATCAAGGTCAAGAAGGGCGACAAGGTCGACTTCCTGCAGGAAATCGGCTTACTCGGAAATACCGGCCGCAGCACCGGCGCCCACCTGCATTACGAGGTTCTCGTCGCCGGCAAACCCGTCAATCCAATGAACTTCATCAAGGCAGGGCAGTATGTTTTTCAGGAATAGCGCAGACCCGCAGCTTCACTCCGGACCCGTCACCGGTGCCAGGAGCACCATTCCCTCCCTGCTCAGCAGCGACATCCGTATCAGGGGCGATGTCAGCAGCAACGGAGAGATCCAGGTCGACGGGATCGTCGAAGGCGATGTTGTCGCCGAAAGCCTGGTTGTCAGCGAAGCCGGTACGGTGAGCGGCACGATCGTTGCGAAGAGCGTGCGGATCCTGGGCACGGTCACCGGCACCATTACCGCCGGCAGTATCAAGCTGGCCCGGACCGCGCGGGTGACGGGCGATATCGTTCACGAGGCTCTCTCGATCGAAGAGGGCGCCTTCATGCTCGGCCACTGCCGCCGCGCGGAACCGGAACAGCCGATGCGCGACGATGTCGTCGGACACCCCGAGTGCACCGATGCGTCTCCGGCCCATGGCGAGCCGATCGCGGTCTTAGAGCTCTGCCCTGACGACGTCAGCGCGGACGATGCGTTGACGATCCCGCCGCTCGCGCGCTAGATCAACCTGCTTTCGGATGGAATCGTCCGAAAGCAGAAGTTGATCGACAAAAATGCATCGAGCATCTCACCTGCGCCCGGGCGCAGGATGCCCCAACCGCTGAACCTGACATCAGCGGGGGAGGTCGGTGGCCAGCAGGCTCCTGCTGCCACCCAGGCGGGCCTGGTAGACCCACATGTTCTCGATCGCCCGCTGGATATAGTTGCGAGTTTCCTCATACGGCAGCATCTCGATCCAGTCGATGATATCGACATCGCCCCGGCGCGGATCGCCGTAGGCATCGAGCCACTGACGCACCCGCGCCGGTCCCGCGTTGTAGGCGGCGAAGGCCAGAACGTAGGAGCCGTCGAAGGCTTTCAGGAGCGTGCTTAGATAGGCTTGACCGAGCTCGACGTTATA
>JBBSCD010000024.1:0-26385 GCA_038250645.1 Rhodospirillales bacterium
CAATCACGTCGATGGTTTCGTCCATCCGCAGCATCTCGCCGACGGCGGCGCGGTCGGTCGTGGGCACGAGCTGGGTCGCGGTTCCCGGCAGTCCGGCGGCGCGAAAGCCGTCGTGCAGCGCGTTCATGATGGCGCTCGAGGTGGTGAAGCTCTCCGAGCCGCAACGCAGGATCGACGCATTGCCGGCCTTGAGGCACAGCGCGGCGGCATCGGCGGTGACGTTGGGCCGCGCTTCATAGATCACCCCGATAACGCCGAGCGGCGTGCGCACGCGCTCGATGTGCAACCCGTTCGGGCGGTCCCAGGCCGCAATGACCTGACCCACGGGATCGGGCAGCGCCATGACATCTTCGAGCCCGCGCGCCATCGCTTCAATGCGGGTGCCGTCAAGGGCAAGCCGATCAAGGATCGCCGGGCTCGCGCCCTTGCGCCGCCGCGCCTCGCAATCGGCCTGATTGGCGGCCAGAATTTCATCGGCGCGGTCGCGCAGAGCCACCGCCCCCTCCCGCAAAGCCGCGTCCTTCGTCGCGCTGGCGGCCACCGCCAGCCGGTCGGCCGCCGCTCGCGCCGCCGTTCCGATCGCGCGCATCATCGCCGCGACATCCGCACCCGGCGCAACGACCGCTGTCATCCGTCCCGCCTGAACATCCACAAAAGTCATTCCAGCCTACCCGGATCAAGAGCGAGATCGTCGCGGTGGATCAGCTCGTCCCGGCCACGGTAGCCGAGGCATACCTCGATTTCACCGGTTTTCTTGCCGATGATGCGGCGCGCATCGGTCGCCGAGTAGGCGCTCAGCCCCCGGCCGAGCTCGCGACCGTCGGCGGACCTGACGATGATCGCCGCGCCCTTGTCGAATTCGCCGTCGATGGCGACAACCCCCGCCGGAAGCAGGCTCTTGCCCGAGGCCAAAGCGCGCGCCGCGCCGGCATCGATGGTGATGCTGCCGGCCGGGTTGAGGGTGCCGGCGATCCAGCGCTTGCGCGCTGCCTGCGGCGAGGCCGCTGGCAGAAACCAGGTCCGGCGGGCGGAGCGGTCGATCTGCGCCAGCGGATGCAGCCTGTGGCCGTCGGCGATGACCATCCGGCAGCCGGCGGCCATGGCGATGCGCGCCGCGGCCAGCTTGGTGATCATGCCGCCAGTCCCGTAACCCGCGGTTGCGCCCGCGGCCATGGCCTCGATCTCGGCCGAGATCTCGTGAACCGCGGGGATCAGCCGGGCCTGCTGATCGCTGCGCGGATCGGCGCTGTAGAGGCCGTCGATATCGGAGAGGAGGACCAGGGTGTCGGCGCTGACCATGGCGGCGACGCGGGCGCCGAGCCGGTCGTTGTCGCCGAAGCGGATCTCGTCGGTCGCGACCGTATCGTTTTCGTTGATCAAGGGCACCGCGCCGAAGCGCAGCAGCGTCGTCAGGGTGTTGCGGGCGTTGATGTAGCGCCGCCGATCCTCGCTGTCGTCAAGCGTCAGCAGCACCTGCGCGACGGTAATGCCGTGCGCGGCGAGCGCCTCCTGATAGGCGTGGGCGAGGCGGATCATGCCGGTCGCCGCCGCGGCCTGTTTTTCGTCAAGATGCAGCGACCGGCGGCCGAGGCCGAGATGGCGGCGGCCGACGGCGACGGCGCCCGAAGAAACGATGAGAACTTCCTGGCCGGCGGCGCGGCAGGCGACGATATCAGCGACCAGCGCTTCGAGCCAGTCGCGGCGGATCGCCCCGTCGGCCTCATCGACAAGAAGAGCCGAGCCGATCTTGATCACCAGGCGGCGTCCGGCTTCCAGGCTGGTCGAGGTCCGGTGCGGACTCATGACGAGCTCATGACCAGGCGGTGTCCGGCGCTTTTTCGTCGGCGGCGCGGGCCGTTAGAATTGCGCGCCACAGCTGACGCAGCGCGTCCTGGACGCCGTCGCCGCCGGCACCCGAGATCTCGAGCACGGCGCAGCCCGCGGCCTCGGCGAGCGCGGCACGCCTTTCCGCGCGGTCCTCCGGCGACAGCGCGTCGATCTTGTTGAGGGCCACGATTTCCGGCTTGGTCTGCAGGTCGGCGCCGCCGTAGGCGGCAAGCTCGGTGCGGACGGTCCGGTAGGCATCCGCCACGTCCTCGGCCGTGCCGTCGACGAGATGGAGAAGAACCCGGCAGCGCTCGATATGACCGAGGAACCGGGTGCCCAGCCCGGCGCCGTCGGCGGCGCCCGCGATCAGCCCGGGGATGTCGGCGAGGACGAAGGTGTTGTCGTCACTCTCGACCACGCCCAACGCGGGATGCAGGGTGGTGAAGGGGTAGGTGGCAATGCGCGGCCGGGCCCGCGAGACGGCGGCGAGAAACGTCGATTTTCCCGCGTTCGGCAGGCCGACAAGGCCGGCATCGGCGATCAGCTTCAGACGCAGCCACAGCCACGCCTCTTCGCCGGGCGTGCCCGGGTCGGCGCGGCGCGGCGCGCGATTGGTCGAGGACTTGAACCGGGCATTGCCGGCGCCGCCTCTGCCGCCCTCGGCGAGAACGATGCGCTGTCCGGGCTCGGTGAGATCGGCGATCAGGGTGACCTTGTCGTCGGCGAGGATCTGGGTGCCGACCGGCACGTCGAGGACCACGTCCTTGCCCCTCGCGCCGGTGCGGTCGGCGCCCATCCCGTGGTGACCGCGCTCGGCGCGAAAATGCTGGCGGTAGCGGAAATCTATCAGGGTGTTGAGGTCGCCGTTCGCGGTCACGACCACACTGCCGCCGTCGCCGCCGTTGCCGCCATCCGGGCCGCCGAATTCGATGTACTTCTCGCGCCGGAACGAGACGCAGCCGTTGCCGCCGTCACCGGCCTTGACGTAGACCTTGGCCTCGTCGAGGAATTTCACCATGGCGATGCGTTACCGGCGGCGGAGCTGAGGCGCTCAGACTTCGGATCAACCCGTCATCGCGAGCCGCGCCAGCGGCGTGGCGATCCAGACAACAGCGCCGGCGTCGGATTGCCGGTCTGTTGCCAGGCGCGCGAACGTCAACCCTGGGCCGACTGAGCTGCCGGAGCGGTGACCATGACGAAGGTCCGACCGCCGCTGCTCTTGCGGAATGTGACATGGCCTTCCGTCAGCGCGAACAGGGTATGATCGCGGCCCATGCCGACGTTGTTGCCGGGATGAAAGCGCGTACCGCGCTGGCGAATGATGATGTTGCCCGGGATGACCGCCTCGCCGCCGAACTTCTTCACACCGAGGCGGCGGCCGGCGCTGTCGCGACCGTTGCGGGAGCTGCCGCCTGCTTTCTTGTGTGCCATACCGTCTACTCCTCGTCTTTCGCCATCTCCGGCGCTTCCGCCTCCGGCGCTGCCGTCTCGGCTCCGCTTTCCGCCGCCGGTACCGCGGAAACCGCGACGTCGTCGCTCCGGTCGGGCGGCGGCTCGCCGCTGAGGCTGATGCCGGAAATTCGCAGCTCGGTCAGCTCCTGGCGATGGCCATGGGTGCGCCGGTAGTTCTTGCGCCGTTTTTTCTTGAAGACCAGGATCTTCTTGCCGCGCTTGTGGCCGAGAATCTCGGCAAAGACCGCTGCCTGACCGATGTCGCCGCCGAGCCTCGGCGCTTCGCCGTCGCCGGCGACCATGAGGACCTCGCTCAGCGCCACGGTCGCGCCCGCCGCACCCGGCAGCCGCTCGACAACCAGCCGATCCTTTTCGGCCACCCGATACATTTTCCCACCGGTACGAACAACGGCGTACATCGTCTCGACCATGCCTGATAAAATTCGAAAACGCGCCAAGCCGCCGCACGGCGGGGCGCGCGCTGAAGCGGTGCACTATATCGATCGCGCCCGCCCAGTCAACGACAAGCGTCAGTCGATCATTCGTCGGTCCGTGCGCCACCGGCGGCGCAGTTCCTCGTGATGGTGGCGGAACCACTGCATCGCGACCAGCGCGGTTGCGTTGGCGAACCGGCCCTCGTCGAGCCAGCGGAACGCTTCGTTGGTGGGTAGAGTAAAGACGCGGATATCCTCGTGCTCGGCATCGAGCCCGTGAATGCCGCCGACGCCGTCAGCGTCGACTTTGCCGCAGAACAGGGTGATCGATTCGCTGGTGACGCCGGGACTCGTCAGGAAGCGGCAGACCGGTTCGAGCTCGCCGACCTCGCATCCGGCCTCTTCCATGGCCTCACGCCGCGCAACCGCCTCCGGGCTCTCGCCCTCGTCGATGATGCCGGCGACGATCTCCAGCAACCAGGGCCGGAAAGCGCCGTCCAGGTGCGGTTCGGCGCGATGAGCAACGAATACGCCGATGCGGAACTGCTCGATGAGGACCAGGCGATCGAGATCCGGATCATAGAGCAGAACCGCCACGGCGTGGCCGCGGTCGAATACCTCGCGGCCCATCGAGCCGCTGCGGCCGCCGGCAAAAAGGCGGTAGCGAAGACGATACCTGTCGACCCGGTAATACCCGGAATACGCCGTTTCGCAGCTTTCGACTTCGACGTCGTCCTCGCGCATCTCCGTCATGTCGCGATCCCGCTACCTTGTCTTCAGAAGATCGCGGATTTCTCCCAGCAGCACATCCTGACGCGGCGGTTCCGGCGCTTCCGCCGGCGCTTCCGCTTCCATGTTGGTCATGCGGCGCAGGCTGTTGATCCACTTGACCAGCATGAAAACGGCAAAGGCGACGATCAGGAAATTGATGACCGTGTTGACGAACATGCCGTAGCCGATGACCGGCGCGCCCGCCTCCTTGGCCGCCTGCAGGGACGCATAGTCCGCGCCTGTCAGGGTAATGAAGAGGTCCGAGAAGTCGACCTTGCCGAGGATGTAGCCGATGGGCGGCATGATCACGTCGTCGACGAGCGAGCTGACGATCTTGCCGAAGGCCGCGCCCAGAATCAGACCAACGGCCAGATCGACGGCGTTGCCCTTGACCGCGAACTCCCGGAATTCCCTGATAATGCTCACAGCTCGTCTTCCCTCCAGAAGGCTGAAGATGTTTTTCCCTCAGGTCGCTCCAGGGAGCGCCGGCCGACCGCACGCGGGGACGCGCTAGCGGCCCGTCAGCTCCCAGCCGCGGCTTTGCATGCACTGCCAGAACCGCCGCTTGGACGCGTAGTCACTGCCGAGCGCGGTGTTTCCTCCCGTGCTCATCGCATCGACGCCGGCGACCGTGCCCTGACTGCCCATCGGCAGTCTGACGACGCCGACATTCCTGGTGCAGAAGTTCTGATCGTAGCCGAAATTCGAGGGCTCGCCCTGCCCTGCCCAGACGAAGCCCGAGCTTGCAGGCTCGGCATTGGTTGCACCCTCGTCCTTGCTGGCGCATCCGGCTGTGAGCAGCAACCCCATCGCTGCCGCGACCAATAAGTCTCTCGACGTTTTCGCCATGTTCAATCCTCCTCCTGCGCCCGCCCGTGCAACGCCGCGGTGTGTTCGGATCAATGTTACCGAACGCCGGCGGGTTGATCCGTATGTTCTCGAGTATCGACAAGTTACGACGCTTATGCGCCTTGAAACACAAACTCAAGGCTGAACTGTAGGCGTCCACCGGACGACCCACGCCATGACCATTCCGGATCGACCGCGATGGCGGTTGTCGCCGCCCCGCGCTCGCGTATAGTCGCAAAGAACAAGGACGGGTTAGGGAGAACGAATGGCGACAAATTTTCCGCGCCTGAGTTTTGGCTTGGAGGAGAGCGTGGAGATGCTGCGCCATTCGGTGCGCGCCTTCGCCTCGGCCGAGATTGCACCGCGGGCGGCAGCCATCGATCGCGAAAACCTGTTCCCCGCCGATCTGTGGCGCAAGATGGGCGAACTCGGCCTGCTCGGCATCACCGTCGAAGAAGACTGGGGCGGCGTCGGCATGGGTTATCTTGCCCACGTTGTCGCAATGGAGGAAATCAGCCGGGCATCGGCCTCCGTCGGCCTGAGCTACGGCGCCCACTCGAACCTCTGCGTCAATCAGATTCGCCGCAATGGCAGCGTCGAGCAGAAGAGCCGATTTCTGCCGAAGCTGATCGCCGGCGAGCACGTCGGTGCGCTGGCGATGAGCGAACCGGGCGCGGGATCGGACGTCGTCGGCATGCGTCTGCGCGCCGATCGGAACGGAGATCGTTACATCCTCAACGGGACAAAGATGTGGATCACCAACGGCCCCGAGGCCGATGTCGTCGTCGTCTACGCCAAGACCGACCCGACAGCAGGTCCGCGCGGGCTGACCGCCTTCCTTGTCGAACGCCACTTTTCGGGATTTTCGAGCGCGCAGAAGCTGGACAAGCTCGGCATGCGCGGCTCCAATACTTGCGAACTTGTCTTCGATAATTGCGAAGTGCCCGAAGAAAACGTTCTCGGCGCCGTGGGCCGCGGCTCCAGGGTGCTGATGAGCGGCCTCGACTACGAGCGGCTGGTGCTTGCCGCGGGACCGCTCGGGATCATGGAGGCGTGCCTCGACGCGGTCGTGCCCTACGTTCACGAGCGCGAGCAGTTCGGCCAGTCGATCGGGGCCTTTCAGCTCATGCAGGGCAAGCTCGCCGACATGTACACCACCTGCAACGCCTGCAAGTCCTACGTCTACGCCGTCGCCGCCGCCTGCGATCGCGGCGAGACCACGCGGATGGATGCCGCCGGCGCGATCCTGTACGCCTCGGAGCGGGCGACCTGGATGGCGCTCGAAGCCATCCAGTGCCTCGGCGGCAACGGCTACATCAACGAGTATCCGACCGGCCGGCTGCTGCGCGACGCCAAGCTTTACGAGATCGGAGCGGGAACCAGCGAGATCCGCCGCTGGTTGATCGGGCGAGAGCTGTTTGAGGCGACCGCGTGATCGCCGGGACCATCAACCGACAAAAGGATCCAGTTTCCATGCCGACCTGCCTGATCACCGGTGCCAACCGCGGCATCGGCCTCGAATTCGCAAAGCAGTATGCTGCCGACGGCTGGAAGGTCATCGCCACCTGTCGCCGTCCGGAAGAGGCGGAGAAGCTGAATGCGCTGGAGGGCGACATTCAGGTGCACCCGCTGGACGTGACCGACTTCGCCCGCATCGAGGCCCTCGCGCGTAAGCTCGAGGGCGAGCCCGTCGATCTGCTGATCAACAACGCGGGAATCTACGGTCCGCGGGTGGTCGCCTACGACTCGGTGGATTATGCGGCCTGGGCGGAGGTGCTGCGGGTCAACACCATGTCGCCGCTCAAGGTCAGCGCCGTGTTCGCAGACAATGTCGCCAAGAGCGGGCTGAAGAAGATCGTCACCATCACCAGCCAGATGGGCAGCATTGCGGACAACGCGTCCGGAGGCTCCTACATCTACCGCTCGTCGAAGGCGGCGCTGAACGCGGTGATGAAGAGTCTCGCCCATGACCTGGCTGCAAAGAAGATCGCTGTCGCGGTCCTTCATCCCGGCTGGGTTCGTACCGACATGGGCGGCTCGGGCGCGACGATCGATCCGTTCGAGAGCGTCGCTGGGCTTCGTCAGGTGATCGAGGACCTGAGCTTCGAGAACAGCGGCCGTTTCCTTGCCTACGACGGCCGCGCAATTCCATGGTAGCAGACGGCTTCAACCCGATTCGAGATCCCGGCCTCGATCCGACGGCGCCGCGACCGGCGTGGGCCGGGTCCGTGCTCTTGTGACCGCCTTTCGCACCGGCGTCGATCGTCGCGCGCCTGCCTTCATCGAGAACGTGGAGCGGATGACGGCGATGGTCGCCGATCTTCGTGCCCAGGTGGGCGCGGTCAAGCAGGGCGGCGGTGAACGGGCGCGGGCGAAGCATCTCGAACGCGGGCGCCTCCCGGTCCGTGAGCGGGTCCGCCGACTGCTCGATGTCGGCTCCCCGTTCCTCGAACTGTCACAGCTCGCGGCCCATGGCATGTACGGCGGCGAGGTTCCGGGCGCCGGCATCGTCACCGGCATCGGCCGCGTCGCCGGAGCGGAATGCATGGTCATCGCCAACGACCCGACGGTCAAGGGCGGAACCTACTATCCGCTGACGGTGAAAAAGCATCTTCGCGCCCAGGAGATCGCCTTCGAGAACAATCTGGCGTGCGTCTACCTCGTAGAATCCGGCGGCGCCAATTTGCCGCACCAGGACGAAGTCTTTCCCGACCGCGACCACTTCGGCCGGATCTTCTACAACCAGGCCAACATGTCGGCGGCCGGCGTCCCGCAGATCGCCGTCGTTCACGGCTCGTGCACCGCCGGCGGGGCCTACGTCCCGGCGATGTCCGACGAGAGCATCATCGTCCGCCGGCAGGGCACGATCTTTCTCGGCGGCCCGCCGCTGGTCAAGGCGGCGACGGGAGAGGTGGTCAGCGCCGAGGATCTGGGCGGCGCCGAGGTTCATGCCCGCGTCTCCGGCGTGACCGACCATTACGCCATGGACGACGACCACGCCCTGGCGATCGCCCGGCGGATTATCGCCAATCTGAACCGGGTCAAGCCGGCGGGTCTGTGCCTGCGCACGCCGTTCGACCCGGTCTACGACGCCGGCGAAATCTACGGCATCGTCGGCACCGACCTGCGCAAGCCGTTCGACGTGCGCGAGGTGATCGCCCGCGTCGTCGACGGCTCGGCCTTCGACGAGTTCAAGCAGCTCTACGGAACGACCCTTATCTGCGCCTTTGCCCACATCTTCGGCTATCCGGTCGGCATCGTCGCCAACAACGGAATCCTGTTCTCGGACTCGGCGCTGAAGGGGACGCACTTCGTCGAGCTGTGCAGCCAACGCGGCACGCCGCTGATCTTCCTGCAGAACATCACCGGCTTCATGGTCGGGAGCAAAGCCGAGGCCGGCGGCATCGCCAAGGATGGAGCCAAGATGGTGACTGCGGTCGCCTGCTCCCGGGTGCCGAAGCTGACGGTGCTGATCGGCGGCTCGTTCGGCGCCGGCAACTATTCAATGTGCGGCCGCGCCTATCAGCCGCGGTTCCTGTGGATGTGGCCGAACGCGCGGATCTCGGTGATGGGCGGGGAGCAGGCCGCGGGCGTGCTGGCCACGGTGCGCCGCGAAGGGCTGGAGGCGCGCGGCGAGGCGTGGCCGGAAGAGGACGAAGCGGCGTTCCGCCGACCCATCCTCGAACAGTACGAGAGCCAGGGGCACCCCTATTACGCCAGCGCCCGGTTGTGGGACGATGGCATCATCGACCCGGCGGAAACGCGCATGGTCCTCGGTCTCGGCATCTCAGCAGCGCTCAATGCCCCCATCGCCGAAACCCGCTTCGGCGTGTTCCGGATGTAAGCCGGGATCGGGACAAGAGCGTGCTGTGTCGTTTCCGGGGCGGACGGCAGGCTCGGACACATTTAAATCAACTTTATGCATTCGAATAAGTCCTGTACGGAGGCAGGCTGATCTATGATCTAAAGCGTGCAGCGAGAGGAAAGCGGGCGAGGGGATGGCTGACCATGACACGGTGGTGCTGGCCGATGTCGACGACGACGGCACCGGCTGGTTGAGCCTCAACCGTCCCGCCAGCCACAACGCCTTCGACGACGCGCTGATCGCGGAGATGACGGCGGCGCTGCAGGCGTTCGCGGCGGACGATCGCGTGCGCGCGGTTGTTCTGCGCGGTCGCGGGCGAAGCTTCTCGGCGGGCGCCGATCTCAACTGGATGCGGCGCATGGGCGAGGCGACGCAGGCCGAGAATGTCGTCGACGCGCTGCGCCTGGCCGAACTTCTCGAAACCCTCGACCGCCTGCCCAAGCCGACCGTCGCCCTCGTGAACGGCGCCGCCTATGGCGGCGGGGTCGGTCTGGTCGCTGCCTGTGACATCGCCATCGCCGCCCGCAGCGCCGTCTTCGCCATGACCGAGGTGCGGCTGGGGCTGATCCCGGCGGTGATCTCGCCGCACGTGCTCGCCGCCATCGGTCCGCGCCAGGCCCGGCGCTACTTCATAAGCGGCGAGAGCTTCACCGCCGGCGAGGCGCTGCGGATCGGCCTGATCCACGACGTGGTCGAGCCGGATGATCTCGAGGCGGCCGGCCGGCGGATGCTGGCGACGCTCGCCGCCAACAGCGCGCAAGCCATGGCGGACGTCAAGGTTCTGATCCGGGACGTGGCCGGCCGGACCATCGACGAAAGCCTGATGCGCGACACCGCCGAGCGCATCGCCCGGTCCCGTTCGTCCGAGGACGGGCGCGCGCGGATCGCGGCTTTTCTCGAAAGCCGGTCGCAGAGACCGAAAAGGCCGTGATGTTCGACTGCCTGCTCATCGCCAATCGCGGCGAGATCGCCTGTCGCATCATCCGCACCGCCCGGCGGCTCGGCATCAGGACGATCGCTGTCTACTCCGATGCCGACGCGCATGCGCTGCATGTCGCCCTTGCCGACGAGGCCCGGCACATCGGCGGGGCGCCGGCGGCGGAAAGCTACCTCCGCGCCGATCGCACCCTTGATGCTGCGGCTGCGGCCGGCGCTGACGCGATCCACCCGGGGTACGGTTTCCTCGCCGAGAACGCCGGCTTCGCCGAAGCCTGCCGCGCTGCCGGTTGCATCTTCGTCGGACCGCAGGCGGAAGCGATCCGCGCGATGGGCGCGAAGGACCGGGCCAAGGCGATCATGCAAGCGGCCGGCGTACCGGTCGTTCCCGGCTATCATGGCGCGGATCAGGACGATGCGACGTTCGTCCGGGCTGCGGCCGACATCGGCTATCCGGTCCTGGTCAAGGCGGTCGCCGGCGGCGGCGGCAAGGGCATGCGCATCGTCGACCGGCCGGAGGATCTTGCCGATGCGCTCGCCGGTGCGCGGCGCGAAGCGAGGGCCGCCTTTGCCGACGAAGGTCTGCTGATCGAGGCCTATCTCCCCCGGCCCCGCCACGTCGAGGTCCAGGTCTTCGCCGACGCCTGTGGCAATGTCGTCCACCTCTTCGAGCGCGACTGCTCGGTGCAGCGCCGCCACCAGAAGGTGATCGAGGAAGCGCCGGGCCCCGGCCTCACCGCCGGGCTGCGCCGGCGGCTGGGGGCAGCGGCCGTCGAGGCCGCGCGCGCCATTGCCTACGAGGGCGCCGGGACGGTCGAGTTCCTCCTCGACGGGGACGCGGCTGCGGGAGCCGAAGCCGACGGCGCGTTCTACTTCATGGAGATGAACACCCGCTTGCAGGTCGAACATCCGGTCACGGAGATGATCACCGGTCTCGATCTGGTCGAATGGCAGCTTCGGGTTGCCGCCGGCGAGCGGCTGCCGTTGAGCCAAAACGAGATCGTTGCCAGCGGCCACGCCTTCGAGGCACGGATCTATGCCGAAAATCCGGCGCGCGACTTCCTGCCGGCGGCGGGTGTGCTGCGCCACGTCCGCTTCCCGGCGGAGACGGTGCACGTCCGCATCGAGACCGGCGTGCGCGCGGGCGACGCGATCGGTATCGACTACGACCCGCTCATCGCCAAGCTGATCGTCTGGGACGAGGACCGGGCGTCAGCCCTGCGGCGGCTGTGCCGGGCGCTGGCGGAGGTGCAGATCGTCGGCCCGGTCACCAACGTCGCCTTTCTCTCCGCCCTTGCCGGTCATCCGGCATTCGCCGCCGGCGAGATCGACACCGGCTTCATTGCGCATCATCGCCACGACCTGATCGCCGAGCCCGGCCCGGTTCCACCGCGCCATCTCGCGCTCGCCTGCCTCGATATTCTGCTCCGCCGGGACGACGAAGCCCGCGAGCAGGCCCGACAGTCTGCCGATCCCCATTCGCCGTGGCACCGCACCGACGGCTGGCGGCTTAACGACGACAATCACCATTTCCTGGCCTTTCGCGACGGCGAAGCGCCTGTGGAGGTGATCGTTCACTATCGTAACGGCGGTCTTCTGCTCGATCTGCCGGACGCCGGTGGGCCGGTTGTCGTGCTGGGCGAACGAGACGGCGCCAGCGATCTGGTCGCCGACATCGATGGCGCCCGCCTGCGCGCGACGGTGATCCGCGTCGGCGAGGCGATCACCGTGATCTCGGGCGGGGTCGGCCACACGCTGGCGGTCGAGGATCCGGCGGCGCGGGCCGAGCTGCGCGAGCCGGCGGCGGGAAGTCTGCGCGCATCGATGCCGGGTCGGGTCGTCGCGGTCCATGTCGAGCCCGGCGACAGTGTCAGCCGGGGAGAGACCCTTGTCGTTCTCGAAGCGATGAAGATGGAACACGCCATCACCGCCCCGACCGACGGCACGGTTGCCAGCGTTCCCTTCGCACCCGGCGATCAGGTTGAGGACGGAGCGGTGCTCGTCGTCTTCGCCGTCGACGCGGAGGCGCCATGAACACCGCCGATGCGCTCGCCTCCTTCCCCGGCCTGGATCGGCTGGAAACTTCGGCGCGGCGGCTGCTCGAACGCTCGACGCAACCGATCCGCATCCCGCTCGGCAGCGTTCCGATCAAACCAGGCCGTCCCTGCGACGGCCTGCATTTCGTCCTGTCCGGTCGCATCCGCGTCCTGCTCCTCTCCGAGAGCGGCCGCGACATTCTTCTCTACCGGGTCGAAGCCGGCCAGACCTGCATTCTGAGTTGCGCGTCCCTCCTGTCCGGAAGTGACTATCCCGCCGAGGCGGTTGCGGAAACCGATGTTGCGGCCGTGCTGCTGCCCCGCGCGGCCTTCGAAGAGCTGATGGGTGAGTCGGCCGGCTTCCGGGCGCATGTTTTCGCGGTCTTTGGCCGGCGGCTGGCCGATCTGATGGCTGTGGTCGATGAGGTGGCGTTCAGTCGTGTGCAGTCGCGGCTTGCCCGCCTCCTTCTCGATCGCCGGGACGCAGATGGCCGCGTGCGTCTTTCGCACCGGGAAATCGCCGCCGAATTGGGCTCGGCGCGGGAGGTGATCAGCCGGCAGCTGAAGGGCTTTGAGCGGAGACGCTGGATATCCCTGGAGCGCCGCTGCGTCGATGTCATCGACTCGGCCGCGTTGACGGCCCTGATGAGCGACCGAAATGCGCCGTGATCCGGTTAATCGGGCCCCTCAGGAGTCCTGGAGGCGATCGGCCAGCTCCACCGTCAGCGGCTCGAAGCGGTCGTTCTTCGGGACATAGACGTACATGTTGCCGTCGTAGATGTCGTAGTACCAGCCATGGAGCCGGAGGCTGTTGTCGTTGACGCGCTCGCGGATCCACGGAAATGAGAGCAGGTTGGCCAGCGAGGTCTTCATCGATTCCTGCTCGAGGGTCTTGAGCTGGAGTTCGAACGGCTGGTCATGGGCGATGATCAGCGTCCGCCGCCGGGCTTCGTCGGCAATGTTCATCCAGTTGTGGATGAACGCGTTCTGCGCGCCAAGATTGGGATCGGCAGTCAGCAGTGCCTTGATACCGCCGCAGCCGCGGTGGCCGAAAACGATGATGTGTTCGACTTCCAGGGCGGTCACAGCGAATTCCAGTGCCGCACTGGTACCGTGGTTCGAGTCGTCATCCGCACGCGGCGGCACCAGATTGGCGACGTTGCGCACGACGAACACCTCGCCGGGCTCGGAATTGGTCAGGATTGCCGGATCCACCCGGGAGTCCGAGCAGGCGATCATCATGACGCGAGGCTGCTGACGCTCCGCAAGCTTGAGGAAGAAGTCCTTCTTCGCCTCGTAGGTATTTTCTTTGAATTCCAGAAAGCCCTGGACCAGCTTGCGGATGGGCATGTCGCACTCCCTGTTGACAGCGCCGCCCGGCATGGATCGTGCGCCTGACACGCTGATAGCACGGACCCTGGACCGCGTAAATTCGCGCCATCGACGGAGCGGTGGGAACGGCGCCGAGGTGCTGAGGGGTGAATCCCCGACCCGGGTTCGGTGACATAATCACGAACCGGCACAGCCCCGGCGTGCTAGAATCCCGCTTAGGCTCCGAGATGGGGTGGCAAAGGTTTGATAGGGGAGGGACGTGGGATGGAAAGGAACATGGGCACGATCGACCGCATCGCCCGGATCGCGATCGGGGTGGTCCTCATCGCCCTGGTGTTCGTCGGACCGCAGACGCCATGGGGCTGGATCGGCGTTATACCTTTGGCGACGGCTTTAATCGGCTGGTGCCCCGCCTACCGCCTGCTCGGCATTCAGACTTGCTCCGTCGAACATCGCGCCTGACCCCGTCTTAGAAAAGGCGCGGTCTTTCGCGGCACCGCGCTCTGCCGCTATGCTGGTCGCGGGTTCAGCATGGCGAGGTCGTGGGCGTGCGCATGCCGCAAGCAGCTCGGGTTGTCGAGGTCGGGCCGCGAGACGGCCTGCAGAACGAGGCGAAGCCGGTCGCCACGGCGATCAAGATCGTCCTGATCGATCGGCTGGCCGCTGCGGGTCTGTCTGTCGTCGAAGTCGGGAGCTTCGTCTCCGCCCGCCGCGTGCCGCAGATGGCCGACACCGCGGCGGTGCTTGCCGGTATCGCCCGCCGGCCGGGCGTCCGCTTTCCGGTTCTGACCCCGAATCTGGAGGGCTTCCGCGCCGCCCAAAACGCGGGCGCGAAAGACGTCGCGGTCTTCGCAGCCGCCTCAGAGACCTTTTCCCGACGCAACCTCAACTGCTCCATCGACGAGAGCCTGGCGCGCTACGCCGCGGTCTGCGCCGCGGCCAAGGCGCACGACGTGGACGTGCGCGGCTACGTCTCCTGCGCCATCGACTGTCCCTACGAGGGCAAGGTCGCGCCCCAGGCGGTCGCCGCCGTCGCCCGCGCGCTCTTCGATCTTGGCTGCCGGGAGGTCTCGCTCGGCGACACCATCGGCACGGGCACGCCAAGCCGCGCCGTCGCCATGGTCGATGCGGTCGCCGAACAGGTGCCGGTCGCGGCGCTGGCGGTGCACTTTCACGACACCTACGGTCAGGCCCTCGCGAACATCCTCGCCTGCCTGGAACGGGGCATTGCCGTCATCGACGCCTCCGTCGCCGGCCTCGGCGGCTGTCCCTTCGCGCCCGGCGCTGCGGGCAACGTCGCCACGGAGGACGTGCTTTACCTGCTCGCCGGCCTGGGCGTTGGCACCGACGTCGATCTGGCCGCCCTGGCCGAAGCCGGGCGCTTCATCTGTGCGGTGCTCGAACGCTCGCCGGCGTCGAAAACGGCGCAGGCGCTGGCGGCGCGACTCCGGCCGTGACCACGCATCTGCTCAAGCTCGCGGTCGGCATCGACAACGTCGCCCATCTGCGCGAGGTTCAGGCCCGGCGGCGGGGGACGGCCGCAACGGTCGGCCACGTCACCCGGAACGCGCCGAAGCGGGCGGCGGCGCTGCTCTACGGCGGCTCGCTGTACTGGGTTATCCGCGGCGTCATCCGGGTTCGCCAGCGGCTCGTCGGTATCGAACCGGGATCGGCGGCGGCTGAGGGCGGAGAGGGTCCGGCGCCAGCGTCAGCCCGGTCCTGCCGCCTTGTCCTAGATCCGGCCCTGATCCTGACTGTGCCGCGGGGTCACCGGGCCTTCCAGGGCTGGCGCTACTTGCGTGGCGAGGATGCACCGCCGGATTCATCGTCCTCCGCTCCCGAAGGCGCGGACGCCGAAATGGAGGCGGCGGGGGAACTTCCCGCCGCCATGGTCGCCGAGCTTGCGAAGCTGGGCCTGCTGTAAAAGAGAAAAGGGGAGCCGGAATGGAGGACAGCGGCGCATTTCACGGGGTTTTTCCGTATTTGGTTTCGCCGGTCGCGGCCGACGGCCGGGTCATGGAGGAGCCGCTCGCCCGGCTGGTCGATCACGTTATCGCCGCCGGCGTCCACGGGCTGACGCCGCTGGGTAGCACCGGCGAGTTTGCCTATCTCGACTGGGCACAGAAGAGGCGCGTCGTCGAGGTCACGCTGGCGGCGGCCGCCGGCCGGGTCCCGGTCATTGCCGGGGTCGCGGCAACAACCATTGCGGAGGCCTGTCGCCAGGCCCGCGCCTTCGCGGCCCTCGGCGTCAACGGGATCGTCGCGGTCCTCGAAGCCTATTTTCCGCTCGACGAGGACGCGGTCGTCGACTACTTCACCGCCGTCGCCGGCGCCGTCGATCTGCCCATCGTAATCTACACCAACCCCAACTTTCAGCGCGCGGATCTGACGCTGGCGGCCATCTCCCGGCTCGCCGAGGTCGACAACATCCGCTACATCAAAGACGCCTCGTTCAACACCGGCCGGCTGTTGTCGCTGCTGAACCGGGTCGGCGGGCGGATCTCGGTGTTCGCCGCCTCGTCGCACATCCCCGTTGCGGTGATGATGATCGGCGGCGTCGGCTGGATGGCGGGGCCGGCCTGCCTGCTGCCGGCGGAAAGCGTCCGCCTCTATGAGCTCTGTCGCGCCGGGCAGTGGGAGGAAGCCATGGCTCTGCAGCGCCGGCTGTGGCGGATCAACGAGGTCTTCGCCAAGTACTCGCTCGCCGCCTGCGTCAAGGGCGGGCTCGAGCTGATGGGCTTTCCCGTCGGCGCGCCGCTGCCGCCGCAACGGCCGCTGGACGCCGCCGGTCGGGCCGAAGTCGAAGCCGCGCTGGCCGCCGCCCGCGGCGAAGGATAAGACGAGATCATGATCCAACGAACGGAAACGCGCCGATGCCGCCCGACCATGACCTGATCCTGCGCGGGGGCACCTGCATGCTCCCAGGCGGCGCAACGGTGACGGACGTTGCCGCGCGTGCCGGGCGCGTCGTCGGCTTCGGCGGTATCGCGGGCGGCGAGGGCGGCGAGGTCATCGACTGCCGCGGACTGCACATCCTGCCCGGCGTCATCGACAGCCAGGTCCATTTCCGCGAGCCGGGTCTGGAGCACAAGGAAGACCTCGCAACCGGAACGGCCGCCGCCGCCTTGGGCGGCGTCACCGCCGTGTTCGAGATGCCGAACACCACACCGCCGACGGTTTCGGCCGCCGCCCTCGCCGACAAATGTCGTCGAGCCAAGGGTCGCGTCTGGGTCGATATCGCCTTCTACATCGGCGCGACGCCGGAGAATGCGGTCGAACTCGCCAGCCTCGAACGGCTTCCCGCCTGCGCCGGGGTGAAGATGTTCATGGGCAGTTCGACCGGCAACCTGCTCGTCGCCGACGACACAAACATCGCCAAGGTGCTGGCCAACGGCGCCCGCCGCATCGCCGTTCACGCCGAGGACGAGCAGCGGCTGCGGGAGCGTTTTACCATCGTCCGTGGGGGGGCGAAGCCGGCGCTGCATGCGGAATGGCGCGATGCCGAGACCGCGGCGCGGGCGACGAGCCGCCTGCTGGCCATGGCCGAAGGCCTTCGCCGCCGGGTCCACGTCCTCCACGTCAGCACCGCCGAGGAGATGGAGATCCTGCGCGATCACCGCGACATCGCCACGGTCGAGGTGACGCCCCAGCACCTTACCCTGAGCGCGCCCGGCTGCTACGAGGAGCACGACACCTACGCCCAGATGAACCCGCCCATCCGCGACGCGCACCATCAGGCCGCCCTTTGGCAGGGGGTGCGTGACGGGCTGGTCGACTGCATCGGCTCCGATCACGCGCCGCACACCCGTGACGAGAAGAACAAGCCCTATCCCGGTAGCCCGTCCGGCATGCCGGGGGTGCAGACGCTGGTGCCACTGATGCTAGATCACGTCGCCCGCGGCCGGCTGTCGCTGGAGCGGATGGTCGATCTGACCAGCGCCGGCCCGGCGCGGATCTTTGGCGTTGCCGGGCGGGGGCGGATCGCGCTCGGCTACCGCGCCGACTTCACCATCGTCGACCTCAAGGCGAAGCGGATGATCACCAACCGCTGGATCGCCAGCCGCTGCGGCTGGACCCCGTTCGACGGCGTCACCGTCACCGGCTGGCCGGTGGCCACGGTGGTCGGCGGCCGGGTGGTGATGCGCGACGGCGCGCTTCACGGCGAGGCGGCGGGGCAGGCGGTGAAGTTCCTCGAATGCCTCTGAGCGACGACGGATCCGGGGCGGCCATGGCCACGCCGCCGCTGGGCAAACTGCGCCAGACCATCACCTATCTGGAGATGACAGCGCCGCCGCTTGGCGATCGCGGTGCGCCGCCGGATCCGCGGCTGGAGCCGCCGGTCCGGCTGGCGCCGGCGGCGTACCGCGCGCTCTACCGGGCCGTGGGCGAACCCTGGCTGTGGTGGGAGCGGCTGGTGCTCGGCGAGTCCGAACTCGCGGCCGTCATGGACGACGTCGAGGTCCGGCTTCTGCGCGTCGAAGGCCAAGTCGCCGGCTTCAGCGAGATCGACCGCCGTGGTGACGACGGAACGGTCGAGATCGCCTTCCTCGGGGTGAAGCCGGAGTTCGCGGGGCGCGGTCTCGGCCGGCTTCTGCTCGAAGCCACCCTGCGCGCGGCGTGGACGGGCCAGGGAACAAAGGCGGTGCGCCGGGTCTGGCTGCACACCTGCGACCACGATCATCCGGGCGCACTCGGCCTCTATCGGAGCGCCGGCTTCCGCGTCAGCCGCCGCGAGACAGTGCTGATCGACGATCCCCGCCGCCGCGGTCTGCTGCCGCTGACGGCCGCCCCGCACATCCCGCTGGCCCCGGCATCGGACCCCTGAGCAGATCATCGAGGCTACCTTCAGCAGAAGCTCCCTGGCAGATGCGCGGCCTGAACCGTTGCCTGGAATACAATCATTGACAAAGATTGTTGGAAGCTTTGTAGTTGGTTCGACGGGAAAGGTGGGCCCATGCATGTGTCGTTGACACCGAAACTCGATGAGCTGGTCCGCCGCAAAGTGGACTCAGGGCTGTACAACAACGCGAGCGAGGTTGTTCGCGAGGCGTTGCGGCTCATGGCCCAACATGACCAAGTCTATCAACTCAAGCTGGAACGGCTTCAGGACGCTTTGGCGGTCGGTGAGGCGGATGTGGCCGCCGGCCAGGCGAGCGAGATTACCAGCGACGAGGATCTCAGCGCGTTCTTCGCGCGCCTGTGAAAGCGTTGTTGGCGCGTCAATGAAAAGGCTGCTGATCGCCGCAGCCGCACGACGTGATCTGTCTGCCATTGCTGCGTACACCGGGGCGACTTGGGGCGTCGAGCAGCGCCGGGCGTACATGGATGTACTCCGCGGCCACATGAGGACCCTGCGGGAAAATCCCGAAATCGGCGTGGCGCGAAGGTGTTGTAAAATTTCCACGCTTCATGGTCAGGCATCCGCCGGCGCCTTAAGATACAGACGTGCAGGCGCAGGCATAGGGGCTACCTATTCCTTCCCGGCGCTCCGGGCTTCGTGTCGCCGTAGCCCCGTTTTGGAACTCGCTCTACGACCGACTGGCGCGGGCGCTTCTGAGCTTTCTTGACGGGAATGACACGACCGGACCCTGCGTCGCGGCCGACATCGAAAGTCTTACGGTCTCTGGGCATCCGTTTAAGCTCCTAGCAACCTGAAACATGAGCGTCCCATGATCATGTAGTCAAACCGGATTAATCGCACAAGATCTGGTGAATGGGCCTTGTTTTAGCGAGGGGTATACCGTCCGAACAAACGAACCTGTCCGACGGATCCCGCTCTTCCCTCGGAGCCTTTACTCACCTCGCGCCGACGACGTGACGGCTCAGCCGCCGCTCGACGAGGCGGTAGAGCTGAACGAACACGAACGTCATGCCCAAATAGATGAGCGCGGCGGCGAGGAAGATTTCCACCGGCATGTAGGTCCGCGCGATGATCGTGCGCGCCATCCCGGTGAGATCGAGCAGGGTGATCGTGCTCGCGAGCGCGCTGCCCTTGAGCATCAGGATCACCTCGTTGCCGTAGGCCGGCAGGGCGATGCGGAAGGCGCGCGGCAGGATGATGCGGCGCAAGGATAGAGCCCGCGACATCCCGAACGCCGTCGCCGCTTCGACCTCGCCCACCGGCACCGCCTGGATCGCGCCGCGGAGGATCTCGGCGGTGTAGGCGCCGGTGTTCAGGGCGAAGGCAATGATCGCGCACCAATAGGGCTCGCGCAGGATCGGCCAGAGGACGCTGTCGCGCACCGTCTCGAACTGGCCGAGGCCGTAGTAGACGAGAAAGATCTGCACCAGCAGCGGGGTGCCGCGGAAAAAGAAGATGTAGGCAAAGGCCGGCGCCCGCAGCCACCAGCGCGGCGAAACCCGCAGCAGCCCCGCCGGCAGCGCCAGCGCCGCGCCGCCAAGCAGACCCAGGGCGACGAGCTCGAGCGTGAGGACCGCGCCCTCGATCAGCTTCGGCAGGTTGGCGACGATGACCTCGAAATTCATCGCCGGCTACCCGTTCAGGCGCGGCATGCCGCGTGCGGCGGCGCGCTCTGCGCGATGCAGCGCCGCCATGGCGATGACGGTCATGCCCAGGTAGAGCACTGCGGCGGTCAGGTAGAAGGTGAACGGCGCGCGGGTGAAGCCGACGGCGATCTGCGTCTTGCGCATCAACTCCTCCAGGCCGATGACCGAGACCAGCGAGGTGTCCTTGAGCAGGACGAGGAACAGGTTGCCGAGGCCGGGCAGGGCGATCCGCCAGACCTGGGGAAGGACGATCCTGCGGAAGGTGAGCCAGCGACCCATGCCGAAGGCGTGTGCCGCTTCGACCTGTCCCTTCGGGATTGCCAGGATGGCGCCGCGGAAGACTTCGGTCGCGTAGGCGCCGAAGGTGAGCCCGAGGGCGATGACGCCGGCCGCGAACGGGCTGAGCTCGACGAACCCGTCATGGCCGATGGCGGCGGCGGCGGCGGTTAGGAGCCGGGAGGCGCCGAAGTAGATGATCAGCACGACGATCAGTTCGGGCAGGCCGCGAACGACCGTCGTGTAGGCGCCGGCGAGCGCGCGGGCAGGGGCGAACGCCGAAAGGCGGCCGGTCGCGCCGACAAGGCCGAGGACGAGGCCGACCGAGAGTGCGGCCACGGCAAGCTGTAGCGTCATCGCCGCGCCGTGCAGGAGCTGTTCGCCGAAACCCGCGAGATCGATCATGCCGCCACGGCCTGCCTGTGCGCCGCGCGCTGTGCGTTTGATCTGACCCGAAGGGGCGTCATTGCGAGGAGGTGGAGCCGACGAAGCAGTCTACTGCCGCGCATGTTTCTCTGGATCGCCACGCCCCTGACGGGGCTCGCGATGACGACGAGGTGCGTCTTGGCAGACATTGTCGTCACCCGCGTACTTGTTACGCGGGTCCACGTTGTGCTGATGGAAGACGTGGATGCCCGGAACTTTCGCCCGGGCATGACGGGAAGGAGTAGCACGCCGGGCATCGCGAAGCCTTTGACTTCTTGATGACGAAGAGTGGATCAGGCCAAAGGTCAGGGCTCAATAGATCGGAAACGGGAAGTACTTGGCGTTCAGCTCCTCGTAGGTGCCGTCGGCGATGATTTCGGCCAGGGCTGTATTGAGCCGGGTGAGCAGCTTGGTGTCGCCTTTACGCACGGCGATGCCGATCTTGTCGCCGATGTCGATGGGATCGCCGACGAAGGTGAAGTCCTTGCCTTCTTCCGACTCCAGCCAGGCATAGTTGACCAGCCTGTCGGCGAGGATGGCGTTGACCCGGCCGGAAGCCAGGTCGAGGTAGGCGTTCTCCTGGGTGTCGTAGAGCTTCACCTGGGCGCCCTTGACCGGATGATCCTCCAGGTAGCTGGCGCTGATGGTCGCCCGCTGAGCGCCGATCACCTTGCCCTTGAGGTCGTTCGGGTCGAGCTTGGCGCCCTTGGCGGCAACATAGCGCAGCCTGTTCGAGTAGTAGGGGTCGGTGAAATCGACCGCCTGCTTGCGTTCTTCTGTGATCGACATGCTGGCGACGATGGCGTCGTACTTGCGCGCGAGCAGGCCGGGGATGATGCCGTCCCAGTCCTGACGGACGAACACGCACTCGACGCCCATCTTGTCGCAGAGGGCCTGGGCGATATCGATGTCGAAGCCGATCAGGTGGCCCGAGGGGTCGATCTGGCTGAACGGCGGATAGGCGCCCTCGGTGCCGATGCGCAGACTTTCGGCGCGGGCCGGATGCGCGGGCGTCCCCGCGGCAAGAACGGCGAAGACGGTGAGGGCGGCAAACGCAATGGTCCTGAGGCTCATTCGTGCTCTCCCTTTTGTCGGTTCGCCGGCGCGTGCCGCCAAATGCCGCCTCGTCGGCGGCTTACAGATGACTGGCGAGGAACTGGCGGCAGCGGTCGGTCCGAGGTGACTGGAACACCTTTGACGGCGGCCCCTCTTCGAGGATCGTGCCGTCGTGGAGAAAGGCGACGCGGGTCGAGGCATCGCGGGCAATGCGCATCTCGTGGGTGACGACGATCATGGTGCGACCTTCCTCCGCCAACGCGCGCATGACCCCGAGGACTTCGCCGACGAGCTCGGGATCGAGCGCCGACGTCGGCTCGTCGAAGAGCATGACCTCCGGCTCCATGGCCAGAGCCCGGGCGATGGCGGCGCGCTGCTGCTGGCCGCCGGAGAGCTGCGCCGGGTAGAAGTCGCGCTTCTCGGCGATGCCGACCTTGGCAAGAAGCGCCTCGCCGCGCTCGACCGCTTCGGCGCGGGACGTGCCCGCCACGTGGATCGGCGCCTCGATGACGTTGCCGAGAATGGTCAGGTGCGACCAGAGATTAAAGCTCTGGAAGACGAAGCCCATGCGCGCGCGCATTCGCGTGATCTGCTTCGGATCGGCGGCGACAAGGCCGTGGCCGCGCCGCGGCCGGAGCCGGATGGATTCGCCGGCCAGCCGGATCTCGCCGCGATCGGGCGATTCGAGCAGGTTGATGCAGCGCAGGAACGTGCTCTTGCCCGAGCCGCTGGCGCCGATCATCGAGATCACGTCGCCGTCATGAGCGGTGAGCGAAATGCCCTTCAGCACCTCGATGGCGCCGAAGCGTTTGTGGATGTCGGCGACCTCCAGCGCGGCGGCGCCGTTGTCGTCCATGCGTCATCCTCCCGTGATCGCCACGTCGGGCGCTTCGTCTTCTTATCTACGCCGTTGTTCGTGCGCGCCAGTCTGGGTTGCGGCCGCGGGCGAAGTCAAGGCATTGGCCCGCCATCGATCGCGGGCAGACGCGGAAGCGGTTGAAATCCGCCGCCGGCTGCTGAGCAGCGACGGCAAGCCCCAGAATTGCAATTAATGCGACTATAAAGCAAATTTTCTGTTATAGTACCCTTATTACGGGATGATGGATCGGGTTCGCTTCGATGTTGCGGTATCGGCCGGTGGGCGCGCTTCTCGCTGGTCTGGCGGCCGGTTCCGGCCTCGCCGGGTGTGGCTACGAGTCGGCGTACGAGCGCGCGGTTTATGACGCCGAGCCGGTCTACTGCTACC
The DNA here is from genome assembly GCA_038250645.1 of Rhodospirillales bacterium. GTDB lineage: Bacteria > Pseudomonadota > Alphaproteobacteria > Rhodospirillales > Defluviicoccaceae > JAEULH01. The sequence continues at coordinate 23,014 of JBBSCD010000024.1, forward strand.
GGACGCTGGCTGAACCTGATTGCTGGCGCGATCCAGATCCGCGCGCGGACCGGCGGCTGGTCAACTATTACGGCCCTTCGCCGCGACGGGCCGAGGCCCCGGAACCAGCCGATATCCGGCTTGAGCCGCCACCGCCGGGGACGGTAGAGGAATGGGGCGAGGGGAGGGAGCGGGGCCCTGGCGCGCCGATCGCGCTTTCGGCCGAGACCTTGCGTCTGGGAGGGGAGGAGCCCGGGGCGGAACGCTGAGCCGGTCGCCGCGGAAAGCGCGTGCATCAATAACCAAAGCCGGCCATCGACCGCCCCGGGCCACCTCTCGCGGCCGCGCCCGAACGCATCAAGGCGGCACCGCTGCGGCGCAAACCTTCCATGCCGCGACCGGCGGCCGCCTGATCTTTGCCTGGTTTGCTGACGTCGGCTGACCCGCCGCTGTTGACGCCGACGCCCAATTTTGCGCACAGTCGCGCCGGTGGTTCGGTGCCGGTGGATGCGTTCCATCCGCGGCCGAGCCGAACCACCTGAACCAAGGGTAAGCGGGTCGGACCGGTTTGGACCGTTAGATACAGGGCGTCTGTTCCGATCCGCCGGGAAATGCCGGCTGACAGTGCGACCGGCGGCGGGAGAACCTTGAATGGACACGCTCGACGTGCGTGCGGCGGCGGAGTCGCTGGAGCCGGAATACTGGAAGCGGCGCAGCCTCGCCGAGATGAACCGGACGGAGTGGGAGTCTCTGTGCGACGGCTGCGGCAAGTGCTGCCTTGAGAAGATCGAGGATGGCTATACCGGCGAGATCAGCTACACCAATGTCGCCTGCCGCCTGCTCGATGTCGGCACCTGCCGCTGCACCCGCTACGCCGAGCGACGGCGCTACGTCCCCAACTGCGAGGCGCTGACCGCCGAGACGTTGCTTACCCTGACCTGGCTGCCGACGAGCTGCGCCTACCGCCTCCTGGCCGAAGGCCGCGACCTGCCCGCGTGGCACCACCTCGTCTCCGGCGATCTTGAGCTCGTCCATCGGGTCGGCGCCTCGGTGCGTGGCCGGGCGGTGCCGGAATCGCGCGCCGGGCCGCTGGAGCACCACATCGTCACCTGGTCGGCCTGAGGGCGACGGTTCGATGACCGCTGCCGCCCCCGCTGCCCGTGCCCCCGCCGCCGAGGTGTCTGGTGTCTTCGCCGCCGCGCTGACCCCGCTTCACGACGACCTCGCGCCCGATCATGCGCTTTTCGCGCGGCATTGCCGCTGGCTGCTCGCCCACGGCTGCGACGGGTTGTCGATCCTGGGCACGACCGGCGAGGCCAACGTCTTCTCGCGGGAGGAACGGATCGAAATCCTCGATCGTCTGGTCGCCGCCGGCATTCCCGCCGCGCGCCTGATGCCGGGCACCGGGTGTTGCGCCATTCCCGAGACGGTCGCGCTCACCCGCCACGCCACCGCCAACGGTGTCGCCGGCGTTCTCGTCCTGCCGCCGTTCTACTACAAGGGCGTCACTGACGAGGGCCTGTTCGCCGCCTACAGCGAGGTCATCGAGCGGGTCGGCGATAGCCGGCTGCGCATCTACCTCTACCACTTTCCGCAGATGACGGCGGTGCCGTTGGGACGCGCGCTGATCGGACGGCTGATCGCCCGCTATCCGGAGACCGTGGTCGGCATGAAGGACAGCTCCGGCGACATCGCCGGCATGATCGAGACCGCCGCCGCTTTTCCCGGGTTCCGTGTCTTCGCCGGCTCCGATGAATGCCTGCTGCCGCTTCTGCGCGAGGGCGGCGTGGGCTGCATCACCGCGGTCGGCAACGTCGCCGCGGAGCTCGCCGCCAAGGTGTTCGCCGCCCACCGCGCCGGCGATGCGAAAGCGTCGGAGACGGCGCAGGCGCGGCTTAACCCGGTGCGCCAAGCGATTTCGGCCTATCCGTTGAGCGCCGGGCTGAAGGAGATCATGGCCGGACACAGCGGCATTGAGAGCTGGCGCAATATCCGCCCGCCGCTGATGCGTCTTGCCGCTGCCGAGGCCGCGGCCCTGGCTTCGGCGCTCGACCGTCTCGCCTTCGCGCCGCCGCCGCTCACCTAGGGACGGCGGGACGCGGGCCGTGCCCCGAACTGTGTCTCGTGCCAATCAGCAGCAACAGCGCCGTACCAGCCTTGTCGTCGCCGGCCGGGAGATGGCGCTTGTTGTTCGCCGAAATTACCGCGCCCGGCGACTGACCCTACGTCTGGCAGCTGCCGGCGATGGGATCATCGTCACGATTCCGCCGACCGCGGCGTTCGCAGATGGCGTCGCCCTGGCGCGCGACAACGCCTCCTGGATCTCCAGCCGAGTGGCGGCGCGGCCGACGCGGGTGCCGTTCGAGGATGACCGGATCGTGCCACTGCGCGGCATCGACCACCGCATCCGCCACCGCCCGGGCGGCGTCCGCGGCATTTTCGCCGAAGGCGCGACTGTTCATATCGACGGGACGGCGGCGCGCCTCGCTCCGCGTCTGGAGACCTGGCTGCGCAACCAGGCGCGCGTGGACTTGGCGGCCGAGGTCGCGCACCGCGCGGTCCCTGTGGAGCGGTCGGGCGGTCGGCCCGTCGGCCGCATCACGGTGCGCGATACCCGCTCGCGCTGGGGTTCGTGCGCGGCCAACGGCAACCTGTCGTTCTCCTGGCGGCTGATTCTCGCACCTCCGGCGGTGCTTGCCTACGTCGTCGCCCACGAGCTTGCCCCTCGTCCACCGCGATCACAGCCCCCGCTTCTGGTCGCTGGTCGAAATGATCGGCGGCGACGTCTCCGTCGCCCGGGCCTGGCTGAAACGTCACGGCCCGGGTCTGCACCGCTACGGCTGAATGTCGCCCGCAACAGCGCGGTGCCTGCCTCATCTGAGGACGGGGTCGGTGGCGGATGCATCCATGGACAGGTGCAGACGGGCGGCGGCGGTGCGGGCGAAGCGGATGGTCAGCGCCTTGCGTCGTGCCGCGGCCACCGGCGCCTCGCTTTCCGGCGAACGGATGAAGGCGCCGCCGAAGGCATCGGCGACGATGATCCCCACCTCAGCGGGCAGAACGTCCACCGGGAACGCGGCGGGTACGGCGAAGGCGAAGCGGTCGCAGGAGGCGAGATACTCCGGCCATTTATCGTCGGCGCGGAAGTCGGCCAGCGTCGTCTTGACCTCGACGATGAGGATGCCGCCGCGACGATCCAGCGCGAAGACATCGACCCGGCGACCGTTCCCTAACCTCAGCTCGCACAGCGTCCGGTAGCCGTGGTCGGCGAGCATCCGGCAGACCCCACGGGCGAGCCGACGACCCGCGCTATAAGAGTCAGGCGGCGCCGCCGCGTTCATGCTCTGTTCGCTCATGGGTCCGTTCTAGGCCGCGTCGCGGGCAGCGACAACC